>NZ_CP077092.1:4995833-5305000 GCF_014268585.2 Pseudomonas iranensis
ATGGCGACAGCCGTGTGTTGCTGCGTGATGTCGCGCGGGTGGAAATGGGCGCGGAAAACTACGACTCGATCAGCTCGTTTGGCGGCACGCCGTCGGTGTACATCGGCATCAAGGCCACTCCCGGCGCCAACCCGCTGGACGTGATCAAGGAAGTGCGCAAGTTGATGCCCGAGCTGGAAGCACAGCTGCCGCCGAACCTGAAAAGCGAAATCGCCTACGACGCGACACTGTTCATTCAGGCCTCCATCGATGAGGTGGTGAAAACCCTGTTCGAAGCGGTGCTGATCGTCATCGTCGTGGTGTTCCTGTTTCTCGGCGCGCTGCGTTCGGTAGTGATCCCGGTGGTGACCATTCCGCTGTCGATGATCGGCGTGATGTTCTTCATGCAGATGATGGGTTACTCGATGAACCTGCTGACGCTGCTGGCCATGGTGCTGGCCATCGGTCTGGTGGTGGACGACGCGATCGTCGTGGTGGAAAACATCCACCGGCACATCGAGGAAGGCAAGACGCCGTTCGACGCAGCGCTGGAAGGCGCGCGGGAAATTGCCATGCCGGTGGTGTCGATGACCATCACCCTGGCGGCGGTGTATGCGCCGATCGGTTTCCTCACCGGGCTGACCGGGGCGTTGTTCAAGGAGTTCGCCCTGACCCTGGCTGGAGCAGTGGTGATTTCTGGCGTCGTCGCCCTGACGCTGTCGCCGATGATGTGCGCGTTTCTGCTGCGCCACGAAGAGAACCCCAGCGGGCTGGCCCATCGTCTCGACCGCGTCTTTGAAGGCCTCAAGCGCCGTTATCAAAGCATGCTCCACGGCACGCTCAATACGCGGCCGGTGGTGCTGGTGTTTGCGGTGATCGTGCTGTGCCTGATTCCGGTGTTTCTCAAGTTCACCAAGTCGGAACTGGCCCCGGACGAGGATCAAGGCATCATTTTCATGATGGCCAGCGCACCGCAGCCGACCAACCTCGACTACCTGAGCACCTACACCGACGAATTCATCACCATCTTCAAAGAGTTTCCCGAGTACTACTCATCGTTTCAGATCAACGGCTATAACGGTGTGCAGGCCGGCATCGGCGGCTTTTTGCTCAAGCCATGGAACGAGCGCAGCCGCACGCAGATGGAAATCCTCCCCGAGGTGCAGAGCAAACTGGAGAGTATTCCCGGCCTGCAGATCTTCGGTTTCAACCTGCCCTCCCTGCCCGGCACCGGTGAAGGCCTGCCCTTCGAATTCGTGGTCAACACCGCCAATGACTATGAACTGCTGCTGCAAGTCGCCGAGCGCATCGAGAAACGCGCGATGGAGTCCGGCAAGTTCGCCTTTGTCGACCTCGATCTGGCGTTCGACAAGCCGGAAGTAGTCGTGGATATCGACCGCGACAAGGCCGCGCAGATGGGCGTGTCGATGCTTGACCTCGGCAGCACGCTGGCGACCTTGCTCGGCGAGGCGGAGATCAATCGCTTCACCATCGACGGGCGCAGCTACAAGGTCATCGCCCAGGTCGAACGGGCCTACCGCGACAACCCGGACTGGCTGAGCAATTACTACGTGAAAAACACCCAGGGCGAATTGCTGCCGCTGTCGACGCTGATCAAGGTCAGCGACCGCGCACGACCGCGCCAGCTCAATCAGTTCCAGCAACTCAACGCAGCGAAGATTTCCGGTTTCCCGCTGGTGAGCATGGGCGAAGCCATCGACACCGTGCTGCAGATTGCCCGCGAAGAAGCACCGGCCGGGTTTGCCTTCGACTACGGCGGTGCCTCGCGCCAGTACGTGCAAGAAGGCAGCGCGCTGTGGGTAACTTTCGCTCTGGCATTGGCGATCATCTTTCTGGTGCTGGCCGCACAGTTCGAAAGCTTCCGTGATCCGCTGGTGATTCTCGTGACGGTGCCGCTGTCGATCTGCGGCGCGCTGATCCCGTTGTTCCTCGGCTGGTCGAGCATGAACATCTACACCCAGGTCGGGCTCGTGACGCTGATCGGCCTGATCAGCAAGCACGGCATCCTGATCGTCGAATTCGCCAACCAGTTGCGCAAGGACAAGGGCCTGAGCGCCCGTGACGCGGTGGAGGAAGCGGCGGCAATTCGCTTGCGCCCGGTGCTGATGACGACGGCGGCAATGGTGTTCGGCATGGTGCCGCTGATTCTGGCCACCGGCGCGGGCGCCGTGAGCCGCTTTGATATCGGCATGGTGATTGCCACAGGGATGTCGATTGGCACGCTGTTTACGCTGTTCGTGCTGCCGTGTGTTTATACCTTCCTGGCGAAACCGGATCGCAAATAACATCCTGTGGGAGCGAGCCTGCTCGCGAATGCGGCAGTTCAGCTGCATTGATGTCGACTGATACACCTTCGCGAGCAGGCTCGCTCCCACAGAGGGCGATATGTATCTTGAAAGTTGTTGAATAAAAAAGGCCTCGCAATTGCGAGGCCTTTCATTTGGGCTTCAATCGTTTCAACTGGCTGGCCTCATTCCCTGAGACAGTCCGAACATGAACAACAGCAAATCATGATCGGGCTGGGTCGCCACGGAGGCTTTTGCCACCCGTGGAACCGAACAATGAGCGTCGTTCCCGGACGCCCCTATGACCTGCATGCGCGGCTGCTCCCAGGCAGCCACCGCCAGTGAAGCAACTGCCAAGGCCCCGACCAGGAACAAACCTCGTGCAATTTCGAGTTTCATCGCTATAAACCTTTGATAGCGCTGCCAAACGCCGTCTCATAAAAGTAGACGAGTTTTTTCCAGTCGGCATCGCGGAACGACGAATGGCGACGCAGTTGCTTCAAGTCATGCTGTGCGGCTCGATAGGGGGTCAGACGCTGGCGGCACTTCTCCAGATCGATCAACGCCACTTCAACCTGCGCCGTTTCACCTTCACCGGTGACGCGCACGAAAACGTGTTTGATGTAAATGCAGCTGTGTTGCCAGCGGCCCTTGTGCATGCGCGCCAGGTTCTCGGCGAGGTCCTTGAGGACTTTTTCGTAGACCACGTCACCACATTGATCGCGACCACCGGCGGCGGCCAGCCAGTGTTCCAGTTCCTGAAAACCGTCGAGGGATTTGGTGACAAGCAGTGCGCGCCATTTGTGCTGCGGATCCGGCTGAGCGCCGCAAAAAACGATTTGCGGAACACGCACGCCGAGTTTGCTTACGCCGGTCAGCGCATCGAGTTCACGCAATACGGTCGGGCGACCGAACGGGTGCAACCAACTGCGATAGATGTGCCCGGTCTGGCGCTTGGCGTACAAGAGCTGACCGTCACGGTCGACGATGCGCTGCACCCCGCTTTCGCCACCACGGCGCACATTGGGCTCTTCAACCCATTCGCCGCGCTGGTTCCAGTAATAATCGAAACGATCCTGGGGAGCGACATCCGCTTCAACCGCTGCTTGCACTGCCATCCTCTACCTCTTGCGTAATACGTAAACTCGCCACATCGCATAGAGCGGTATGAAGTCCAGTTGTTCCTGAATGCGGAAACCCGCCTGTTCAAATTCTTTCTCGATCGTCGCCGCCGGAATCAGAAATCGATTCTGGTAGTCATGGCTCGGTCGATCCCGCTCGGCGCGCTTGCGCTTCCAGGCCTTGAAATTGCCGTCAACCCACAACGAAACAATCACGCTGTCACGGGTCACCCGCTCGAACTCGCGCAGGATCACCCGGCGGTGCTCGGCCTCGCCGATGTGGTGCAACAGACGCATGCAAAAGATGCTGTCGACCGAGTTATCCGGCAGAGCGATATCGAATGCCGAGGTGTGCAGCGGTTGTACACGCTTGACCACCTCGGCTGGCTGCCCTTGCAGCGCGGTCTTGATCATCGACTCGGAATTGTCCGCGCCAATGATCACCCGGTTGGGCTTCTCCGCGAGCATTGGCCAGAAACGCCCGGCACCGCAGGGCAGATCCAGCACCAGCCCGGGATCTCCCGCCAGCGCCAGGGCCTTGCGACCGACTTGCTCATCGCGCCAGTGCGACAGGCGGCGACCGAGGCTTTGCTGGTGCTTGCGCAGATATCGTTGTGCGTGTTGGTCGTCGTACTTTTCGGAAAAATCGAGCTTGATCGGGCCGGCCATCATCTGGACTCCTGTTCTGATGACGCCACCTTAAGCAGCGGCGTGTCAGCGTCAGGTCATCCAATTGTGAAAATTCTGTCAGGTAAATCTGCAAAGTATTACAACGTTATACAGGATTTAGACAGCTGTACGGGAGTAGCCTCGAGCCACTATTTGCCGGCATTCACGCCAAGATCTACCTCGAATCGGCAGCCATTGGGGTCCATCGTGCTCAGGCTGACTGTCCAGCCCTGGTTTTCGCAGATGCGCTGGACCAGCGACAGGCCCAAGCCGAGACCCTCGCCACGTTTCTCGCTGCCGCGCACAAACGGTTCGAACATCGCCTCGCGTTTTTCCTCGGGGATGCCCACGCCCGAATCCTCAACGACAAAACCGTTGGCGGTGAGCGTCAGACGAATGAAACCCTGTTCGGTGTAATGCAGGGCGTTACGCAGCAGGTTGCCCATTACCGCGTTCAGCAAGGTCGCGTTGTAGCGAGTATCCGCTGGGGTGCCCGGCTCGAATATCAGTGTCAGCCCCTTGCGCTCGATCGGCTCACGCCACAGGCACAGCAGGCTCTCGGCCACTTGTGTGAGGTTCTGCTGTGGCGCCGCTGCGGCCTCTTCGTTCTGCGTGCGCGCCAGCATCAGGAAGGTCTGTACCAGTTCGCGCATCTCCTCGCTGGCTCGGGCGATGCGTTCGACCTGAGCGCGACCGCGCTGATCGATACCGGGGTTTTCCAGCAGCAGTTCGCAGGAGCTGGCCAGGACCATCAGCGGCGTGCGCAATTCATGGCTGACGTCGCTGGTGAACAGCCGTTCGCGGGTCAATGCCTGACGCAAGCGTCCCAGCGTGGCATCGAACGCCACCGCCAGTTCGCCGACTTCATCCGCCGCGTAATCCGGCGCCAAGGGCGGGGCCAGGCCGAGCAACTGGTCGCGATGGCGGACCTGTCTCGCCAGGCGCACCACCGGCGCCATCACCTTGCGGGCGAGCACCCAGCCAAGAAACACCGCCAGCGCCAGACTGAGCACGAAGCCCACCAGCACCACGGCAAACAGCACGCGCTCGCGCTCTTCGAAATCGCTCTGGTCCTGCAGCAAGACATAACGCCGACCATCCACCACTTCGACCATCGCGTGATAGGACAGCTGCTCGCGAAATACCTCATGAAAACCCGCATCGAGGTGACGCAGATCCTTGGGCAGGTCGAAATCCCCCGGCCCGCCACTGAAATAGAACAACTGATCCGGCTCGGGGCGATGGCTCCAGTCGGAGACGTTGTCCATCAGCAGCAGACGTTGCAGGTCGCCGCCCAGCCCTGCGGAAATCAGTTTCTCTTCCACAAGATGCACCGTCGCAACGATGCCCATGGCGAAAGCGCCGGCGACCAGTGCGCTCATCAGCGCAAAGGCGATGATGATCCGCTGGGAAAGACTCTGCTTAAACTCCATCTCGCCCCTCGGCCAAGCGATAACCGACACCGTGCACGGTGTGCAGCAGTGGCTTGGCGAATGGCTTGTCGATCACTTGGCGCAACTGGTGAACATGGCTGCGCAGGCTGTCGCTGTCCGGGCAGTCATCGCCCCACAGCGCTTCCTCGAGAATCTCCCGACGCAGCACGTGCGGGCTCTTCTGCATCAACACCGCGAGCAGCTTGAGGCCGACCGGATTGAGCTTGAGCAGCTTGCCTTCGCGGGTCACTTCCAGGGTGTCGAGGTCGTAGCTCAGATCACCGACCTGCAATGCGCGGCGACCGCCGCCCTGAGCACGGCGCATGACCGCTTCGACGCGGGCGGCCAGCTCGGACAGCGCAAACGGTTTGATCAGGTAATCGTCGGCACCGGACTTGAAGCCCTGCAGACGGTCGTCGAGTTGGTCGCGGGCGGTGAGCATGATCACCGGCGTGTCACGCCGGGCGTCTTCACGCAGGCGCTTGCACAAGGTGTAGCCGTCGATGCCGGGCAGCATGATGTCGAGCACGATCAGGTCGTAATGCTCGGTCGCCGCCAGATGCAGACCGGACAAGCCGTCTTGTGCGCAATCGACGGTATAGCCTTTCATGCCCAGGTAATCGGCCAGATTGGCCAGGATGTCACGGTTGTCTTCGACCAGCAGAATTCGCATGGACATCTCCTCCGAACGGGGTAACGGCCGTCTTGGCCCGCGCAGCTTACGGCCAAGTGTGGCTCAGGGCTAGGGGCGTTTTTCGATAAACCTGCACTGCGCGCGCGGCGACGTTTTTTTCACTTTCGGTTAACAAATCGCCGACGCCAGCGCGCGCAGACTCCGCGCGATTACGCTCTCTCCTCCGTTCATCGACCAAGGAACCTGCCATGGTGTCGACCTCTGCCCTTCCCGCTTCAAGACCGCTGAACTGGTGGTTGTGTCTGGGCATTCCCGCAGCGGCGGCGATCATTCTGCTGTTGCTCGAACTGACCGATCTGGACATGGTTCTGGCACAGATGTTCTACGACCCGGTCGCCGGCGATTTCATCGGGCGGCACAGCTATTTTCTTGAAGACATCCTGCATGACCGGGCGAAACAGCTGGTGATCGGCTTCTCGGTGTTTGCCATTCTGGGTTTCATCGGCGCGTTTTTCATCGAACGGCTGAAACCGCTCAAGCGCGAACTCGGTTGCCTGGTGCTGTCGCTGGGGCTGGCGACTTCGTTTGTCACTCCAGTCAAAGCCGTCACTGCCGTGCAATGCCCGTGGAGCCTGGAGCAATTCGGCGGTCACGAGACCTACAGCAAACTGATGGAGCATCGCCCCGCCACGGACAAGCCGGGACGTTGCTGGCCGGGTGGCCATGCGGCGACAGGGTTCACCCTGTTTGCACTGTTCTTCGTGTTGCGTGACCGCCGCCCGCGACTGGCACGGCAGGCGTTTGTATTTGCCTTTGCGCTGGGCTCGGTGTTCTCGATCAGCCGCATGATGCAGGGTGCGCATTTCTTTTCGCACAACGTGTGGACGGCGATTTTTTGCTGGCTGATTTGTCTGGGGGCTTATTACTGGGTGCTGTATCGCCCGGCTGGCAAGACTTCGACGGCGATGAACACACAGCCGATCAATGCCTGAAATAAACAACCTGTGGGAGCGAGCCTGCTCGCGAATTGTCGGCTCAACTGGCTTGCATGTCGGATGACAGACCGCTTTCGCGAGCAGGCTCGCTCCCACAGGGGGATACCAGTGAGCTTCGAAATTGGGGCAATAAAAAACCCCGCTGACTTTCGCCAGCGGGGTTTTGCGTTACAGGGCCAGGGCTGGCTTACATCATGCCGCCCATGCCACCCATGCCGCCCATGTCTGGCATACCGCCGCCAGCTGCACCTTCTTTCTTCGGTGCGTCGGCAACCGCTGCTTCGGTGGTCAGGATCAGACCGCCGATGGAGGCTGCAGCTTGCAGAGCCGAACGGGTTACCTTGGTTGGGTCCAGGATACCCATTTCGATCATGTCGCCGTATTCGCCGGAAGCAGCGTTGTAACCGAAGTTACCTTTGCCGTTCTTCACTTCGTTGACGACGACGCTTGGCTCGTCACCGGAGTTGGCAGCGATCTGACGCAGCGGCGCTTCAACAGCGCGACGCAGCACAGCGATACCGACGTTCTGGTCAGCGTTGTCGCCGGTCAGCTCGGTCAGTGCTTCCAGAGCACGGATCAGTGCCACGCCACCGCCAGGTACCACGCCTTCTTCAACGGCTGCGCGGGTTGCGTGCAGGGCGTCTTCAACGCGGGCTTTCTTCTCTTTCATTTCAACTTCGGAACCAGCGCCAACCTTGATCACTGCAACGCCGCCGGACAGCTTGGCCAGACGCTCTTGCAGTTTTTCACGGTCATAGTCCGAGGAGGTTTCGGCAACCTGGGCGCGGATCTGAGCGATACGGCCTTCGATGTCTGCCTGCACGCCAGCACCGTCAACGATGATGGTGTTTTCCTTGGACAGGGTCACGCGCTTGGCGTTACCCAGGTGCTCCAGGGTGGTGCTTTCCAGGCTCAGACCGATCTCTTCGGAGATAACGGTACCGCCGGTCAGAACAGCGATGTCCTGCAGCATGGCCTTGCGACGGTCGCCGAAGCCCGGTGCCTTGACGGCAGCGACTTTGACGATGCCACGCATGTTGTTCACAACCAGAGTCGCCAGGGCTTCGCCTTCAACGTCTTCGGCCACGATCAGCAGTGGGCGGCCGGCTTTGGCAACGGCTTCCAGCACTGGCAGCATTTCGCGGATGTTCGAGATCTTCTTGTCGACCAGCAGGATCAGCGGGCCGTCGAGCTCGGCAACCATGGTGTCCGGCTTGTTGACGAAGTATGGCGACAGGTAGCCACGGTCGAACTGCATGCCTTCTACAACCGACAGTTCGTTTTCCAGGCCCGAGCCTTCTTCAACGGTGATCACGCCTTCTTTACCGACTTTTTCCATGGCTTCGGCAATGATGTCGCCGATGGAGTTGTCGGAGTTGGCCGAGATGGTGCCGACCTGAGCGATGGCTTTGAAGTCAGCGCATGGCTTGGACAGGGCTTTGAGCTCTTTGACAATGGCGATGGTCGCCTTGTCGATGCCGCGCTTGAGGTCCATCGGGTTCATGCCGGCAGCGACGGCTTTCAGGCCTTCGTTGACGATCGACTGAGCCAGAACGGTAGCGGTGGTAGTACCGTCACCAGCGTCATCGTTGGCACGGGAGGCAACGTCTTTGACCAGCTGCGCGCCCATGTTTTCGAAGCGGTCATCCAGTTCGATTTCTTTGGCGACGGAAACGCCGTCCTTGGTGATGGTTGGAGCGCCGAAGCTCTTCTCGATAACCACGTTACGGCCTTTCGGGCCCAGGGTCGCTTTTACCGCGTCAGCCAGAACGTTGACGCCTTTGAGCATCTTGGTACGGGCGGCATCGCCGAACTTAACTTCTTTAGCAGCCATGATCGATATTCCTTAAATACTTTGTAGTAGCGGGAAAATGAACGGGGATATCAGCCTTCGATAACCGCGAGGATTTCGTTCTCGCTCATTACCAGCAGGTCTTCGCCATCGACTTTCACAGTGTTGCTGCCGGAGTAAGGACCGAACACAACCTTGTCGCCTTCCTTCACGGACAGTGCACGCACTTCACCGTTTTCCAGAGCTTTGCCCGGGCCTACAGCGAGAATCACACCGTGGTTGGCTTTTTCAGCAGCCGAACCTGGCAGGACGATACCGCCAGCGGTTTTCTTTTCTTCTTCGCTGCGACGGATGACGACGCGGTCATGCAGAGGACGAAGCTTCATTGTCGATCTCTCCTAATTGTGGTTTTCATCGGCCGGTGTAGTCCCGGCGGGTTTAACGAATCCGGCCTGCGCCGGTTGCGGTCCGTCGAGCGAACCGCGCAAGTCTGTCCGGTTTGAATACCGGAAACCTTTCGGTGACCGATACATAGGGGCGTACAAGCCGATTACAAGGGCTGGCGGAAAAAATTTTTCATCCAGACACAGTAAATAACAGCCATAAACGAGCACGGCACCCGCAGGTGCCGTGTCGATGCTGATATCACTTGTTGTCGCGGTGTTCGAACTCGCCTTCGATCACATTCGGCTCTCGACCGAGCGGCTCGCGCGGGGCCGGGCCGCCACGGGGTTGCAGGTCGTCGGCGAAGGCACGCTGGCGCATCGCCTGGTCTTCAGCACGCTGGCGCATCTTGTTCGCCAGCAGACGACGGGTGACCGGCAACAGCATCACCAGACCGACCACGTCACTGATGAAGCCGGGAATGATCAACAGGCCGCCGGCCAGTGCCAGCATCAGGCCTTCGAGCATGGTCTGCGCGGGCAATTCGCCGCGATTCAGGCTTTCCCGGGCACGCAATGCGGTGGCCAGACCGGCGACGCGCAGCACGAACACACCGAACATCGAGCCGAGAATGATCAGCAGCAGGGCCGGGAAGAACCCGATAGAGCCTGCCACTTTGACGAATACGAACAGCTCCAGCACTGGAAACAGCAGAAAGAGCAACAGAAAAGGGCGCATCAAAGTTTCCTCAACGCAAGAAATGCCTTGCAGTAAGCCTTAGATGACGTCGCCCTTGCGTGAATTCAAGCTTAACTTTGCGCTTTTTTCGGCCAGGACTGGGCGTGAGCCAGAGAAACCAAGGCCTCGCGCACTTGTGTCGGCGTATTACATGGCGCCGCGAAGGGCAACCAGTAGACGGCCTGACCGATGCGCAGGTGCATGCCCTCGCTGTCGATGCCGGCCAGTTGCGCCGGCACACTGTTCGGCAGCCCGGCCAGCTCGACGTAATGGGCGATGGCCTTGGCGTGGTCGCTGTTCATGTGCTCGACCATGCTGATTTCCGCCTTGCCGGCGAACGGGTTGGCCAAGGTCAGATCGTCGATCCAGTGGATCGCACCAAAGCCGCCGATGTAGCGATGGCGCACCGGATCGAGCACCCAGAAATCGAAATCGTGGGCCTGGTGATAATTCTGCGAGTCGGGGAAATAGCGGTAATAACGCTCGGCGGCAGCCTCGATCGCGGCCGGGTCTTCGAGTTTCTGCGCTTGGGCCAGATAGGTCAGCCGCCCGACCGCCTGCACGTCGTCGGCCTCGCGCTCGCCCACCAGCATCGAGCACTTCGGATCTTTCTGCAGGTTATGCGTGTGCTGCGCGATGCGGCTGATCAGGATCAGCGGCCGACCCTGCTCGTCCAGGCAATACGGCACAACCGAGCCAAAGGGAAAACCCGGCATCGACTTGGAGTGGGTCGACAGCACTCCACGGTATTCCTTGAGAAGCAATTCTCGGGCATTCTTCGCCACTTCAGCGCTCAATTTGTGACTCCTTAAATGGGTTCCGTCTAGAAAACGGACAGGCGCGCAGCGAAAAGTAACCGGCGCGCATCGGGCAAATGTTCGTGTGCAACCAGGCCTGACCGGTGCCGATCGAGCGTTGCCGACAACAAAAACAACTCAGACCTGCCAGCGGGACATGCGAATGCAACTCAACGACAAAGTAATCATTATCACCGGCGGTTGCCAGGGTTTGGGCCGTTCCATGGCCGAGTATTTCGCCGGCAAGGGCGCGAAGCTGGCCCTGGTCGATCTGAATCAGGAAAAACTCGACGACGCCGTGGCCGCCTGCAAAGCCAAGGGTGTCGAAGCGCGCAGCTACCTGTGCAATGTGGCCAATGAAGAACAGGTCGAGCACATGGTCGCGCAAGTGGCCGAAGACTTCGGCGCCATCCACGGCCTGATCAACAACGCTGGCATTTTGCGCGATGGTCTGCTGCTGAAGGTCAAGGACGGTGAGATGACCAAGATGAGCCTGGCGCAGTGGCAGGCGGTGATCGACGTCAACCTGACCGGCGTGTTCCTCTGCACCCGAGAAGTCGCAGCGAAAATGGTCGAGCTGAAGAACAGCGGTGCGATCATCAATATTTCGTCGATCTCCCGTGCGGGCAACGTCGGCCAGACCAACTATTCCGCCGCCAAGGCTGGCGTCGCGGCGGCGACCGTGACCTGGGCAAAGGAGCTGGCGCGTTACGGCATTCGCGTCGCGGGCATTGCGCCGGGCTTCATCGAAACCGAAATGACTTTGGGCATGAAGCCGGAAGCGCTGGAAAAGATGACGTCGGGCATTCCGCTCAAGCGCATGGGCAAGCCGGAAGAAATCGCCCATTCGGCGGCGTATATCTTCGAGAACGACTACTACACCGGGCGGATTCTGGAGATGGATGGCGGGTTGCGGATCTGACTGTCACCCTGAAACAAATGTGGGAGCGAGCCTGCTCGCGAATGCGGTGTGTCATTCAACCCATTGGTTGTCTGATCTACCGCTTTCGCGAGCAAGCTCGCTCCCACAGGTTTTTCAGCGCTGCCGATGGATCAATCGTCGCTGATGGTGATGTTCGGCATCGCCGGCGCGGCCGCTTCCTGCAACACGATCCGCGCGCCGACGTGGCGGGCCAGCTCCTGATAGACCATGGCGATCTGGCTGTCCGGCTCGGCGATCACGGTTGGCTTGCCGCCATCGGCCTGTTCGCGGATCAGCATCGACAGCGGCAGCGAGGCCAGCAGTTCGACGCCGTACTGGGTGGCCAGCTTCTCGCCGCCGCCTTCACCGAACAGATGCTCGGCATGCCCGCAGTTCGAGCAGATGTGCACCGCCATGTTTTCCACCACGCCCAGCACCGGAATGTTGACCTTGCGGAACATTTCCACGCCTTTGCGTGCGTCGAGCAGCGCCAGATCCTGCGGCGTAGTGACGATCACCGCACCCGCCACCGGGACTTTCTGCGCCAGGGTCAGCTGGATGTCGCCGGTACCTGGCGGCATGTCGATGACCAGATAATCCAGATCGCCCCACGCGGTTTGCGTGACCAGTTGCAGCAGCGCTCCGGAAACCATCGGCCCGCGCCAGACCATCGGCGTGTTGTCGTCGGTCAGGAAGGCCATCGACATGACTTCCACGCCGTGAGCCTTGAGCGGCACGAACCACTTCTGATCCTTGACCTCAGGACGGGTGCGCTCGGGGATGCCGAACATGATGCCCTGGCTCGGGCCGTAGATATCGGCGTCGAGGATGCCGACTTTGGCGCCTTCACGGGCCAGCGCCAGCGCGAGGTTGGCAGCGGTAGTGGATTTGCCGACGCCACCCTTGCCGGAAGCAACGGCGACGACGTTCTTGACGTTGGCCAGCCCGGGAATCTGCGCCTGGGCCTTGTGCGTGGCGATCACGCTGGTGACCTCGACGCGGGCGATGACCACGCCGTCGAGGTTTTCGATGGCCAGTTGCAGCAATTGCGCCCAGCCGCTCTTGAACAGGCCGGCGGCGTAGCCGATTTCCAGCTGCACATTGACGCGGTCACCGATGATCTCGATGTTTTTCACGCACCCGGCGCTGACCGGATCCTGGTTCAGGTAGGGGTCGGTGTATTGGCTGAGGACGGCTTCCACCGCTGCGCGAGTGACGGCGCTCATGGGCAACTCCGATAACAAGACTGGAAAAGATGGCGGCTATCGTACGCTGGACACCGATTTGAGGCGAACAGATTACTTGCGCTGAAAAGCCACCGTGGTGAGGGGACTTATCCCCGTTCGGCTGCGCAGCCGCCCCAAAACTTCCGCCCCCGGTACGTCAGGAGCTGCGTGTGTAACGATATCCACGACTGCTGCGCAGCCGAACGGGGATAAATCCCCTCACCACACGAGCTCTCAAAGTACCCAGCGGCGCAGGGGTGAAAAATATGCGCCGGCGCTTTATAGTGGCCGACCTCCGTTTCATCAAGTAGCGAAGCCCCATGTCCGAGCCACGCAAGATCCTCGTCACCAGCGCCCTGCCCTACGCCAACGGTTCGATCCACCTTGGCCACATGCTGGAATACATCCAGACCGATATGTGGGTGCGCTTCCAGAAGCATCGCGGCAACCAATGCATCTATGTCTGCGCCGACGACGCCCACGGTTCGGCGATCATGCTGCGCGCGGAAAAGGAAGGCATCACCCCGGAACAACTGATCGCCAACGTGCAGGCTGAACACAGCGCCGACTTTGCCGACTTCCTCGTCGATTTCGACAATTTCCACTCCACTCACGCCGAAGAAAACCGTGAGCTGTCGAGCCAGATCTACCTCAAGCTGCGTGACGCCGGGCACATCGCCCAGCGCTCGATCACCCAGTATTTCGACCCGGAAAAGAAAATGTTCCTGGCCGACCGCTTCATCAAGGGCACCTGCCCGAAATGCGGCACCGAAGACCAGTACGGCGACAACTGCGAAAAATGCGGCGCGACCTACGCACCGACCGACCTGAAGGATCCGAAGTCAGCGATCTCCGGCGCCACTCCGGTGCTCAAGGATTCCCAGCACTTCTTCTTCAAGCTGCCGGACTTCCAGGAAATGCTCCAGGCCTGGACCCGCAGCGGCACCCTGCAAGACGCCGTGGCCAACAAGATCGCCGAATGGCTGGATGCCGGTCTGCAGCAGTGGGACATTTCCCGCGATGCGCCGTATTTCGGTTTCGAGATTCCGGGCGAACCGGGCAAGTATTTCTACGTCTGGCTGGATGCGCCGATCGGCTACATGGCCAGCTTCAAGAACCTCTGCAACCGCACGCCGGAGCTGGACTTCGACGCGTTCTGGGGCAAGGACTCGACTGCCGAGCTGTACCACTTCATCGGCAAGGACATCGTCAATTTCCACGCGCTGTTCTGGCCAGCCATGCTCGAAGGCGCCGGCTACCGCAAGCCGACCGGCATCAACGTGCACGGCTACCTGACCGTCAATGGTCAGAAAATGTCCAAGTCGCGCGGCACGTTCATCAAGGCCCGCACTTATCTCGATCACCTGTCGCCGGAATACCTACGCTATTACTACGCAGCCAAGCTGGGCCGTGGCGTCGATGACCTCGATCTGAACCTCGAAGACTTCGTGCAGAAGGTCAACTCCGACCTGGTCGGCAAAGTGGTCAACATCGCCAGCCGTTGCGCCGGATTTATCCACAAGGGCAACGGCGGCCTGCTGGTCGACAACAATGCCGCGCCGGAGCTGACCGAGGCCTTCCTCGCCGCCGCGCCGAGCATTGCCGACGCCTACGAGGCCCGCGACTTCGCCCGCGCCATGCGTGAAACCATGGCCCTGGCTGACCGCGCCAACGCGTGGATCGCCGACAAGGCGCCGTGGTCGTTGAACAAGCAGGAAGGCAAGCAGGATGAAGTCCAGGCGATCTGCGCCACCGGCATCAACCTGTTCCGCCAGTTGGTGATCTTCCTCAAACCGGTACTGCCGCTGCTGGCCGCTGATGCCGAGGCGTTCCTCAACGTCGCGCCGCTGACCTGGAATGACCACACCACCCTGCTGGCCAATCACCAGCTCAACGAATTCAAACCGTTGATGACCCGTATCGACCCGGTAAAAGTCCAAGCCATGACCGACGCCTCCAAGGAAGACCTGACCGCCAGCCAGACCGATACCGGCGAAACCAAGCCTGCGGGCAACGGCGAACTGGCCAAGGATCCGCTGTCGCCGGAAATCGATTTCGACGCCTTTGCCGCCATCGATTTGCGCGTCGCTTTGATCGTCAAGGCCGAACACGTCGAAGGCGCGGACAAGCTGCTGCGTCTGACCCTCGACATCGGTGACGAGCAACGCAACGTGTTCTCCGGGATCAAGAGCGCGTATCCGGACCCGTCCAAACTCGACGGTCGCCTGACCATGATGATCGCCAACCTCAAACCACGGAAAATGAAGTTCGGTATTTCCGAAGGCATGGTGATGGCAGCCGGTCCCGGCGGTGAAGAGATCTACCTGCTGAGCCCGGACAGCGGCGCCAAACCGGGTCAGCGCATCAAGTAAGACGTTGCCGTAAAACGATCCCACCGACGTGCTCTGCATGCCGGTGGGATTTTTCATATCTGGCCCGATAGTGCCTACCCTTAAGAGACACCCGCCCGTTTCGCTGGCATAACCATGACCGAACTCGTGTTAACGCTGATCAGTGCTGCGCTGCTCAACAACTTGGTGTTGCACTGGCCGCTGGGCGTCGCTCCGCTGCTGGCGGGCAGTCGTCGCCAGGTGCATGCGCTGGGATTGGCGACGTTGTGCCTGATGGTGATTGTTGGCGTTATCGGACAGGCGATCTGGCATTGGTTATTGGTACCGTTGCAGCTTGAAGCGCTGCGCCTGTTCGTGTTTCTGCCGTTGAGTGTGTTGTTGATCGCGCCGCTGCTGAAACTGCTGGCGCGCGGGCTGCAGGATTGGCCGTTCGAGGGATTGTGGCCGCTGCTGCTCGGCAATGCCGGCGTGCTAGGGCTGGCGTTGATCAATGCGCAAAACGACTTGGGCCTGCTGCACGCGACGGCGTTGAGCATCGGTGCCGGGCTGGGTTTCTGGCTGGTGTTGAGTGTGTTCTGCGACCTGCGCGAGCGCACGGCCGCCAACGATATCCCCCTGCCCTTTCGCGGCCTGCCAATCGATCTGATCAGCGCCGGACTGATCGCAGTGATTTTTCTCGGATTCAGTGGATTGATCAAAACATGAGTCTGCTTCAACGCATCGATGCCCTGCTGCCGCAGACCCAATGCGGCAAGTGCGGCCATCCCGGATGCAAGCCGTATGCGCAAGGCATTGTTGACGGCGAGCCGATCAACAAGTGCCCGCCGGGCGGCGAAGAAACCATCGCTGCCCTGGCCGAGCTGTTGAAAATACCGGTCCTGGAACTGGACATCAGCCGTGGCCCGGCACCGCCGCAAGTCGCCTTCATCCGCGAGGCCGAATGCATAGGCTGCACCAAGTGCATTCAGGCCTGCCCGGTCGACGCCATCGTCGGCGCGGCAAAACTCATGCACACGGTGCTGATCGACGAGTGCACCGGTTGTGATCTGTGCGTTGCGCCGTGCCCGGTCGACTGCATCGAAATGCATCCTTTGCCTGCGAACACGATCCCAGTGGTTGGCGGTCTCGCATTTGATCTCGAAGAACAGCGCGCCCGCGCGATCAAACGTGACCATGCGCGCCAGCGTTTCGAGCGCCGCAACCAGCGCCTGCTGCGTGAAGAACAGCAAAAGCAGGCTGAACGTGAAGCGCGAGCCGCGCGTGCGGCACAACCGCAAGTCTCGACCGCCGACCCGGTGCAGGCTGCGCTGGAGCGGGTGCGTGCGCAAAAAGCCGCGAACGCCGATGCGGCGCTGAAGAAGGCCAAGGTCGATGTGGCGATGAGTCGGGCTCAGTTGCATAAATCGCTGAAAGCTTTCGGCCATCCGCCGACGTTCGAACAGCAGTCGCAACTGATCGTCCTGCAGCAACAATTCGAAGCCGCCGAGCAAGCACTGGCGAAGCTGGAAAGCAGCCAACCGGTGATTCCCGCCGTCTCTGCTCCGAGCAACGACGCCGAACTCAAGCGAGCCAAGATCCAGTTGGCCATGCGCCGCGCCGAGTTGAAAAAGGCTCAGGCAGCGGAGGCTGCGCCGGAGCAGATCGCAGCACTGGAGCAAGCCGTGACTGACGCCGAGCGCCAGGTGCAAGACCATGCCACCCCTTGAGGCAGCGGACGATCGCCTGCAACAGGCGATGAATACCGTGCTGCTCGCAGCGCTGCCGGGGCTGCTCGCTTTGTTCTGGTTGTATGGCTGGGGCGTGTTGATCAATTTGCTGTTGGCGGTCATCAGCGCGTTGCTCGTCGAAGCTGCCGTCGCCAACCTGCGTCGACAAGCCGTGCAACCGGCGCTGCGTGATGGCAGCGCGCTGGTCAGTGCGATGTTGCTGGCCGCCGCGCTGCCGGCTTATTGCCCTTGGTGGCTGACTGTCATTGCGACCGCTTCAGGTCTGTTGTTCGGCAAACATCTGTATGGCGGCGTCGGCAAAAACCCGTTCAACCCGGCGATGCTTGGTTTTGCCCTGAGCATGGTGCTGTTTCCGCAAGCGATGACCCACTGGCCCGGTCATGGCCTCGATTTCCTCTCGGCGTTGCAACAGGTTTTCAACCCGGCTCCAGCACCGGACGCCTGGGCGCAGGCCACGGCACTGGACAGTCTGCGCATCAATAAAAGCCTGACCATCGATGAGCTGTTCGCCAGCAACCCGGCCTTCGGCCGCTTCGGCGGGCGCGGTGTGGAATGGGTGAATCTGGCGTTTCTGCTCGGCGGTCTGTGGCTGTTGCAGCGGCGGATCTTCTCCTGGCATGCGCCGGTGGGGATGCTCGCCAGTCTGTTCCTCATCAGCCTGTTGTGCTGGAACGGATCGGGGTCCGATTCCCATGGTTCGCCGCTGTTTCATCTGCTCAGCGGCGCGACCATGCTCGGTGCATTTTTTATCGTGACAGAACCTGTGTCCGGCGCGAAAAGCGCCCTCGCCCGCCTGCTGTTCGGCATTGGCGTCGGCTTGCTCACCTATCTGATTCGTACTTGGGGTGGTTACCCGGACGGCGTCGCGTTTGCGGTGTTGCTGATGAATCTGCTGGTGCCGACGCTGGAGCGCTTCGCCGCCAGCCGCCATCTGCCGGTGAGCACATGAACCGCTCAGCAAGTGTCGCGACCCTGGTGCTGCTGGCACTCGTTGGCGTGAGTGCGACATACGTGTTGCAGCGCAGCAGTGCACCGCAGATTGCCAGCGAGCAGCGCTTGCTCGACAGCCGCCAATTGCTCGATGTCATGCCTGCCGCGCTCTACGACAATCAGCCGCTGGAGCAACCGCTGACGAAGCTCACCGAGCCTGTTTTGCGCCATAGCACGCTGTCAGGCGGCTATCGAGCGACCCGCTCCGGACAGACAGTTGCGGTGCTGTTGCGCAGTCGCAGCGAAGGTTACGCAGGCACTCTGGAACTGCTGATAGCCATCGATGCAAACGGCAGAGTTCTAGGCGTGAAAACCCTTGAGCAGCGCGAAACGCCGGGATTGGGTGGTCACATCGGTGAATGGCCGAATGCCTGGCTTCAGACCTTCCTCGGTAAATCCCGAACTGAGCCGACAGACGCCGGTTGGGCGCTGAAAAAGGATCAGGGGGAGTTCGATCAAATCGCTGGCGCGACCATTACCTCCCGTGCCGCCATCAACGCGATTCATGACGCACTGCGTTATTTCGATGAGCATCAGGCGCTGCTGTTAGGGGCTGGCTCATGAAACGCACGGTAAGTTTATTGATGCTGGTGCCGCTATTGGGCGCCACACAAACACTCAGCGCTGCACTGGGGATAACCTTGATGCTCGGCGCGGTGCTCGGCGTTTTTGCCGTTTGCATGTCGCCGCTGCGCGAACGCCTGACGGGCACCCGTGCGTTGCTCGCCAGCCTGACGCTTGCTGCGACGTTGACTAGTTGCGCGGATATTGTGGCGCAACGCTGGTTTTTGCCATGGCAGCAAACATCTGGGCTCTACATAGGGCTGATCGCCTTGCACTGCGTCGTGCTTGAATACCACGGTGCCTTCCGCGAGCCCGTCGCTGTCAGCTTCAAACGCTGCGCCTTGTTCGGCGCGCTCATGCTGGTGGTCGGCGGGCTGCGCGAGATCATCGGTTATGGCAGCCTTGGCCGAGGTCTTTCGGAGCATTGGCAAGGTCTGGTTTTGTTCCCCGAGGGGCTGCATCTGTTTACGCTGGTCCCCGGCGCTTTCGTTTTACTGGGCCTGCTTCTCGCCGTACGTCAGGCGTGGACACGCCGCAACTCTGTCATCAAGGAAACGCATCGCCCATGAATGCTGCAAAACGTCTTGAGATATTTCGCCGACTGCACGAAGACAATCCCGAGCCGAAAACCGAACTGGCCTATTCTTCGCCGTTCGAGCTGCTGATTGCGGTGATTCTTTCGGCGCAGTCCACCGATGTCGGCGTCAACAAGGCGACCGCCAAACTCTTTCCCGTCGCCAATACACCTGCCGCTATTCATGCACTGGGTGTCGAGGGGCTGTCCGAGTACATCAAGACCATTGGCCTGTACAACAGCAAAGCGAAGAACGTCATTGAAACCTGCCGTTTGCTGGTTGAGCGCCATGGCGGTGAAGTCCCGCAAACCCGGGAAGAACTGGAAGCCCTGCCGGGCGTCGGGCGCAAGACCGCCAACGTGGTGCTCAACACCGCTTTCCGTCAATTGACCATGGCGGTCGACACGCACATTTTCCGGGTCAGCAACCGCACCGGCATCGCACCGGGGAAAAATGTCGTGGAAGTTGAAATGAAGCTGATGAAGTTTGTACCGAAAGAATTCCTGCTCGACTCACATCACTGGCTGATTTTGCATGGCCGCTATGTTTGCCTGGCGCGCAAACCGCGCTGCGGTAGCTGCCGCATCGAAGATTTGTGCGAATACAAACACAAAACTTCTGACGATTGAGCGGTCATCGGTTTTTCGTATCCATCGATTGAAAAAATCTTTTTTACCCGCCGCAGTAATGTCGATATAAGGAGCGCCAAAGGCAGTCTTAGCCGGGAGTTGACTTCATGAGTACCGACACAGAGCAACTGGATGTAGAAGAAGATCTTATTGCCACCGACGCCGATGAGGTCGAACCGGTGGTTGAAGTGGCCAAGACCAATCTTAGCAAGCGTCGCACAATCGACAACCTGCTTGAGGAGCGCCGACTGCAGAGGCAATTGGCCGATTACGATTATGACCTGTAACTATTGAAGGCCTCCCGAAACGGAGGCTTTTCATTTTCTGCGGCAACTGAACCTGATCGGCCCATGACGTTGTCAGTTGCCGGACCCTTCAGACAAGACCATTGCGCTGCGCCAGCTCGATCAGGTCAACTAGTGAACGCGCATTAAGCTTGAGCAACAAGCGCGTTTTGTAAGTGCTCACAGTCTTGTTGCTCAAAAACATGCCATCGGCGATTTCCTTGTTGGTCTTGCCGCGCGCCAACTGCTGCAACACCATCATTTCCCGCCCGGACAGGCGATCGACCATGTCCGCTTCACTTGCATTGCCCAGACTGGTGCGCACAGTATGCAGCGCCTGATTGGGAAAATAGCTGTAGCCGGATAGAACTGCCTTGATCGCACTCAGCAACTCGGTCAGATCCTGCTGTTTGCATACATATCCCGCAGCGCCTGACTGCATGCAGCGCATGGAAAAATGTCCGGGAGCCTGGGAGGTCAGCACCAGAACTTTCACCGGCATGGCGGTGGAAGTCAGGCGCGCAATAACTTCCAGCCCATCGAGTTTGGGTATTCCAATATCCAGAATGACAAGATCCGGCATTTGTTCGCGAGCAATTTGCAGTGCATCAACGCCGTTATCCGTTTCTGCAATGACTTCGTAGCCATGCCGTTCCATCAGCATACGCACCGCAAGTCGAATGACGGGATGGTCATCCACGATCAGCACTTTATTCATGGGCAAGTCCAGTTTTCGCTGTTCGAATTTTTAGAACACGCACGATATCCCAGTGACTTGCTTCAAAGCACAGCAACTTTTACACCCAGTTGCATCGAGAGACATTCCCTACAGGCATTGAGGATAATTCCCACAAATCGACCCGAGCTACACCACCACAACCGCACTTTTTTCTTTCAAGTCCGTACCAAACTCCCTTTTGATGCACGACTGTCCTACGCGGCGCCGACCTCTCATGCAGCAGATTTGACACTCGTCTTCCTGCTCTTGCCGAGTGCGTAGCAGACACATCAGGTAACGACCTGCCAACTCGCCAATCGCCGCGCCAACACCTGCTCCATAAAACTTGAAACAACAGTCTGAAACTTTAACCAATGCTTTTACTATAAATAGTAATACTCAACCTTCACCAAATCACATAGAACTCGAGCATGCTCAAGATAAAGAACAAGATAACCAACCCGATGACGGTTATCGCCATATTTGCCATCCTTTCGGAAACTTCCGCTGCGGTCTCGCTACCGTTTCTCGACAACAAGGATCGGGAAATTTATGTGTGGTTCCTGATCAGCTTTCCGTTTTACCTGTTATTTCTTTTTTTCCTCACCCTTAACTTTAACCACCGCTCACTCTATTCGCCTTCGGACTTCGGCAAAGACAAGAATTTTTTGAAGACGACAGAAAATCAGGAACGTGACGGCGAGCGAAAAGTACCGTTGCGAAAAACCGATGGATCGCGCGCTTTCGAAATAACGAGCTGCATCGTGTCAAGCAACCCTGCGGGAGGTGGAATCCAGCGCGCATGCAGAACTCACAATTCGCCCGACCCGCCACTTGCTATGGCCAGTCAGGCCAACCCGGTCGTCCAGGCGATCAAGCTGTCACCGCTGATAAGCGAACTGAACATCATCGATGCCAGAGACGTTGATGCACCCAGAGAATTCGATGCGATTCTCGAAACTCTGCGGGGGACCGATAAAAAAACCGCGCGAGTGTTGGTCTTTCTATCCAATCACGTCTCGGACTCGCCGGCTCACACGGCATTGCAGCAGATCAGACAAGCAAAGAAAGGCTCAGGTGCGACGCTGTGTATCGTTTACAACCTGTGCTCACAAACAGTCACGTTGCTGGGAAGAACAAGCTGACAGATGAGTCATGCGCTGCACGCGGGAAGACGAGAGACCAGCCTGATGATCAGACAAAATTCCAAAAAAAAGGCGGCCCCGAACAGGCCGCCTTTTTTTATTGCGCGTCGGTCCGAATAAATCAGAACAACTTGCGGCCCTTGTTGGCAGCAATACGCATGCGCAGCGCGTTGAGCTTGATGAAGCCCGCCGCATCGGCTTGGTTGTAAGCGCCGCCATCTTCTTCGAAGGTGGCGATGTTGGCGTCGAACAGCGAATCGTCGGACTTGCGACCGGTGACGATGACGTTGCCCTTGTACAGCTTCAGGCGCACTACGCCGTTCACGTTGACCTGCGAAGCGTCGATCATCTGTTGCAGCATCAGACGCTCAGGGCTCCACCAGTAACCGGTGTAGATCAGGCTGGCATACTTGGGCATCAGCTCGTCTTTGAGGTGAGCAACTTCGCGATCCAGAGTGATCGACTCGATGGCGCGGTGAGCGCGCAGCATGATGGTGCCGCCCGGGGTTTCGTAGCAGCCACGGGACTTCATGCCGACATAACGGTTTTCGACGATGTCGAGACGACCGATGCCGTGCTCGCCGCCGATCTTGTTCAGCGTCGCCAGTACGGTGGCCGGGGTCATTTCGACGCCGTCCAGCGCGACGATGTCGCCGTTGCGGTAGGTCAGTTCCAGGTACTGCGGGGTGTCGGGAGCCTTCTCCGGGGAGACGGTCCAGCGCCACATGTCTTCTTCGTGCTCGGTCCAGGTGTCTTCCAGCACGCCGCCTTCATAAGAGATGTGCAGCAGGTTGGCGTCCATCGAGTACGGGGATTTTTTCTTGCCATGGCGTTCGATCGGGATCGCGTGCTTCTCGGCGTAGTCCATCAGCTTCTCGCGGGACAGCAGGTCCCACTCGCGCCAAGGGGCGATCACTTTCACGCCTGGCTTGAGCGCGTAGGCGCCCAGTTCGAAGCGCACCTGGTCGTTGCCCTTGCCGGTGGCGCCGTGGGAAATGGCGTCAGCGCCGGTTTCGTTGGCGATTTCGATCAGGCGCTTGGCGATCAGCGGACGGGCGATGGAAGTACCCAGCAGGTACTCGCCTTCGTAAACGGTGTTGGCGCGGAACATCGGGAACACGAAATCACGCACGAATTCTTCGCGCAGGTCGTCGATGTAGATTTCTTTGACGCCCATGGCCTGAGCCTTGGCGCGGGCCGGCTCGACCTCTTCGCCTTGACCGAGATCAGCGGTGAAGGTCACCACTTCACAGTTATAAGTATCCTGCAGCCACTTGAGGATCACCGAAGTGTCCAGGCCGCCGGAATACGCCAGAACGACCTTGTTTACGTCCGCCATGCCATCACTCCACGGGGTTCTACGGAAAGCGGGGGAGTCTACCGCTCAAACGCGATAATTTACAGAGGCGCGACAGCTTAAGACGACAAAGCGACAGAATCTGTCGAGAGCGCGACGATGACCGGCGGGTCAGGAAGTCGCTGCGGCCGTGGCCGGCGTACTCGCTTGCGGCGCCGGAGCCGGGGCGGTAGTCGGTGCGGCGCGCGACAATTTCACGTTGACCCGACGGTTCTTCGCACGATTGGCCTTGCTGGTGTTGGGCACGATCGGATACTGCTCGCCGTGGAAACGCACGGTGATCTGCGATTCCTGAATGCCGTTGGCCTTGAAGAAATCCACCACCGCCAGCGCGCGGCGGCGCGACAGTTCGCGGTTGGTCAGACGATTGCCGCTGTTGTCGGAGTGACCGTCGAGGTCAATGTGGTTCACCGTCGGGTCGGCCTTCATGTATTCGAGCATCACTTGCAGCTTGGCCTTGGCAGCCGGGTCCAGCTCAACGCCTTCGCCGGGGAAGCCGATCTGCGACTGCTTGATCTGGTCGAAATTCTGCGGCAGCAATTTCGCCACACAGCCTTGATAGTCGTTGAACGCCTTGCTGAATTTCACCGGCAACAAACGCACTTCGGAGACGCGGCCATCGCCAGACGCACGACGTACCACCGGGCTGCGACCGTCGAGCAGACCGCTGATCAATCCCCCGGCCTGGGATTGCGAGCTGTTGAACAACACATTGCCGCTGCCCAGACGCACAGAGCCCAGATTGATGTCGCCACGCCCTGGCTGCCACGGTGCAGCGGCAGCGAGCAAGGTCGCCGAACCGCCGCCAAGCATGGCGTTGTAGGCATTCAGGCGAAAGATCGCCTGTTCACCGGCCTTGCGCACGAACTCGCCCGAGCCGAAATCGGTGATCGGCTGCGTCAGGCGGCATTCGAACTGGTCGCCGGCGACCGTCCACTCAATGTTCTCCAGACGGGTCTGGTAAGTCAGCGCCATCGCGGGAAGGCTGGCAAACACACTGAGCAGGGCTAAATAACACTGGCGCACGGGAGGCTCCATTGGCTTGTGAAACACAAACACCGATTCACACAATGTTTACGGCATACCTTCGGGATATCGGACGCGTGTGGCAAAACTTGATAGCGGGTGCCTGCAAGAGTCTTTTCCGGTAGCATTCGCCTCAGTTTGACCCGCCTGGAATCCCCTCATGTCCGACCGCCTGACCCTGCTGCGTCCCGACGACTGGCACATTCATCTTCGCGATGGTGCCGTGTTGACCAATACCGTTGCCGATGTGGCCCGCACCTTCGGGCGCGCGATCATCATGCCGAACCTGGTACCGCCGGTGCGCAACGCCGCTGAAGCCGACGGCTATCGTCAGCGCATTCTCGCTGCCCGCCCGGCCGGCAGTCAGTTCGAGCCGTTGATGGTGCTGTACCTCACCGACCGCACCCAACCGGAAGAAATTCGTCAGGCCAAGGCCAGCGGTTTCGTCTACGCCGCCAAGCTGTACCCGGCCGGCGCGACCACCAACTCCGATTCCGGCGTGACCAGCATCGACAAGATCTTCCCGGCGCTGGAAGCCATGGCCGAAGTCGGCATGCCGCTGTTGATCCACGGTGAAGTCACCCGTGGCGACGTCGATGTATTCGACCGCGAAAAGATTTTCATCGACGAGCACATGCGCCGCGTGGTCGAGCGTTTCCCGACGCTGAAAGTGGTGTTCGAACACATCACCACCGGCGACGCCGTGCAATTCGTCAACGAGGCTTCGGCCAACGTCGGCGCGACCATCACCGCGCATCACCTGCTTTACAACCGCAACCACATGCTGGTTGGCGGGATTCGGCCGCACTTCTACTGCTTGCCGATTCTCAAGCGCAACACCCATCAGGAAGCCTTGCTCGACGCGGCCACCAGTGGCAGCGCCAAATTCTTCCTCGGCACCGACTCGGCGCCCCACGCCCAGCACGCCAAGGAAGCCGCCTGCGGTTGCGCCGGTTGCTACACCGCCTACGCCGCCATCGAGATGTATGCCGAAGCGTTCGAACAGCGTAACGCGCTGGACAGGCTCGAAGCCTTTGCCAGCCTCAACGGCCCGCGCTTCTACGGCCTGCCGGCAAATACCGATCGCATCACCCTGGTCCGTGAAGAATGGACCGCCCCGACCAGTCTGCCATTTGGCGAGCTGACCGTTATCCCGCTGCGCGCCGGTGAAAAACTGCGCTGGCGCCTGCTGGAGGAACACGCGTGAGTGAAGACAATTTCGACGATGAACTGGACGGTCAAGGTGGCGGCGGTTCCCGTCATCCGATGGCAGCGCGTTTTCGCGGCTACCTGCCGGTTGTCGTCGACGTAGAAACCGGTGGCTTCAACGCAGCCACCGATGCCTTGCTGGAGATTGCCGCGACCACCATCGCCATGGATGAAAAGGGTTTCGTCTACCCGGATCACACCTACTTCTTCCGCGTCGAGCCATTCGAAGGTGCGAACGTTGAAGCGGCAGCGCTGGAGTTCACCGGGATCAAGCTCGATCATCCGCTGCGCATGGCCGTCAGCGAAGAAACCGCGCTGACCGACATCTTCCGTGGCATCCGCAAGGCGCTGAAAGCCAACGGCTGCAAGCGGGCAATTCTGGTCGGGCACAACAGCAGTTTCGACCTGGGCTTCCTCAACGCAGCAGTTGCGCGCCTGGACATGAAGCGCAACCCCTTCCACCCGTTCTCCAGTTTCGACACCGCGACCCTGGCGGGTCTGGCGTATGGTCAGACCGTGCTGGCGAAAGCCTGTCAGGCGGCCGGCATCGATTTCGACGGTCGTGAAGCGCACTCGGCGCGTTACGACACCGAAAAGACCGCTGAGCTGTTCTGCGGCATCGTCAATCGCTGGAAGCAGATGGGCGGCTGGGAAGACTTCGACGACTGATCCTCGACGAACAATCCCGCGCATGAAAAAACCGGCCACGTGGGCCGGTTTTTTGGTTTAGTGCTTATAGAGCTTAAATTCTCGATCAATCCACACGACGTGAAAAACTCGATGGTTCTTGTAACCCACCATTGCTACGCGTTCGAAAGCCCGAAACACCAGCAATCTGACATCACCTGTTAAAAAGTCAGGTATCCCTACTTTAAGGCTGTTTCTCTCAATCGTTTCACATCCATACCGGTGCCTATGCTCTCTGCGCAGTTCTCTCCACGGCATCTTTCCCCAGATCCTGAGACGCTCAAGCATTTTGGACCGTTCGACAGCCTCACAATCCTGGATGCACCAGCCATTCTGCAAATACTCAAATGAAAAAACCGGAGGTCGCGCTTCCGATGAATCCATTTCGATAGCGGACGTCCTTGCCGTTAGTGTAACCGCCGCATCGCGTTCCCTGCGTTTGAACTTGGCCATTTCAGTTCACCAAATGCTCCCGGAAATACTCCTGCATTTCGCAGGCAGGAATTTCTCGGCTGAACTCCCCTTCCTTGTAGTTTCTACGCCAAGGAGCTTCTTCATGCGTCAACTGACGTAGTTTCCATGCCGAGAATTGGCCATAAACGTCGAACACTTCGTTGAGCAGACTTTGTTGTTTAGCACTGAAAACATCGGGGTTGAAATCACTTGGAGGAGGAATGGCACTTGATCCAAATTGGCTGAATCTTCGATATAGATCCGGAACCACCGGCCCGTGCATCCACGCCTCCAGCGTTTCAGGGAAGAGAGCCTCGCCATGGACGGCCAGACTGAACCCTTGAGCGTAGTAAACCAATTTTTGAATTTTGAGATTGGAGATCTCGCCTTCATGCCCTTCCAGGCAGAGGAAATAATCCGCAACGTCCAAGCTACTCGGCATTTGAATCCCCTTCTGCGTCATGCAATCCCTTGCACCGTCCTTACTTTAAATCAGGCGCGATTGAGGCCAGGGCAGTGGCCCATGTAACCCGATGTCGCTGTGGACAACCCTATCCAACCACTGTTCAGTCAACCAGTATTTTTTCCTGGCATTTGAAACAAATGATGCCGAGAGGCTTTCTCTGTATAAAAAAACCGGCCACATGCAGACTGTGTGAAAACCTAGCAATCTGCGCAGCGCTCAAAGAAAATGCTCCGTATCGAAAGATACGGAGCATTTTTCGTTATGGCCTACATCCAGGGACAGTCCCGCAGCCAGACCAGCCTGTTTCCGGTCTCGCTGGAAGAGTTGATCCCCGAGGATCACCTCGTTCGCGTTATCGATCTTTACGTCGCCAAGCTGGATCTGGCTCGACTGGGCTTTGATAAAGCACTTCCCAAAAGCACCGGCCGTCCCTCTTACGATCCAGCGGATCAGCTCAAACTCTACCTCTACGGCTATTTCCAGCGGATTCGCTCATCACGACGGCTCGAAGCCGAGTGCCAGCGCAACGTCGAAGTGATGTGGCTGATCAATCGACTCAAGCCTGATTTCAAGACCATCGCCGATTTCCGTAAAGACAACAAAGCCGCTTTCATCGCGACGTGCCGGGCCTTCGTGCAGTTTTGCCGCTCAGCGGGGCTGATAACCGGCGAGTTGGTGGCCATTGATGGCAGCAAATTTCAGGCGGTCGCCTCTTCACGGCGTCATATGAATTTGAAGCGGCTCCAACATCAAGAGCAGAAGCTGGAGAAGCGCATCGCCCACTATTTGGCAGAGCTGGACGAGGCAGATAAAACCGAAGCCGGCGAGAAGATTGACCGCAATGCAATCAAGGCGACTTTGGCGCAACTTAAAGTCAGGCATTCCAATAACTTGACGTGCCAGGCGCTGATGAAATCCATGGAGCTTGAGCAATTCAATACCCACGAAAGCGATGCGCGAATGCTGCGAACGCACAAAGGGCCTCGGGTCGGGTACAACGTGCAGACAGCCGTGGACGCTGAAAACTGCATGATCGTGCATCATGAAGTGACTCAGGACAGCGATGATCGCAAGCAACTTGAACCGATGGCCAAGGCCGCCAAGGAACAACTTTCACAAGATGAACTGACGGTCACCGCGGATGCGGGCTACTCCAATGGCAAGCAGTTCCAGGCATGTGAGGATGAGAACATCACGGCTTATGTGCCTGTGGCGCGATCACTCAACTCCTGCGGCAAGGAGCAGATATTTTTCGATCGAACAGCATTTGCCTACGATGCGTCGCAAGATCGATATCAATGCCCTGCCGGAAAATGGCTGATCTTTAAGCAGATCAGCAACAAAGGCCGGATCTACCAAGCGAAGGTCAGCGACTGCGCAAGCTGCCCGATTAAAGCGAAGTGCACCGACGCCAAACGCCGATACATCTCGCGCCATCTGCACGAACAGGCTTTCGAGCGAATGGAGCAGCGAATGCAGGCACATCCCGAAATGATGGTCAGTCGACGATCCATCGTCGAACATCCCTTCGGCAACCTTAAACAGTGGTTATTTGGTAACGCTCGCTTCTTGCTGCGACAGCTTGAAGGCGCGAGAGCTGAAATGGCCTTGGCGGTGAACGCCTACACCCTGAAAAGAGCAATTAACGTGTTGGGCGTGCGCCAGATGATGGCGCTGATGGGCTGAAACGCCTTTTTTCGTTTGCTGTGAGCACAAAAGCAAACGCCCCGAACAAGTCGGGGCGTTTGCTGGAACCACCATCAGTGCGTTTTCACACAGTCTGACATGGGCCGGTTTTTTTTGTACCTCGACGTTGCGCCTTACAGGGCCGCAGCGTTCTCGGTCAGGTAAGCCGCAACGCCTTCCGGCGAAGCGTTCATGCCTTTGTCGCCTTTTTTCCAGTTGGCCGGGCAGACTTCGCCGTGCTCTTCGTGGAATTGCAGCGCGTCGACCAGACGGATCAGCTCTTCCATGTTACGGCCCAGCGGCAGGTCGTTGATGATCTGCGAGCGAACCACGCCTTTGTCGTCGATCAGGAACGCGCCACGGAACGCCACGCCGCCTTCGGATTCAACGTCGTATGCCTTGGCGATGTCGTGCTTCATGTCGGCAGCCATGGTGTATTTCACCTGGCCGATGCCGCCATTGTTCACTGGAGTGTTGCGCCAGGCGTTGTGGGTGAAGTGCGAGTCGATCGACACAGCGATCACTTCAACGTTGCGTGCCTTGAAGTCAGCCATGCGGTTGTCCAGAGCGATCAGCTCGGACGGGCAGACGAAGGTGAAGTCCAGCGGGTAGAAGAACACCAGGCCGTATTTGCCTTTGATGGCCGAGGACAGGGTGAAGCTGTCAACGATCTCGCCATTGCCGAGTACGGCCGGGACGGTGAAGTCTGGGGCTTGTTTGCCTACGAGTACGCTCATTGATATCTCCTGGTGTAGAAACTTGAAGTTCAGGGTCCGGGCCAGCCTGTCACCCTCAGGCGACAGCCCTGTGACACGAACCCTCTTCGCAAGGGACGACCATCATACACTGCGTGTTTGGCCTGTCCGTAACGGATTTTCCCTGTTCGGTTATCCACTGCGTATTCATGGGGCCAGACGCGCATTTGGAAAATACCGTTCGTCAGTCGCTGGGAAATTGGCTGCGAAGCGTTCCGAAAGCACTTTGACAATCATTCTCGTTAACATTAAGATCCATCGCAATTGAGTCACAACCAGCGACGGTTCTTACTTATGTATGTTTGCCTCTGCACTGGCGTCACCGACGGACAGATCCGCGAAGCGATCTATGAAGGTTGCTGCAGCTATAAAGAAGTTCGCCAGGCCACCGGCGTCGCCAGCCAGTGTGGCAAATGCGCCTGCCTTGCCAAGGAAGTGGTGCGCGAAACCCTGACCAAGCTGCAAACCGCCCAGGCCGCGATCCCTTACCCGGTAGAATTTACTGCTGCGTAAATGCCCCATTTCAAAGAACCGGACTAGATGTCCGGTTTTTTTATGCCTGAAAATCAATTGCTTAGCGTCCAGACGCGGAACACAAACATTCTTATTCCGATTAATTTTCATTTATTATTCAATAACTTAGGTTTGACACTTATAACTGCCAAGCTCAAACTCCGCCTTATATACGGTTAATACAGGGCAGGACTCCGATCATGAAAGGCGACATTACAGTCATCCAGCATCTCAACAAGATCCTCGCCAATGAGCTGGTCGCGATCAATCAGTACTTCCTGCATGCGCGCATGTATGAAGATTGGGGTCTGAACAAGCTCGGCAAGCACGAATACCACGAATCCATCGACGAGATGAAACACGCGGACAAGCTGATCAAGCGCATCCTGTTCCTTGAAGGCCTGCCGAATGTGCAGGATCTGGGCAAGCTGCACATCGGCGAGCACACCCGCGAGATGCTCGAATGCGACCTGCGCATCGAAAAGACCGGCCATGCCGACCTGAAAGCCGCCATTGCCCATTGCGAAACCGTTGGTGACTTCGGCAGCCGTGAACTGCTCGAAGACATTCTCGAGTCGGAAGAAGAACACATCGACTGGCTGGAAACCCAGCTCGGCCTGATCGACAAGATCGGCCTGGAAAACTATCTGCAATCGCAGATGGGCGAAGAGTAGGAGCTGTCGAGTGAAACGAGGCTGCGATCTTTATCGATTTCAGCCTTGATACTCAGTCAACTCGTATAACCAACAAAAAGCCCCGCCCTCTTTCGAGGTGCGGGGCTTTTTGCTGGCCGAAGATCAAAAGATCGCAGCCTCGTTTCACTCGACAGCTCCTACGGGAGACGCGTCGTCGAGCGAAACTCCATGAACGTAGAATCAGGCTTCGGACTTGTTCGCCGCTGCCGCTTCGACAGCCGCCTTGATGGTGCTTTGCAGCGAACCGTCTGCAGCCATCTCGGTCATGATGTCGCTGCCGCCGATCAGCTCACCGCCGACCCACAGTTGCGGGAAAGTCGGCCAGTTGGCGTACTTTGGCAGGTTGGCGCGGATTTCCGGGTTCTGCAGGATGTCCACGTACGCGAACTTTTCACCACAGGCCATCACGGCTTGCGCAGCTTTTGCGGAGAAGCCGCACTGCGGCGCATTCGGCGAGCCTTTCATGTAAAGCAGAATGGTGTTGTTGGCAATCTGCTCTTTAATCGTTTCGATGATATCCATGGAGCACCTCGGCTGAACTTTCCGACTCAGAGGTCGGCACGGTGGCGCATTGTAACGGAATCCCGAGCGCCATGCTCGGTCTCCCCGACAGACCCGCTCAGGCCGCCGCCACCGTCACCGGCACACCGTTCAACGCCGCGTTGCCCGACAGTTCGTCGAGCTGGCACTCGTCGGTCAGGTCGTTGGCGCTCGATCCCGGCTGGCCACTGGCGATTGCCATCTGCACGCCCGGGCGCGCATGGCCCCAACCGTGGGGCAGGCTGACCACGCCTTTCATCATGTCGAGACTGGCGAGCACTTCCACCTCGATCTGCCCGACCCGCGAACTCACCCGAACCCGCTGCCCATCGGCCAGACCACGGCTGGCCAGATCATCCGGGTGCATCAGCAACTGATGCCGCGGCTTGCCCTTCACCAGCCGATGAAAATTGTGCATCCACGAATTATTGCTGCGTACATGGCGGCGACCGATCATCAACAATTCATCGGCTGCCGGCGCCTGCAACGCGGCAAAGCGTGCGAGGTCGGCGAGGATCTCCGGGGGTGCAGCCTGAATACGTTGATCCGGCGTTTTCAGACGTGACGCCAGATTCGGCTTCAGCGCCCCCAGGTCAATGCCGTGCGGATGATCGAACAGCGTCGCCAACGACAACTTGTGCTCGGACGCATCGCCGTAGCGGCCCATGCGCAGGCCCATGTCGATCATCTTCGCCGGCGGCATCGTCGGTTTCAGCTCCTTGGCGGTTTTCTCGGCGAAGGCCTTGGCCAGCCCGACGAAGATCTCCCAGTCGTGCAGCGCACCCTCGGGCTTGGCGAGGATGGCGCGATTGAAGCGGGTCACGTTACGCACCGCGAACAGGTTGAACGTGGTGTCGTAGTGATCGTTTTCCAGTGCCGAGGTCGACGGCAGGATCAGATCGGCATAACGCGTGGTTTCGTTGATGTACAGGTCGATGCTGAGCATGAAGTCGAGGCCGTCCAGCGCCTGCTCCAGTTGCCGGCCGTTGGGTGTCGACAACACCGGGTTGCCGGCAACGGTGATCAGCGCGCGGATCTGCCCCTCGCCCTCCGTGAGCATCTCTTCGGCCAATGCCGATACCGGCAACTCGCCGCCGTATTCAGGACGCCCGGAAACGCGGCTCTGCCATTTGTTGAAATGCCCGCCCGAGGTCGACGCCACCAGATCCACCGCCGGCTCGGTGCAAAGAGCACCGCCAACGCGGTCGAGATTGCCGGTGACCAGATTGATCAACTGCACCACCCAATGACAGAGGGTGCCGAAGGCCTGGGTCGAGACGCCCATGCGCCCGTAGCAGACCGCACTCGGTGCGGCAGCGAAGTCGCGCGCCAGTTGGCGAATCTGTTCGGCAGGCACTGCGCAGAGCGGGCTCATCGCTTCGGCACTAAACGCAGCCACGGCGCTGCGCACCTCGTCGAGGCCATCGACCGGCAAATGGCTGTCGCGGGTCAGGCCTTCGCTGAACAGCGTATTGAGCATGCCGAACAACAGCGCCGCATCGCCGCCCGGGCGGACGAAAACGTGTTGATCGGCCATCGCTGCGGTTTCGCTGCGGCGCGGATCGACTACCACCACTTTGCCGCCGCGCGCCTGAATCGCCCTCAGGCGCTTCTCGACGTCCGGCACGGTCATGATGCTGCCGTTGGACGCCAGCGGATTGCCGCCGAGGATCAGCATGAAGTCGGTGTGATCGATATCGGGAATCGGTAACAGCAAACCGTGGCCGTACATCAGGTAGCTGCTGAGGTGGTGCGGCAGTTGATCGACCGACGTTGCCGAGTAGCGATTGCGGGTTTTCAGCAACCCCAGGAAGTAATTGCTGTGAGTCATCAGGCCGTAGTTGTGCACGCTCGGATTGCCCTGATACACCGCAACGGCGTTCTGCCCGTGACGTTCCTGAATCGCCGCGAGTTTCTCGGCCACCAGCGCAAACGCCTCGTCCCACTCGATCGGCAGCCATTCGCTGCCGACGCGGCGCATCGGCTGACGCAGGCGATCGGGATCGTTTTGAATGTCTTGCAGAGCCACGGCTTTCGGGCAGATATGGCCGCGGCTGAAGGTGTCGAGGGCATCACCCTTGATCGAGGTGATCGCGACGTTGCCATCGGTTTCCGTGGTTTCGATGGTCAGCCCGCAAATGGCTTCGCACAGGTGGCATGCACGGTGGTGAAGAGTCTTGGTCATGGCCAGTCTCTGTCTTGTTCGGGAGCAGGCAATCACGCCCGCGGGAACAAAACTATGGCCCGTGCGCAGAGACGGCGCCAGCGACGTTCGTCTTGTGAATCGACGGTTATCAGGACAGCCGATAAATCGCCGCGATCAGTTCGGCGGCAACTGCGGCGGTGCCGCCAGCTGGATTTCCTGGATGGTTTCGATCTGCTCATGGGCGACGTGCACGCCGGTGAGCTCGCCGATCAATCGCCAGTGCTCATCGAGCCCGGCGCTGATGGTGGCCATGCGATCGATCATGTGCCGACCGGCGGATTTGACCACTTCGTCGTCACTGCGCAGCAACTCGAAAGACATCGAGGTGACGGACGCGGTGAGATGGGTCAGGGAGCGAGCCGTGTGGCCCAGCAGCTCCATTAACAGTTGTTCTTTCGATTCCATGCGGAGGCTTCCTGCGTCGCTCGAAACTTATTTATAACCCAGCACTTTGCTTTAGCAAATGTTTCAGTCTGAACATCCGACCAAGCGAATCGGTGGCGCCGCGTTCGTAAACCGACCAGGACCGCTGCGTTGCCGTCGCGGCGCATTGCCAAGCCCGGCGGCGCCAGTGTACAAAGAGGCTCACCGCTGTACTGAATCCGGCTTCAACATGCGTGATCGAAATGCTCGGTCCGCGCTCCGAATCCCGCTGAAAAGTAGCCTATTGGCATAACGCGACATTTAGTGTCAATATCGCGCCTTCCCCTATTTCGTCGCCCCGTGCGGCTTACGCCGCAGGTCTCGCCCGTTGTTCCGTAAAACAAGGCTTTGAGCATCTGCGGTCTGTAGCAAAAAGGTAGTCAATGATGAGCGCAAGGCACTTTCTCTCCCTGATGGATTGCACGCCCGAAGAGCTGGTCAGCGTGATCCGTCGAGGCGTTGAGCTCAAGGACCTGCGTAACCGCGGCGTACTGTTCGAGCCTCTGAAAAACCGCGTGCTGGGGATGATCTTCGAAAAATCCTCGACCCGTACCCGGATCTCCTTCGAGGCCGGCATGATCCAGCTCGGCGGCCAGGCGATTTTCCTGTCCCCGCGCGACACCCAACTGGGCCGTGGCGAGCCGATCAGCGACTGCGCCATCGTCATGTCGAGCATGCTCGATGCGGTGATGATCCGTACCTTCGCCCACAGCACCCTCACCGAATTCGCCGCCAACTCGCGGGTGCCGGTGATCAACGGTCTGTCCGATGATCTGCACCCTTGCCAGTTGCTCGCCGACATGCAGACCTTCCTCGAACACCGTGGCTCGATCCAGGGCAAGACCGTGGCCTGGATCGGTGACGGCAACAACATGTGCAACAGCTATATAGAAGCGGCGATCCAGTTCGACTTCCAGCTGCGCGTTGCCTGCCCGGAAGGCTACGAGCCGAACCCGGAGTTCGTCGCCCAGGCTGGTGATCGCGTGACCATCGTCCGCGATCCGCAAGACGCCGTGCGTGGCGCGCATCTGGTCAGCACCGACGTCTGGACTTCGATGGGTCAGGAAGAGGAAACTGCCAAGCGCCTCAAGCTGTTCGCGCCGTTCCAGGTCAACCGTGCCCTGCTCGACCTCGCTGCCGAGGACGTGCTGTTCATGCACTGCCTGCCGGCGCACCGTGGCGAAGAAATCAGTCTCGACCTGCTCGATGACCCGCGCTCCGTCGCCTGGGATCAGGCAGAAAACCGTCTCCACGCACAGAAGGCCCTGCTTGAGTTCCTCGTCGAACCGGCATATCACCACGCATGAGCCATGAATTACTGCTGAACCTGCGCAACCTCGCTTGCGGCTACCAAGATCAACGCGTGGTGCAGAACCTCAATCTGCACCTCAACGCCGGCGACATCGGCTGCCTGCTCGGCTCGTCCGGCTGCGGCAAGACCACCACCCTGCGCGCCATCGCCGGTTTCGAACCGGTGCACGAAGGCGAAATCACCCTCGGTGGCGAAACCCTCTCCAGCGCCGGTTTCACCCTGGCGCCAGAGAAACGCCGGATCGGCATGGTGTTTCAGGACTACGCGCTGTTCCCGCACCTGAGCGTGGCCGACAACATCGCTTTCGGCATCCGCAAGCACCCGAACAAGGCGCGCGTGGTCGAAGAACTGCTGGAACTGGTCAATCTGAAAAACCTCGGCAAGCGCTTTCCGCACGAGCTGTCCGGCGGCCAGCAACAGCGGGTCGCCCTCGCCCGCGCCCTGGCGCCGGAACCGCAGCTGTTGCTGCTCGACGAGCCGTTTTCCAACCTCGATGGCGAGTTGCGCCGCAAGCTCAGCCATGAGGTACGCGACATCCTCAAGGCCCGTGGCACCAGTGCGATTCTGGTCACCCACGATCAGGAAGAAGCCTTCGCCGTCAGCGATCACGTTGGCGTGTTCAAGGAAGGTCGGCTGGAACAGTGGGACACGCCCTACAACCTCTACCACGAACCGGCGACGCCTTATGTCGCCAGTTTCATCGGTCAGGGTTATTTCATTCGCGGCCAACTCGTCAGTCCGGAGTCGGTGCAGACCGAGCTGGGTGAGCTGCGCGGCAACCGTGCTTACACCTGGCCGATTGGCGGTGCGGTGGATGTGCTGTTGCGTCCGGATGACATTGTTTACGCGCCGGATAGCTCACTGAAGGCGCAGATTGTCGGCAAGACATTCCTCGGCGCGGCGACCTTGTATCGCCTGCAACTGCCGACCGGTGCGCAGCTGGAATCGATCTTTCCGAGCCATGCCGATCACCTGGTTGGCGCCCAGGTCGGGATTCGCGTAGCGGCGGATCATCTGGTGCTGTTCCAGGCTTCGGGGAGCACTGCGGCACAGATTCCGGCGGTGGAAAACGGCGTCCGTCGATTCAGCACCAGCCTCTGATCCGCACTGGATAAAAATTGTGGGAGCGAGCCTGCTCGCGAATGCGGTGTTTCAGTCGCCGAAGATGTTGACTGAAAGAGCGCTTTCGCGAGCAGGCTCGCTCCCACAGTTGGTATTGCCTCAGCCTAAAAACAGGGTACCGCTGGCCACCAGCGTCGCATTGCCGCCAATCTTCACCCGCTCACCTTCCAGCCGACAGAACAACTCCCCGCCCCGCGCCGAGCGCTGGCACGCGGTCAGGTTCGATTTGCCCAGACGTTTGGCCCAGTACGGAATCAGGCTGCAATGGGTCGAGCCGGTCACCGGGTCTTCATTGATACCGATGGCCGGGGCGAAATAGCGCGAGACGAAGTCATGCTGGTTGCCACGCGCGGTAACAATTGCGCCCAGCCATGGCAGTTTCGCCAGCGCTGCCATGTCCGGTTGGCAGTCGAGCACGGCCTGTTCCGAGTCCAGCACCACGAACAGCTCGTTGGAGCCGAGCACATCAACCGCCTCGACACCGAGGGCTCGCTCGACATCCAGCGTCACGCCGATTTCCGATGGCACGATGGTCGGGAAATCCAGCCACAAGCGGTCGCCTTCACGGCTGACGCTCAGCAGGCCGGACTTGCAAGTGAAGTCGATGCGCTCGGCACTTTCCTTATAGATTTCGAACAGTACAAACGCGCTGGCCAGGGTCGCATGCCCGCACAGCGGCACTTCGGTGGTCGGGGTGAACCAGCGGATATGCCAGGCCTGGCCTTCGCGCACCAGAAACGCAGTCTCCGCCAGGTTGTGTTCGGCGGCGATCTTCTGCATCAAGTCATCGGCCAGCCAGCTGTCGAGCCGATAGACCATCGCCGGGTTGCCACTGAACGGCCGATCACTGAACGCGTCGACCTGATGAAACGCAAGCTGCATGATTGTCTCCCTGAATTGGTCGACCGAGCATGCAACGGCGGGCCGGATCAGTGCCAGTGACAGAAGCGCTATTTTTTCTTCATACAGCCGGCGCGCATTTTAAGCCCGGCCGATATCGGCAAACTTCGCCTGGGTGTGCTCGGCCAGCACCGCAGGCGCCAGTTCCACTTCCAGTCCTCGCCGCCCGGCACTCACATAGATAGTCGCAAACTCCTGAGCGGAATTGTCGATGAAGGTGCGCAGGCGTTTCTTCTGCCCGAGCGGGCTGATGCCGCCCAACAGGTAGCCGGTGGAGCGTTGCGCGGCAGCGGGATCAGCCATTTCGGCTTTCTTCACTCCGGCGGCGTGTGCCAGTCCCTTGAGATCGAGCGTTCCGACGACCGGCACCACAGCCACCAGCAGTTCGCCTTTTTCACTGGCGGCCAGCAGGGTTTTGAACACTTGCGCCGGTTCAAGCCCAAGCTTCTCGGCTGCCTCCAGCCCGTAGGACGCGGCCTTCGGATCATGTTCGTAACTGTGCACGCGATGTTCGGCACGAACTTTTTTCAACAAGTCCAACGCTGGGGTCATGGCAGCTCCGGGTTCGGCAGTCTTTGATAAAACCTGCGGCGGATTCTAGGTCATCGTTGGGCAAAAGGCTCTATTCCAAGCCGCGAATCCCGTGGCTTCGCGCTGCATTCAAGCTGATCGCCGCGCTGATCATTCACACGGCGAATAGTTTTATTGTGACCGACGGTTCACTTTCGACCTTTGACAGGTTTGTTTCTTGTCTATATTTTTTCGAATCTGAATAATGTAAGAATCATGCTCCGCGCAGTACCCAGCAGTAACCCGGGAACCGAATGGGGATTCCGACCCGGTGAAGATCGCGCCCTGCTCCGTTGGCAAGGCGCTACACAAGAAAAAGAACCGAGGTTTTCAATGACAGCTGCTTTACCGCAACCATCGCTTTCCGGCCAATGCATGGCCGAGTTCCTGGGCACCGCCCTTCTGATCTTCTTCGGCACCGGTTGTGTCGCCGCGCTCAAAGTCGCGGGCGCCAGCTTCGGCCTGTGGGAAATCAGCATCATCTGGGGCGTCGGCGTGAGCATGGCGATCTACCTCACCGCCGGGGTTTCCGGCGCGCACCTGAACCCGGCCGTGAGCATCGCTCTGGCAATCTTCGCTGACTTCGAAAAGCGCAAATTGCCGTTCTACATCCTTGCGCAGATCGCCGGCGCCTTCTGCGGCGCGTTGCTGGTCTACACGCTCTACAGCAATCTGTTCTTCGATTACGAACAAACCCACCAGATGGTTCGCGGCTCGGCTGCCAGCCTGGAATTGGCCTCCGTGTTCTCCACCTACCCGAACCCGGTGCTGTCGACGGCCCAGGCATTTCTGGTCGAGATGATCATCACCGCGATCCTGATGGGCGTGATCATGGCCCTGACCGATGACAACAACGGCCTGCCACGCGGCCCGATGGCGCCGCTGCTGATCGGTCTGCTGATTGCCGTGATCGGCAGTGCGATGGGTCCGCTGACCGGTTTCGCGATGAACCCGGCGCGTGACTTCGGTCCGAAACTGATGACTTTCTTTACCGGTTGGGGTGAAATTTCCTTCACCGGTGGTCGTGATATTCCGTACTTCCTGATTCCGATTTTTGCACCGATTGTCGGTGCCTGCCTCGGCGCTGCCGGGTATCGCGGGCTGATTGCCCGTCACCTGACCGGCGCCACACCTGCTACAAAGGATGCAGAACCGGCCATTGACGGCAAACCAAGAACTTCTTGAAACAGTCGGCGCCGGCTCCTGCCCATCCGAGCCGGCGCCACGGCCCACTCTCGTTTTTTTCGTCCAAGGCAATCGACATGACCGACATTCAGAACAAGAACTACATCATTGCCCTTGATCAGGGTACGACCAGTTCGCGCGCGATCATCTTCGACCGCGACGCGAACGTGGTCTGCACCGCGCAGCGCGAATTCGTTCAGCACTATCCGCAGGCCGGTTGGGTCGAGCACGACCCGATGGAAATTTTCGCCACCCAGAGCGCGGTGATGGTTGAAGCGCTGGCCCAGGCCGGCCTGCATCATGACCAGGTCGCCGCGATCGGTATCACCAACCAGCGTGAAACCACTGTGGTCTGGGACAAGACCACTGGCCGTCCGGTCTATAACGCAATCGTCTGGCAGTGCCGCCGCAGCACCGAGATCTGCCAGCAGCTCAAGCGCGATGGTCACGAAGACTACATCCGCGACACCACCGGCCTGGTCACCGACCCGTACTTCTCCGGCACCAAACTGAAGTGGATCCTCGACAACGTCGAAGGCAGCCGCGAGCGTGCGCGCAACGGCGAACTGCTGTTCGGCACCGTCGATAGCTGGCTGATCTGGAAATTCACCGGCGGCAAGGTGCACGTCACCGACTACACCAACGCCTCGCGCACCATGCTCTTCAACATTCACTCGCTGGAGTGGGATTCGAAGATGCTGGAGATCCTCGACATCCCCCGCGAGATGCTCCCGGAAGTCAAAGCCTCCTCGGAAATCTACGGTCGCACCAAGAGCGGCATCGCCATCGGCGGTATCGCCGGCGACCAGCAGGCAGCACTGTTCGGCCAGATGTGTGTCGAGCCGGGCCAAGCGAAAAACACTTACGGTACCGGTTGCTTCCTGCTGATGAACACCGGCGACAAAGCGGTGAAATCCCAGCACGGCATGCTCACCACCATCGCTTGCGGCCCGCGCGGCGAAGTGGCTTATGCTCTGGAAGGCGCCGTGTTCAACGGCGGTTCGACCGTGCAATGGCTGCGCGATGAACTGAAAATCGTCAACGACGCCCACGACACCGAATACTTTGCCAACAAGGTCAAGGACAGCAACGGCGTGTATCTGGTGCCGGCGTTTACCGGTCTCGGCGCACCGTACTGGGACCCGTATGCCCGTGGCGCACTGTTCGGCCTCACGCGCGGCGTACGCGTCGATCACATTATCCGCGCCGCGCTGGAGTCGATCGCCTATCAGACCCGCGACGTACTCGACGCCATGCAACAGGACTCCGGCGAACGCCTCAAGGCCCTGCGCGTGGACGGCGGCGCGGTGGCGAACAACTTCCTCATGCAATTCCAGGCCGATATCCTCGGCACCCAGGTCGAACGCCCGCAAATGCGCGAAACCACCGCCCTTGGCGCGGCTTATCTGGCCGGCCTGGCCTGCGGCTTCTGGGGCAGCCTGGAAGAACTGCGCGGCAAGGCAGTGATCGAGCGCGAGTTCGAACCGAGCCTGGACGAAACCGAGAAAGAGAAACTCTACAAAGGCTGGAAAAAAGCCGTCAGCCGCACCCGTGACTGGGCGCGTGAGGACGCCGAATAAGCCAACCTGCAGTTCCAGAAGGGTATCTAACTGGTAGGGAGCAGATTCCTGCGGCATCATGGGCAAATTTTGCACGGCAGCCCAAAGGAAGCCCCATGAATCTGCCTCCCCGTCAGCAGCAAATCCTCGAGCTGGTCCGCGAACGCGGCTATGTGAGCATCGAGGAAATGGCCACGCTGTTCGTTGTCACCCCGCAAACCATCCGCCGCGACATCAATCAGCTCGCGGAAGCCAACCTGCTGCGTCGCTACCACGGTGGCGCCGCGTACGATTCCAGTGTCGAAAACACCGCGTATGCGATGCGCGCCGATCAGATGCGCGACGAAAAGCAACGCATCGGTGAAGCCATCGCCGCACAGATCCCCGATCACGCCTCGCTGTTCATCAACATTGGTACAACCACCGAATCGATCGCCCGCGCCCTGCTCAATCACAGTCACCTGAAGATCATCACCAACAACCTGCACGTCGCCTCGATGCTTAGCGCCAAGGATGATTTCGATGTGCTGCTGACCGGCGGCAACGTGCGGCGGGACGGCGGTGTGGTCGGTCAGGCGAGCGTGGACTTCATCAATCAGTTCAAGGTCGATTTCGCCTTGGTCGGCATCAGCGGGATCGATGAGGACGGCAGCCTGCTCGATTTCGACTATCAGGAAGTGCGGGTGAGCCAAGCGATCATTGCCAATGCGCGGCAGGTGATTCTGGCGGCGGACTCGAGCAAGTTCGGGCGTAACGCGATGATTCGACTGGGGCCGATCAGCCTGATCGATTGCCTGGTCACCGATCAGCAGCCGGTACCGGCGCTGGCGCAGTTGTTGAGTCAGCACAAGATTCGTCTGGAAGTCGTCTGATTCCTCTCCCTCGCTGACCGAACCGACGCTTTCGCGAGCAGGCTCGCTCCCACTCTTGGAATGCATTGCAAAATGTGGGAGCGAGCCTGCTCGCGAAAACAATCGATCAAACAACACATCTTCTGCGCCCTTGCGCGCGTTCATGTTCGAAAATTTTCTTTTAATCGCCCTTCGATGAGTTTTTTCAATCGAACGCGACTGGCTGTGCGCGTCTTTATGGGCTACCATTTTCGCAAATGAACATTAATGTTCGATTTCCAAGACATAAAACCAAAAGAACCGAGGCCAGCCGATGTCCACCTCTACCTTGCGTACGCCCCCTCTCTCCGAGATCTATGACGTTGCCGTAATTGGCGGCGGGATCAATGGCGTGGGGATCGCAGCGGATGCCGCCGGTCGCGGTCTTTCGGTGTTCCTTTGCGAAAAAGACGACTTGGCCAGCCACACCTCGTCGGCCAGCAGCAAGCTGATCCACGGTGGCCTGCGCTATCTGGAGCATTACGAATTCCGTCTGGTGCGCGAAGCGCTGGCCGAGCGCGAAGTGCTGCTGGCGAAAGCGCCGCACATCGTCAAACCGATGCGTTTCGTCCTGCCGCACCGCCCGCACCTGCGTCCAGCGTGGATGATTCGTGCCGGCCTGTTCCTTTATGACAACCTCGGCAAGCGCGAGAAGCTGCCAGGTTCGAAAAGCCTGAAGTTCGGCGCCGACAGCGCGCTGAAAAGCGAAATCAAGAAAGGCTTCGAATACTCCGACTGCTGGGTCGATGACGCCCGCCTCGTGGTCTTGAACGCCATGGCCGCCCGGGAAAAAGGTGCGCATGTGCACACCCAGACCCGTTGCGTCAGCGCACGTCGCACCAAAGGCCTGTGGCATCTGCATCTGGAGCGTGCCGACGGCAGCCTGTTTTCGATTACCGCCAAAGCCCTGGTCAACGCCGCCGGTCCGTGGGTGGCGAAGTTCATTCGTGACGACCTGAAAATGGAATCGCCTTACGGCATTCGTCTGATTCAGGGCAGCCACATCATCGTGCCGAAACTGTACGAAGGCGAACATGCGCACATTCTGCAAAACGAAGATCAGCGCATCGTTTTCACCATTCCATACCTGAACCACTTCACCCTGATCGGCACCACCGACCGCGAGTACACCGGCGACCCGGCGAAAGTGGCGATCACCGAAGGCGAAACCGATTACGTGCTGAAAGTGGTCAACGCTCACTTCAAGAAGCAGCTGAGCCGCGAAGACATTGTGCACAGCTACTCGGGCGTTCGCCCGCTGTGCAACGACGAATCCGACAACCCGTCGGCAGTGACCCGCGATTACACCCTGGCGCTGTCTGGCAACGCCGAAGAAGCGCCGCTGCTGTCGGTGTTCGGCGGCAAGCTGACTACCTATCGCAAACTCGCCGAGTCGGCGATGGCGCAGTTGATGCCGTTTTTCACCCAGATGCGCCCGAGCTGGACCGCAACCGCCACCCTGCCCGGCGGCGAAGACATGACCACGCCAGAGGCGCTGAGCGCGCGAATTCGCGACAAATTCGATTTCGTCCCGACTGAAATCGCCCGACGCTGGGCCGTCACCTACGGCAGCCGCACCTGGCGCATGCTCGAAGGCGTAGAAAGCCTGGCCGACATGGGCGAACACATCGGCGGCGGGCTCTACACCCGCGAAGTCGATTACCTGTGCAGCGAAGAATGGGCCACCACGGCGCACGACATCCTGTGGCGCCGTACCAAGCTAGGCTTGTTCACCACAGCGGAGGAGCAGCAGAAGCTCGCGACGTATCTGGGCAAGGTTGAGCAGAATCGGAAGATCGAAGCGGCTTGATCTCACCGTTCAAATGAAAGCCCCTGAATCGAGAGATTCAGGGGCTTTTTGTTATGTGGACTTTGTTGAACCTGATTGGGGCAGTTAGATCTTTTCCCCCTCACCCCAGCCCTCTCCCCCAAGGGGTAGAGGGGGAAAGGGAGCCGATCTCCGTGGGTTCCAAAGTCCGAGGTCGACTCGGTATCTCACGTCGCCGTAACTCGACCATCCACCGCAGTCAGTCCCCTCTCCCTCCGGGAGAGGGTTAGGGTGAGGGGCTTTTGATCGTTCGGTTTTCCGAACGCGACTCTTCAGTCGGTTCGGTTAACCGGATCTCACCCTCAAAAAATTACCGCCACAAAACTTTAATAACGTTATAAAACAATTGGTTAACCGACTGTGACTGGTCTGGCACGAGTCATGCTCTACACTCTCTCGACGAATGCCTGCTGTGCCGACACTTCAGGAGCCGTCAGGCATTCGAAGCACAAAAAGGGCCGACAAACTGGCTCCATAAAAAAAACAATGTCGAGGAAAATTTGATGCGCATCGTTCCCCATATCCTGGGCGCAGCCATTGCTGCCGCTCTGATCAGCACGCCAGTTTTCGCCGCCGAGCTCACCGGCACCCTGAAGAAGATCAAAGAGTCCGGTGTCATCACCCTGGGCCACCGTGACGCCTCCATTCCGTTCTCCTACATCGCTGATGCGTCCGGCAAGCCGGTTGGCTACTCGCACGACATCCAGCTGGCAATCGTCGAAGCGATCAAGAAAGACCTCGACCTGCCGAACCTGCAAGTCAAATACAACCTCGTTACCTCGCAGACCCGTATCCCGCTGGTGCAGAACGGCACCGTGGACGTCGAGTGCGGTTCGACCACCAACAACGTCGAGCGTCAGCAGCAGGTCGACTTCTCCGTCGGCATCTTCGAAATCGGTACCCGTCTGCTGTCCAAGAAAGACTCCAAGTACAAGGATTTCGACGATCTGAAAGGCAAGAACGTCGTGACCACCGCCGGTACTACTTCCGAGCGCATCCTCAAGGCGATGAACGCCGACAAGCAGATGGGCATGAACGTCATCTCCGCCAAAGACCACGGCGAGTCCTTCCAGATGCTGGAATCGGGCCGTGCCGTTGCCTTCATGATGGATGACGCACTGCTGGCCGGCGAAGCCGCCAAGGCCAAGAAAGCCGCCGATTGGGAAGTGACCGGCACGCCACAGTCGTACGAAATCTACGGCTGCATGATGCGCAAAGGCGACGAGCCGTTCAAAAAGGCTGTGGATGACGCGATCAAGGCCACCTACGCTTCGGGCGAAATCAACAAGATCTACGAGAAGTGGTTCATGCAGCCGATTCCGCCAAAAGGCCTGAACCTGAACTTCCCGATGAGCGACGAGCTCAAGACCCTGATCGCCAATCCGACCGACAAAGCGGCTGACGACAAGAAGTCCTGATTTTCTGACTAACCTTATCCCCTGAGGAGGCGCCTGCCTTTTCAGGGGATGGTCATTCCCTGCTGGCATTTTTCTGGAAACACTCGAACCGGTGGCTGTCGAGCCGATCGCGTGTGCCCGGTCTTTGAAAAAAGACTGGGGAGGGAACGGAGTTCCCCAGGCGGGCACTTGTACATCGATCGAATCGAGGGGAGACCCTAATGAATTACAACTGGGACTGGGGCGTGTTCTTCAAGTCCACCGGCGTGGGCAGCGAGACCTATCTCGACTGGTTCATCTCCGGTCTGGGCTGGACCATCGCCATCGCCATCGTGGCGTGGATCATCGCCCTGCTGCTCGGCTCGCTGCTGGGCATCATGCGCACCGTGCCGAACCGCATCGTATCGGGCATCGCGACCTGCTACGTCGAGCTGTTCCGTAACGTGCCGCTGCTGGTGCAGCTGTTCATCTGGTACTTCCTGGTGCCCGATCTGCTGCCGCCGGATCTGCAGGAGTGGTACAAGCAGGACCTCAACCCGACTACTTCGGCCTATCTGAGCGTTGTCGTCTGCCTCGGTCTGTTCACCGCCGCCCGTGTCTGCGAGCAAGTGCGCACCGGTATCCAGGCGCTGCCTCGTGGCCAGGAATCCGCCGCCCGCGCGATGGGTTTCAAACTGCCGCAGATCTACTGGAACGTGCTGCTGCCCCAGGCCTACCGGATCATCATTCCGCCGCTCACCTCGGAATTTTTGAACGTGTTCAAGAACTCCTCCGTGGCGTCCCTGATCGGTTTGATGGAATTGCTGGCGCAGACCAAACAGACCGCCGAGTTCTCGGCCAACCTGTTCGAAGCGTTCACCCTGGCAACCCTGATCTATTTCACCCTCAACATGAGCCTGATGCTGCTGATGCGCCTGGTCGAGAAGAAAGTCGCGGTGCCCGGCCTGATCTCCGTGGGGGGTAAATAATGGAATTCGATTTCAGTGGCATCGTCCCGGCCATTCCCGGTTTGTGGAACGGCATGGTGATGACCCTCAAGCTGATGGCCATGGGCGTGATCGGCGGGATGATTCTCGGCACGATCCTCGCGCTGTGCCGTCTGTCGCACAACAAGCTGCTGTCGAGCATCGCTGGCGCCTACGTCAACTATTTCCGCTCGATCCCGCTGCTGCTGGTGATCACCTGGTTCTACCTGGCAGTGCCGTTCGTGCTGCGCTGGATCACCGGCGAAGACACGCCGATCGGTGCGTTCACTTCGTGCGTCGTGGCATTCATGATGTTCGAAGCGGCGTACTTCTGCGAAATCGTCCGGGCTGGTGTGCAGTCGATTTCCAAGGGCCAGATGGGTGCCGCGCAAGCGCTGGGCATGAACTACGGGCAGATGATGCGCCTGATCATCCTGCCGCAGGCGTTCCGCAAGATGACCCCGCTGCTGCTGCAGCAGAGCATCATCCTGTTCCAGGACACCTCGCTGGTCTACACCGTGGGCCTGGTGGACTTCCTCAATGCCTCGCGCGCCAGCGGCGACATCATCGGCCGCTCCAATGAGTTCCTGATTTTCGCCGGTCTCGTGTACTTCATCATCAGCTTCGCCGCCTCGCGGTTGGTCAAGCGTCTGCAAAAAAGGTTCGCCGTATGATCTCTATCAAAAACATCAACAAGTGGTATGGGGACTTCCAGGTGCTGACTGATTGCAGCACCGAGGTCAAAAAAGGCGAAGTGATTGTGGTCTGCGGCCCGTCGGGTTCCGGCAAGTCGACGCTGATCAAGTGCGTCAACGCCCTGGAGCCGTTCCAGAAAGGCGACGTGGTGGTTGACGGTACGTCGATCGCTGACCCGAAAACCAACCTGCCGAAACTGCGTTCGCGGGTGGGCATGGTGTTCCAGCATTTCGAGCTGTTCCCGCACCTGACCATCACCGAAAACCTGACCATCGCGCAGATCAAGGTGCTTGGCCGCAGCAAGGAAGAGGCGACCAAAAAAGGCCTGCAACTGCTCGAGCGCGTAGGTTTGTCGGCGCACGCCCACAAGCATCCGGGGCAACTGTCCGGCGGTCAGCAACAGCGTGTGGCGATTGCCCGTGCGCTGGCGATGGACCCGATCGTCATGCTGTTCGACGAACCGACCTCGGCGCTCGACCCGGAAATGGTCAATGAAGTGCTCGACGTCATGGTGCAGCTGGCCCACGAAGGCATGACCATGATGTGCGTGACCCACGAAATGGGCTTCGCCCGTAAAGTGGCGGACCGGGTGATCTTCATGGACCAGGGCAAGATCATCGAAGACTGCCCGAAAGAGGAATTCTTCGGCGACATCAGCGCCCGCTCCGAACGCGCGCAGCACTTCCTCGAGAAAATTCTGCAGCACTAAAAGCAACACACCCGCACCCTGTCTGTGGGGTGCGGGCAGCCTGACAATGAGATCCCCTGTGGCGAGGGGATTTATCCCCGTCCGGCTGCGCAGCAGTCGTAAAACCTGTGCATGCGGTCTTTCAGTTAAACCGCAGTGATGGTTTTGGGGCCGCTTCGCGGCCCAACGGGGATAAATCCCCTCGCCACAGGCACAAACAAGTGTTGTGGTTGACCCAAGGCATCTGTGATGAAATGCGACCCCACTCTTTATCGCGCTGCAGAGCCATCACTTGCCGTGAAGCCCCGTCTGATCCGTCATCTGTTCCTGCCGCCACTGATCATCGCCCTGATGGTCGGGCTGGGTTTTATCGGCTTCTGGACCAGTGAACACTTCGGCATCCGCAGCCTCGGCGAGAACGGCCAGCGTCAGCTGGAACTGCACGCCCGCGCGGTCGAAAGCGAGATCAGCAAATACACCTACCTGCCCAGTCTGCTGGAACTCGAAACGAGTGTGCCGCAGTTGCTGGCCGACCCGACCCCGGAGCACCGGCAGACGGTCAACGATTACCTCGAAGGCCTGAACCGCCGCAGCCGCAGCCGGGCCATCTACGTCATGGACACCACCGGCCGGGTCATGGCCACCAGCAACTGGCGCGATGTCGACAGTTATCTGGGTGAAGACTTGTCCTTCCGCGCCTATTTCAAAGACGCCGTGCGCGGCCAGCCCGGGCGCTTCTATGGCATCGGCAGCACCAATGGTGAACCCGGTTACTACCTCGCCCACGGCCTCGAAGAGCACGGCAAGATCATCGGTGTCGCGGTGGTCAAGGTGCGTCTGGAAGCCATGGAAGAGCGCTGGCAACGGGCGCGTCTGGAAGCGTTCGTCAGCGATGAGAACGGCATCATCATTCTCTCCAGCGATCCGGCCAGGCGGCTGAAATCGGTAATTCCGCTGAGCGACGAGGTCAAGGAAAAACTTGCCCGCAGCCTGCAGTACTACTGGTTCCCGCTCAACGAACTGCAACCGCTGGCCCGCGAGACACTGGCCGAAGGCGTGGAGAAACTGACTTTCCCGGCCAACAGTGAATTGCAGCCCGACGAAGACGACATCAGTTATCTGGCGCAAACCCGACTGCTGAGTGACACGCCGTGGAATTTCACTCTGCTGACACCGTTGCAGGACCTGCGCCGCGAAGCGATCAACCAAGGCATTCTGGTGGCGGTGGCGTTCGCCCTGTTTGCCTTCCTGCTGATTGCCTGGAACGAGCGGCGCAAAGTCCTCGCCACCCGCCTCGCCGCCCGCGAAGCGTTGCAGGAAGCCAACAGCCAACTCGAACGTCGGATTACCGAACGCACCGCCGATCTGCGCGCCAGCAACGAACGCCTGAAGAGTCAGATCCGCGAGCGCCGCCAGGCCGAAGAGACGTTGCGCCGCGCTCAGGATGAACTGGTGCAGGCCGGCAAACTCGCCGCCATCGGCCAGATGTCGACCAGCATTGCCCATGAACTGAACCAGCCGCTGGCGGCGATGCGCACGCTGTCGGGCAATACCGTGCGCTTTCTCGAGCGCGGCCAGCTCGACGTCGCCAGCACCAACCTCAAGACCATCAACGACCTGATCGACCGCATGGGCCGGATCACCGCCAGCCTGCGTTCGTTTGCCCGGCGCGGCGACAACAAGGGTCAGGCCAGTCTCGGCAAAGCCGTCGACGCCGCCTTGCAAGTGCTCGGCGCGCGTGTGGAAAACACCGCGCTGCAGATTCACCGACAGTTTGCCGATGTGCAGCTGTTGATCGATCAGACCCGCCTCGAACAGATCCTCGTCAACCTGATCGGCAATGCCCTCGACGCCATGCACGCGCAACCGCAGCCGCAGCTGTGGCTGGAGGGTGAAGAATTCAACGGCAAGTATCGCTTGCGGGTGCGTGACAACGGCCACGGCATCGACGCCGAAGCGCGCAAGCATCTGTTCGAACCGTTCTTCACCACCAAACCCGGCGAGCAAGGCCTGGGACTGGGCCTGACCCTGTCCGCCAGCCTCGCCGCCGCTACCGGCGGGCACCTGGGTGTCGAACACCCGGCCGGCGGTGGCACCACTTTCGTCCTCAGTTTACCGTTGGTAAGCCCTCTTTCTGCCGAGCCAATATGAACCCTGAACTCAGTGTGCTGATTGTCGAAGACGACCCCCATGTGCTGCTCGGCTGCCAACAGGCGCTGACCCTCGAAGACATTCCGTGCATCGGCGTCGGCAGTGCCGAAGAGGCGCTGGCGCAGGTCGGCGACAACTTTGCCGGCATCGTCATCAGCGACATCCGCCTGCCGGGCATCGATGGCCTGGAATTGCTCACCCGCCTCAAGCAGCGTGATCGCAGCCTGCCGGTGGTGCTGATCACCGGCCACGGCGACATTTCCATGGCTGTCGGCGCGATGCAAAAAGGCGCTTACGACTTCATGGAAAAACCGTTCTCGCCGGAACGCTTGGTCGATGTCGCGCGGCGGGCGCTGGAGCAACGCAGCCTCGCCCGTGAAGTGTCATCGCTACGTCGGCAACTGGCCGAACGCGATTCGCTGGAAGGGCGGATTATTGGCCGCTCACCGGCGATGCAGAACCTGCGCGAACTGATCGCCAACGTTGCCGACACCTCAGCCAACGTCTTGATCGAAGGCGAGACCGGCACCGGCAAGGAACTGGTCGCCCGCTGCCTGCACGATTTCAGTCGGCGCCACAGCAAACAGTTCGTCGCGCTGAACTGCGGCGGCCTGCCGGAAAACCTTTTTGAAAGCGAGATCTTCGGCCACGAAGCCAACGCCTTCACCGGCGCCGGCAAACGCCGCATCGGCAAGATCGAGCACGCCGACGGCGGCACGCTGTTTCTCGACGAAGTGGAAAGCATGCCGCTGCCGCTGCAGATCAAGCTGCTGCGGGTATTGCAGGAACGCACCCTCGAACGGCTCGGTTCGAACCAGAGCGTGGCAGTGGATTGCCGGGTGATCGCAGCGACCAAATCCGACCTTGATGAGTCAAGCAAGGCCGGCGAGTTTCGCAGCGACTTGTACTACCGCCTCAACGTCGTGACCCTGGAATTGCCACCGCTGCGCGAACGCCGCGAAGACATCCTGCAACTGTTCGAACACTTCACCCAGCAATCGGCGCTGCGCTTCGACCGCACGCTGCCGGAGCTGGACAACCAGACCCTGTCGAACCTGATGAGCCACGACTGGCCGGGCAACGTGCGCGAACTGCGCAACGTCGCCGAACGCTTCGCCCTCGGCCTGCCGGCCTTCAAGAAGTCCGGCGCCAGCGCCAGCCAGGGTCTGGCGTTTGCCGAAGCGGTGGAAGCGTTCGAGCGCAATCTGCTGGTCGACGCCTTGCAACGCAGCGGCGGCAACCTGACCCAGGCCAGCCAGGAACTGGGCATGGCCAAGACCACGCTGTTCGACAAAGTCAAAAAGTACGGGCTGAGCCACTGATGGATCTGATTCTCAAAGCCGCGATCGGCGCCGCAGTGGTGCTGATCCTCGCGGCACTGTCCAAGACCAGAAATTACTACATCGCCGGGCTGGTACCGCTGTTCCCGACCTTTGCCCTGATTGCGCACTACATCGTCGGCAAGGGCCGTTCGGTCGACGACCTGAAGACCACGATCGTGTTCGGCATGTGGTCGATCATTCCCTACTTCGTGTACCTGGCGACGTTGTATGTGATGGTCGACCGCATGCGCTTGGAAGCGTCACTGGCGGTGGCGGCGGTAGCCTGGTTGATAGCGGCGACGGCGCTGGTCAGCGTGTGGGTCAGGCTGCATGCCTGAACCCACGCGCATCTGCCTCTAGCGACCGTAGACTCGGGCCAGTTGCGCGGACGACAAGGCATCCTCGAACGGCACCGGCACTGACTTCACCGCACCGTAGAGATTGCGGTAGCGCCAGTAGTTGCCGTTCTGCGCCAGTTGATAACCGCGCTCGACCACGCGCTGGCCGTCGAGCACGTAACGCAGGGTTTCCTGCGCGGCGGGCGGTGGCGTCGGTTGCATCAAATCGGCGCTCAACACGCGCATGGATTCATCAATGCATTCATCCAGCGCGGCGGTGACCTTGGCCAGGTCAAGGGCGCCGTCATCGATGCATTGCTTGCCGCAACGACGAATCGGCTGACTGGCCACTTCGATGCGCATGCGGTACAGCGCCGAGCCGGCGATATCCTGCAATTGCACCTGATTGACCAGCACGAAACTGCCGCGATCGGGCGTCAGCATCAGCTTCGGTTCGATCAGCAAGCGTGCCGTCACCGCACCTGTGCCCTGCTTGAATCCGGACACTTGCGACGCCGCCTGAAAACGCTGTTGCAAGCGCTCCTGCAACGGCACGCCGGCGAGCAGGTCGGCCAGCGGCCGCGATTCGTTCAGCGCGGCTTTTTCGGCATCGCGCTGTAACGTACCGGAACCCATTTGCGTGTTGATCAGGCTGGCCACCAGAATCCCCGCCAACCCGGCGCCAGCGCCGGAGCTTGACACCAGTGTGTAGCTGGAATTGGCCGCGTTCACTGCCGCCTTGCTGTCGATCACCGTGCTGGCGCCGACGAATTCCGCCGGCAGTTGCACGTCGACCTTCAGCCCGTGTGCCTGCACATAGCTCATGGCGGCCTGATCCTTGAAACCGGCCTCGGGTGCCGGTTTCTGCGCACAGCCAGGCAACACCAGCAGCGAGATCGCCGCGAAGGTCAGCGCCAGACGTTTCATTGCGCGAACGGGGCGATCATTTGCTGCCGGCTGTTATCCATCGCCTGATAAAACGCGTTGGACAGGTTGGTGTAGGACGGCTCGTCCCACTCGCCTTGCGCGGCTTGCACAGCGGCGAATGGCTGGTACCACAAGAGTTTGTTGTCCGACAGATCGATCACCATGCCCTGGCCGCCGACCTGGGCCATCGGCACGCTGGTGGGCACGATGCTGTAGTAGCTGCGGGTGGCACCGGTGGCATAAATCGACACCAGCAACAGACGGTCAATGCCGTGGGCAGCCTTCATCGGCGACAGGTCCTTGGTCATGTAGCCCTCGCGGAAATCGACTTCCTTGAAGGTCTTCAGATCGACCTTTTCATCAATGCGCTTGGCCTTGTAGCCCTTGGCTTGCAGCTTGGCGACGATGGCGTCGGGCAGGGTTTCCAGGTCGCGCACCTGCCAGGTTTCGACGTTGGCGCTGAGCTTGCTGTTGACGCCGGCATTGATGGCGTAATCAAGGATGCCCTGATTGCCGGTCAGCGCCAGCACTGGCGACGGTACGACGGTAATGGCCACACCAATGGTCGGCTCTTTGGCATCCCAGAACTGTTTGTCCAGGGCCACGGGCGGTTGCACATGGGCGCAGCCGGTGAGAGTCAGTACGGCGAGCAGAGCCAGCGCGGCCCATTGACGTGTAGCGCGAAAAATCATGGATCAAGTCCCTATGTCTGAAAACGTTCCTGCGCCTTATCGGCAACAACGCGGCAAACAATAGTGGCACATTGATATTTTTTTGGCGACAGGATGCTGGCACTGTTACAGCAGATTGTTCGGCGCCGCCGGATCGACCTGCGCCCAATGCGAAGTATCCTCGCGATGCGCCTGCAGATACGGCAACACCGCCGCCAGCAACGGTTCCTTGAACGCCTCCTGAAAGCGATGCGCCAGTCCCGGAATCAGTTTCAACTGACTGCCCTGAATGTGCGCCGCCAGATGTACGCCGTGCATCACCGGCAGCAGCGGATCTGCCGTGCCATGCACCACCAGGGTCGGCACGCGCAGTTGATTGAGCAGTGCCACCCGGCTCGGCTCGGCAAGTATCGCCATGATTTGCCGTTTGACGCCTTCGGGGTTGAATGCACGGTCGTAGGACGCCGCCGCCTGTTGCAGCAAGGCCTGACGATCATCCGTCACCGCCGGGCTACCGAGTGCCGCGAGCAGATCGGCCTGTTGCTCCAGCGCCACTTCACGGTTCGGCGCACCCCGCCGCGAGAGCAACTGCACCAGCGCCGCACTCGGTGCCGGCAGGCCTTCAGCGCCGGAAGTGGTCATGATCAGCGTCAGGCTTTCCACCCGCTGCGGCGCGATCGCCGCCATGTGCTGGGCGATCATTCCGCCCATGCTCGCGCCGAGCACGTGGAATTGCTCGACCTTCAGCGCGGTCATCAAACCCAGCGCATCGTCGGCCATGTCAGTCAGGCTGTAAGGGGCCGAGACCGGCAGACCGAGTTTGTAACGCAGCACTTCGAAGGTCAGATTGGCCTCGGTCGGCGCCTGCCGCCAGGTCGACAGGCCGACGTCGCGGTTGTCATAGCGGATCACCCGGAAACCCTGCTGGCACAAAGCGACAACCACTTCATCCGGCCAGTGAATCAACTGCCCACCCAGGCCCATGACCAGCAACAGCGCCGGGTCTGATGCACGGCCGATACTTTGATAGGCAAGACTGACCTGCGCCAGCTCGGCGTGCTCGGTCGGCACGTTGACATCGCAGCGTCCGGCTGCAAACGAGCCGGCCCCGAACAAAAGCGCGGCCAACGCGGCCGCGACTGAAAAAACTCTCTTGAACATGAAAAACACCAAAACGCAGCCCCCCAGTAGAGCGCGAGTCTGATGAAGTTCGTGCGAGCGCGCTGCCACAGTTGCATGACAGTTTGATGAAGAGTGCCGAGCGGTCGGCTGTCGATTGCATCGCCGGATCCTGGCCGGCAGATCGACAAAGCGTGCTGCATGAGACAAACTCACCTTCCACGCATTCGTCACAAGTTTTCTTCATGGAGCCCGCCGGTGCTTGAAATCCGACATCTGAAAACCCTGCATGCCCTGCGCGAGGCCGACAGCCTGGTGGATGCCGCCGACCGTTTGCATCTGACGCAGTCAGCACTGTCGCACCAATTCAAAGAGCTGGAAGAGCGCATGGGCATGCAGTTGTTCGTGCGCAAGACCAAACCGGTGCGCTTCACCAGCGCCGGTCTGCGCCTGCTGCAACTGGCCGACGCCACTCTGCCGCTGTTGCGTGCTGCGGAACGGGACATTGGTCGGCTGGCCGGTGGCACCGCCGGGCGTCTGCACATGGCGATCGAATGCCACAGCTGCTTCCAGTGGCTGATGCCGACCATCGACCAGTTCCGCGATGCCTGGCCGGAAGTCGAGCTGGACCTGGCTTCGGGTTTCGCTTTCGCCCCGCTGCCGGCACTGGCGCGCGGCGATCTGGATCTGGTGGTGACCTCCGATCCGCTGGAGATTGCCGGCATCACTTACGTGCCGCTGTTCACCTACGAAGCCATGCTCGCGGTGGCCAACCAGCATGCGCTGGCGAGCAAGCCGTACATCGTTCCTGAAGATTTGCTGACGGAAACGCTGATCACCTACCCGGTCGAGCGTGATCGCCTGGACATCTTCACCCGCTTCCTCGAACCGGCCGACATCGAACCTGCGCAGGTGCGCACTTCGGAACTGACGGTGATGATGATGCAACTGGTCGCCAGCGGCCGTGGCGTCTGCGGCATGCCGCACTGGGCGCTGCATGAATACAGCTCGCGCGGTTATGTGAAGGGCAAACGGTTGGGTGAAAAGGGCTTGTTTGCGACACTGTACGCGGCGATTCGCACCGACATGCTCGACGCGCCGTACATGCGCGATTTCCTCCTGACCGCCAAGGACACCTCGTTTTCGACCCTCGATGGGGTCAGCGCCGTACGCTGATCTGCTGTGCAGGAGATGATCGTTCCCACGCTCTGCGTGGGAATGCCTCAACGGACGCTCTGCGTTCGGCTTTGGATGGGACGCAGAGCGTCCCGGTCTGCATTCCCACGCAGAGCGTGGGAACGATCAGTAGGCGGAAATTATCGCTGGGTCAGAGCTCGCGCCACATGTGGATCTTGTCGAAGTAGTCTTCGCCCACCCGCACGGCGAGGTGTTCGAGGCCGTACTGAATGAAGCCACAACGCTGATACAACTGAAAAGCCGCGTCATTGCCGGCAGTCACGGTGAGCTGCAGCAGTTTCAGCGCCGGATGCTTTTGCGCTTGGGCCAATGCCGCCTGCACCAGATCAAAGCCCAGCCCCTTGCGACGAAAATCCGCCGAGACATACATGCCGAACAGCGTTGCCTTGTGGCGCGCCTTCTCGCGCGGCTCGAAAGCCAGGCCGACAATCCCGGCCAACGTCCCGGCATCGAATGCCCCCAGCACCACATCGAGCTTGCTGGTCAGGCGCCCTTCCCACCAACTCAACGGCATCACTGCGCGTTCGCGCACGCTGGAAGTGAAGGCCTGCGGATGCCGGTCATAGGCTTCAAGCATCAGTTCGCGGTAGGCCAGGGCGTGGCTGGCGTCCAGCCGTTCGATCCACATGTCAGGCGGTCCGGCGTTGTTCGAGCATCAGCCGTACGGCGAGGCCGCCGAGCACCAGGCCCATGAAATAACGCTGCATCGCCAACCACGTCGGATTGCGCACAAACCACGAGGCAATGCCTGCGGCGAACAGTGCGATCAACAGATTGACGCTGAAGCTGACGCTGATCTGCGTCAGGCCGAGGATGATGCTTTGGGTGAACACCGAGCCGTGTTCAGGGCTGATGAATTGCGGAAACACCGACAGATAGAACACGGCGATTTTCGGGTTCAGCGCACTGGTGAGAAAGCCCATGGTGATCAGCTTGCGCGACGAGTCCGGCGGCAATTGCTGCGCTTCGAACGGCGAACGTGCGCCGGGTTTCAGCGCTTGCCAGGCCAGCCACAGCAGGTACAACGCGCCGGCCCATTTCAACACTTCATAAGCCATCGGCACGGCGAGAAACACCGCCGTCAAACCCGCCGCCGCGGCGAACATATGCACGAAGAACCCGCCGACCACGCCAAGCAACGAAGTCACTCCGGCGCGGCGGCCCTGACAGATCGACCGCGAGATCAGATAGATCATGTTCGGCCCCGGCGTCAGCACCATCAGCAATGCGGCGGCGGAGAAGATCATCAGGTCTTGCAACGGGATCATGGCAACGTCCTTTGCGGGAATGATCAGGCGAGTGCAATCAGTGAACGGCGATAAAACGGCAGGATGTGCTCGCGTGTCAATGGCGCCAGCTCGAGCGCCGGATCAGTGGCCGGATCGACCCAGATGACTTCCTCGATCTCCGCCGCCGGGCAGACATCAGTGTCGATGGTCAGTTGAAATATTTCCGCATGCACGATGAAGCCTGGCTCGTTGGCGGCGGGGGCGGAAAAACTGTTGAGGAAAATCGCCTGCGCCGGGTCGATCTGCAGCCCGAGTTCTTCTTCCAGCTCACGGGCCAATGCGTGCACTGGCAACTCGTGGGCTTCGATCTTGCCACCCGGTTGCATGAACGCCGTGGTGTCGCGCTTGCGCACCAGCAGGGTCTGGCCTTGCGGGTTGAGCAGCAGCGCAGCGGCGATATGAATGGTCGACATAAAGGAATCCCTTGGTGCAAAAGCGCCAAGGATCCCATGCCCGTCAGAGGGAAGCCAAGCCACGAAGCTCAGGTCGCTTCCTGAAAATCCAGTTCCGGCGGCTGACGGCGGAAACCACCGGTCAGCACGGCGAGATACACCACACCAATCGCCAGCCAGCTCAGCCCCAGCCACACCGCCAGATGATCAAGGCTGACCATCAGCCACAGGTCGGCCACCAGACCGATCAGCGGGCAGAGCAGAAACAGCAGCAACTCGCGCGGGCCTTTTTTCTCGCCGCCGATCCAGTAATGGAAGATCACCGACAGGTTGACCAGGCTGAACGCCAGGAACGCGCCGAAGTTGATGAACGAGGTCGAGGTGGTAACGTCGAGTCTCAGCGCCAGCAACGCCACCGCCGCGCACAACAGAATGCTGTTGACCGGGGTGCCGAAACGCGCGTGTAAGGTGCCGAAAAACGACTTCGGCAAGACGCCGTCGCGGCCCATGGCGAACAACAGTCGCGAACCACTTGCCTGGGCCGACAGCCCCGAGGCGAACTGGCCGACGATCAGGCCGATCAGGAAGATCGACACGAACAGGTCGCCACCGATGTTGCGCGCAATTTCATAGGCTGCCGAGTCGACGCTGTCGAACTGGAACGATGGATGAGCGATCTGCACGAAGTACGAAACGCCGACGAAAATCAGGCCGCCAATCAGGGTGATCAGCATGATCGCCCGGGGAATGGTGCGGCGTGGATCGCGGGTCTCTTCGGTCAGGGTGCTCACAGCGTCAAAGCCAAGGAATGAATAGCAGGCAATCGCCGCGCCGCTCATGATCAGCGGCATCTGCATGTCGCCGTTGAAGAACGGTTTGATCGACCACAGCGGCGTGCTCGCATCGCCGCCGATGTAGTGCACGCACAGCGCAACGAAGGCAATCAATACGAGGAACTGCACCAGCATCAGCAAGGCGTTGATGCCGTTAGCCAGTTTCAGCCCGACGATGTTGATCGCACTGGTGATGCCGATGAACGCCAGCACCCAGATCCATTGCGGGATCGACGGAAATGCCGAAGCCAGATAAGCGGCGCCGATCAGCCAGATCGCCATCGGTAGAAACAGATAATCGAGCAACACCGCCCAGCCGGCAATGAAACCGAGTTTCGGACTGATCGCCTTGCGCACATAGCTGTAAGCCGAACCGGCGACCGGGAAAGCGGCGGCCATGCGTCCGTAACTCATGGCGGTGAAGAACATCGCCACCAGCGCGGCCAGGTAGGCGGCCGGCACCATGCCGGAGGTGGACTGGGCGAGAATGCCGAAAGTGCCGAGGACAATGATCGGCGTCATGTAGGCGATGCCGAACAGCACCACCGACCCTAGCGAAAGGGTGCGTTGCAAACGAGCCATGGGCGACTTACTCCGAATGTTATTGGATTTATGGCAGAGCCGGGTTCGGCGAAAATTTCGGGTGTGGCTGATTATTTTTGTTCGACTGAAGATCGTTACCCCCTCACCCCAGCCCTCTCCCCCAAAGGGGGCGAGGGGGAAAGGGAGCCGATCTATGTGGACTTCAATATCTGAGTTCGACTCGGTATCTCAGGTCGATGTATCTCGAAACTACACCTCGGTCAGTCCCCTCTCCCTCCGGGAGAGGGCTAGGGTGAGGGCAGCGGTTATGGGTGTGGAATCAATAGCTCGCGAACACCGCAAGCCTGCTCCACCACCTCCCCCGGCAACTTCAAACGCTGATCATCCAGATAGCGATAATCCTTGCGCGCAATCTCCAGTTGCGTGAAATCCAGCTCGACCCTGAACCGCCCTTCTTCGCGTCCGGCCTCGAACAGCAGCGCACCCAGCGGATCGACCAGCGCGCTGCCACCGGCAAACACCAGACCGTCATCCCCTGCATCAACGCGATTGACCATCAGCGCAAACGCCTGGTTTTCCTGGGCGCGGGCCATGATCGCGGTGCGGTGGGTCGGGCCGTACGGGTCCATGTTGCCGTTGGTGACGATGAGCAATTCCGCACCCAGTTGCGCCAGGGCGCGGGCGGTTTCCGGGAACTCGATGTCGTAGCAGATCAACAGGCCCACGCGCACGCCGTTCCACACGCAGGTGGCGTAGCGATCGCCGGCTTCGAACACGCCGCGATCCGATGCCCACAGATGGGTCTTGCGGTATTTCAGGGCGATGCCTTCGGGGGTGATCAGCAGCGTGGTGTTGTAGAAGCGGCCGTTGTCGTTCTCGGCCATGCCGACCACCACGGCGATGTTGCGCTCACGCACCGCAGCGAGCACGGCGCTGACGGTCGGGCCGTCGAGCGGTTCGGCGATCTGCGCCACGGTTTCGGCGTTGGGGAAGCCCATCAGGTGGGTTTCCGGGAACACGATCATCTGCGTGTCGGCCGCGCAGGCAGCAATCGCCGCCAGTGCGCGTTGCAGGTTGTAAGCCGTGTCGTTGTCACGGCCCGCCAGTTGGGCGAGTTCGACTTTCATGGTTATCCCTTGTTATGTGGCCCGGCCCGGAAAGATTGCCCGGTGCCTGTCTGTGGGCCAGTATGCGCAGCAAGCAACCGGCCAGGGAATTACGCGGCCGGGGTAACCCGATAGGGGTAGATCGATGACACTTTCGTTGAATGACATCACTTGGCACCGCGCCGTCGGGCAATTGATCGACGCGCTCGACAAGCCGAATTTCTGGGCGCAACTGGTGCGTCTGCTTGAACAGTACGTGGCGTTCGATAGCTGGGTGGTGCTGCTGTTCAGCGCCGATCAGCATCCGCAAGTCTTCGCCGAATGCCCCGGCGAGGACGGCAGCCCGGACCCGTTGTTCCAGGATTATCTGCGCGGACTGTATCTGCTCGATCCGTTCTACATCGCCTGCCGCGAGCAGTCGCGCACCGGCCTGTATCGCCTCTCGGAAGTCGCGCCGGAGCATTTCGAGCTGACCGAGTATTACCAGCGATACTTTCGTCTGAATGTGGTGGCCGACGAAATCCAGTTCAATTGCCAGTTCGAAGGCGAGCGCACGCTGTGCCTGTCGCTGGGCAGTGAAAAACGTTTCACTGGTGAACAGATCGCTTTGCTGTCTTTGATTCAACCATGGGTGCTGGGCCTGTTGCGCCAACGTCTGCCGTACGAAATCAACGAAACCGTGGCCCTCGCCGTCGCACCTGCGCAGGCAGACTGGCGGGTGCAACTGGAAGCGTCGGTGCAACAGCTCAAAGGCGCACAACTGACCGCGCGGGAACTGGACGTCGGGCGTTTGATGCTCAGCGGTTGTTCCAGTAAGGAAATCGCCCGCAAGCTGGAAATCTCCGTGGAAACCGTGAAAGTCCATAAGAAACACATGTACAGCAAGCTGGGGATCAAATCCCAGTCCGAGCTGTTTTCGATTTTTCTGCAGGCGCAGAACGCCTGAAACAATGTGACTAACGCTTTTTGTGGGAGCGAGCCTGCTCGCGAAGAGGCCCTCATGGCCGACATCAAGGTTGGCCGGTCCGCCGTCTTCGCGAGCAGGCTCGCTCCCACAGAAATGGGTGCCGTTGCACAAAATTGAGTCCGAACCAAGGAACCCGTATGAGCCTGTCGCTGCTGAGCCGCTACGCCTTCTTTGCCGTCTGCGTGATTTTCACCCTCGCCAGCCTGCCCTTTCTCGAACATGACTGGCTGTGGCCGATCACCGCCGTCACCGCAGTGCTGAGCCTGCTCGGCGTGTTCGACCTGTTGCAGACGCGCCATGCAGTGCGCCGCAATTATCCGATTCTGGGCAACATCCGTTATCTGGTCGAAGGTATCCGCCCGGAGATTCGCCAGTACCTGCTCGAATCCGACAGCGACGCCCTGCCCTTCTCCCGCGCCCAGCGTTCGCTGGTGTACTCGCGAGCGAAAAACGAAACCGCTGACAAACCGTTCGGCACGCTGATCGACGTCTACCAGTCCGGCTTCGAATTCATCGGCCACTCGATGCGCCCTGCGCCGTTGAGCGACCCGAATGGTTTCCGCGTCACTGTCGGCGGGCCGCAGTGCACGCAGCCATATTCAGCGTCGATCTTCAATATCTCGGCGATGAGCTTCGGCTCGCTCAGCGCCAACGCCATTCGCGCGCTGAACCAGGGCGCGAAACTCGGCAATTTCGCCCACGACACCGGTGAAGGCAGCATCAGCCCGTATCACCGCGAACACGGCGGCGACCTGACCTGGGAGCTGGGCAGCGGCTACTTCGGCTGCCGCACCAGCGACGGCCGTTTCGACCCGGAGCGCTTCGCCGTACAGGCACAGAATCCGCAAGTGCGCATGATTGAAATCAAGATGAGCCAGGGCGCCAAACCCGGTCATGGCGGGATCTTGCCCAAGCATAAGGTCACCAAAGAGATTGCGGAAACACGAGGCATCCTGATGGGCGAGGACTGCGTTTCGCCGTCGCGCCACAGTGCGTTTTCCACGCCGATCGAGATGATGCAGTTCATCCAGCAACTGCGCGAACTGTCCGGTGGCAAACCGGTAGGCTTCAAGTTCTGCCTCGGCCATCCGTGGGAATTCATGGGCATTGCCAAGGCCATGCTGGAAACCGGCATCCTTCCCGACTTTATCGTCGTCGATGGCAAGGAAGGCGGCACTGGCGCAGCGCCTGTCGAGTTCACCGACCACATCGGTGTACCGATGCGCGAGGGCCTGCTGTTCGTCCATAACACGCTGGTCGGCCTCAACCTGCGCGACAAGATCAAACTCGGCGCCAGCGGCAAGATCGTCAGCGCCTTCGACATCGCCAGCGTGCTGGCCATCGGCGCCGACTGGGCCAACTCGGCGCGCGGCTTCATGTTCGCCATCGGCTGCATCCAGTCACAGTCGTGCCACACCAACAAATGCCCGACCGGCGTCGCCACCCAGGACGCCCTGCGCCAACGCGCTCTAGTGGTCCCAGACAAAGCCCAGCGCGTCTACAACTTCCATCGCAGCACGCTCAAAGCGCTGGCGGAAATGCTCGCTGCCGCCGGCCTCGAACATCCGTCGCAACTGTCGGCCAAGCATCTGGTGCGACGCATGTCGGCAACCGAGATCAAACTGTTCTCGCAGTTGCATGTGTTTCTGAAACCGGGGGAATTGCTTACCGGCGAAGTGAATGGCGAGTTCTATTCGCGGATGTGGCAGATGGCGCGGGCGGATAGTTTTGAGCCGCTGGAAGTGATAGCGGCGTAAGACTGGCGATCAGCTCGCGTGAACCAAAAAAGCCCCGATCTTGCGACCGGGGCTTTGTTTTTTTCAGCGGCTTGAACTTATGAAATCGAACGCACCGCGTCTTGCGAAACTTGGTTAGGCTGCAACTTGAACACGTAAAACAACACCGTCAGCAACACCAGGAATGCCGGCCCGACATACAGCGCCACGCGGGTATCCGGGAAGTACGCCATCAGGCCGACCACCAGTACCAGAAACGCCAGGGCGAAATACGAACTGACCGGGTACAGCCACATCTTGTACTTGAGGCCGGCACGTTCGCTGGCGCTCAGGCCTTTGCGGAATTTCAGCTGGGCGAGAAGGATCATCACCCAGGTCCAGATCGCACCGAAGGTGGCAATCGAGGTGACCCAGACGAAGACCTTTTCCGGCACCAGATAGTTGAGCACTACGCCCAGCAGCAACACCGCGATCGACAGCAACAGCGCCCGACGCGGCACGCCGTTGTTCGAGGTCTTGGCGAAACCGGCCGGGGCCTGGCCGTTCTGCGCCAGGCTGTAGAGCATGCGCCCGGTGCTGAAGATGCCGCCGTTGCACGACGACAGCGCCGCAGTAATCACCACGAAGTTGATGATACCGGCGGCGGTCTTGATGCCCAGCCGCTCGAAGGTCATCACAAACGGGCTGCCCTGGGTGCCGATTTCGTTCCACGGGTAGATCGACAGAATCACGAACAGCGCGCCGACGTAGAACAGCAGAATCCGCCAGAACACCGAGCCGATTGCGTCAGGAATGGTCTTCTGTGGATTCTTCGCTTCACCGGCGGTGAGGCCGATCATCTCGACACCGAGGTAGGCGAACATGACCATCTGCAGCGACATCAGCACACCGGTCACGCCGTTGGGCATGAAACCGCCGTGGGCCCACAGGTTGGAAATGCCCAGCGCCACGCCGTCATTGCCGAAACCGAAGGCGATGATGCCGACGCCGCCGATGACCATGGCGATGATGGTGACGATCTTGATCAGGGCGAACCAGAATTCGAACTCGCCGAAGGCTTTTACCGCGATCAGGTTGACCGAGCCCATGCTGATCAACGCCGCCAGGGCCCAGATCCAGCGCGGCACATCGGGAAACCAGATGCCCATGTACACGGCCACGGCAGTGATTTCTGCGACGCAGGTCACCAGCCACAGAAACCAGTAATTCCAACCGGTGAGAAAGCCTGCCAGCGGACCGAGATAGTCCTGCGCGTAGCGGCTGAACGAACCGGCCACCGGGTTATGCACGGCCATTTCGCCGAGTGCGCGCATGATCACCAGGATCGCCAGACCACCAAGGATGTAGGAAAGCATGATCGCCGGGCCGGCCATCTGGATGGCTTTGGCCGAACCGAGAAACAGACCGACGCCGATACAGGCACCGAGTGCCATCAGGCGGATATGCCGTTCGCCGAGTTCACGTTTGAGCGGACCGCCCGAAGCGGTGTCGCCGTGCGGCAGAGGATTGCCAACTGGCATAGGGGTACAACCTCGTCTTGTTATTGGATATGACCACCGGGTTTCGAAGCGTCGGCCGATAGGCCTTGGCTGGGCAGGAAACCGCGTCGGCTTCGTGGGCAGACGCGTCTTGCAGGGCGGGCCTGAAAGATCAGCGGGGCGTGCAGTATAAAAAGCTCAGGGCAGGATTTTTCACTCTAAAAGTCACAACATTCAGCGACAACTCTCGGCAATAGTGGGTTCCGCGGAGAGGCATTACCTGCATTACGTAGGAAAAGTCGCCACTGAAAAAGCCGCGAAGTATTGCACAGCGATGGTGCAGCGTCATGTTTCAGCCCTAGGGCATTTGATCCACTGTGTGATGTCTCGCCTCGCTTGATCACGGATAAATCGCCCTACGGATTCAGAAATTTCGCTCAACAGTTGCAGCGCCGACCGGGGCGGCCAACCACTAACCTTTGAAAAAGCCAGGAGCACAAGCAAGGAAGCTCGCATGCCAGTCCGTCCCAACTCCCACCGTCTGCGCCAAGGTCGTTTCTCGGAAAACGGTCGTGCCTATTTCATCACCTCGGTCATCCACGAACGCCAGCCCGTATTTTTAGATTGGCAGACCGGCCGATTACTGGTTGCCGAACTGCGCCGGGCTCATGAACAAGGAGTCGCGCAATCCATCGCCTGGGTTGTCATGCCTGACCACTTTCATTGGCTGATGCAATTGCAGCGCGGCTCACTTGGTGAAGTCATTGGCGGTGTAAAGGCTCGCTGTGCGCATGCGGTTAACAGAAAAACCGGACGTCACGGACCGCTGTGGCAAACCGGCTACCATGACCGAGCGATCCGTGACGGCGAGGATCTGGAGCCCATCGCCCGCTATATCATCAATAATCCCTTGCGAGCCGGGCTGGTTGATAACCTCGGTGATTACCCGCTTTGGGATGCCTGGTGGCTCTGAGCGCAATAGTTCTATGGAATAGGTGGATTTCTTCCTCACACAGACAACATCCCGGGATGTGCACAGCCTACTTGTGGCGAGGGGATTTATCCCCGCTCGACTGCGCAGCAGTCGCCATTTGCTCACACGCGGTGTGCCTGTAGAAACTGTGGTGGCAGGTTTTGGGGCTGCTTCGCAGCCCAGCGGGGATGAATCCCCTCGCCACAGGGAGTCCCTGCTCGGCTGCGAAGCAGTCGCCACTTGCTTACATGCGGTGTGCCTGTAGAAACTGTGGTGGCAGGTTTTGGGGCTGCTTTGCAGCCCAACGGGGATAAATCCCCTCGCCACAGGGAGTCCCTGCATGACTGATAAATCTGTTAGCCACCTGAATCCTTTCCTCAACACAGACAACATCCCTGAATGCGAACAGCATTTTTGTGGTGAGGGGATTTATCCCCGCTCGGCTGCGCAGCAGTCGCAACTTGCTGACACGCGGTGTGCCTGCATAAACCGTGGAGGCAGGTTTTGGGGCTGCTTTGCAGCCCAACGGGGATAAATCCCCTCGCCACAGGGAGTTCCTGCATGACTGATAAATCTGTTAGCCACCTGAATCCTTTCCTCAACACAGACAACATCCCGGGATGTGAACAGCATCCTTGTGGCGAGGGGATTTATCCCCGCTCGGCTGCGCAGCAGGCGCAATTTCCTCACATGCGGTGTGCCTGCATAAACGTGCTGGCAGGTTTTGGGGCCGCTTCGCGGCCCAGCGGGGATAAATCCCCTCGCCACAGTGTTTGTTCCAGTTTTATTCAGATAAAGCGCCGGCTCCGCTCTGCACATTTTTTTCACCGGCTTCAACCACCGTCTAAGCTTCAGACAAGTCCGATCAATCTGCGTGAATGGATCAGTCGACTATGGGCGCTTTGTGGCAAACCGATTCGAGTAAAACCGTGGTTCAGACTGAAAGTGTGAATGAAGCGCCTGTCCCTGAAAAACCCCGTCGCAACCGGCACGGGTGGAAGGCTTTCTGGTTGCTGTTTTTGATCATTGCGGTGGTGGTGGGACTCGCTGCGTCCAAGGAAATGCGCACCTCGCGCTTTCAAGCGCGGGAGCTGAGCCAGTACGCCGCTTCGCTGACCTACAAACTTGAACCCGGCCCCAGCGAAGCGATTCGTTATCCGGGCAACGGGCCGTTCGATCTGCGCCTGGGTTACAGCTCGCTGGATGAATTCCTGCCGCGCCTGCTCAAGCGCAACTATGTGATCACCGAGCAGACACGCTTTTCCCCTGCCCTGCTCGGTTACACCGACAAAGGCCTGTTCGTGCCGTATTCGGAAAAGATCCAGGCCGGGCTGTCGATCACCGATTGCCGAGGCGCGCCGCTGTATCGATACAACTATCCGCAGCAACTGTATGCCGACTTCGCGGCGATTCCGCCGGTGGTGGTCAGCAGCCTGCTGTTCATCGAAAACCGCTTTCTGCTCGACCCGAAACAACCGCAGGCCAACCCGGCGGTGGACTGGCCGCGTTTCGGCATGGCGGCGTGGTCGCAAGTGGCGAAACTGCTGCGCCTGCCCGGGCAATCGGCCGGCGGCAGTACCCTGGCAACGCAACTGGAAAAGTATCGCCACTCGCCCGATGGCCTGACCGTGTCGGGCGCGGAGAAGATCCGCCAGATGATTTCCGCCAGCGTGCGCGCCTATCAGGACGGCCCGCAGACCCTCGGTTCGCGGCAGAACATCGTGCGCGACTATCTCAACAGCGTGCCGCTCTCGGCAGTACCCGGCCACGGTGAAGTGCACGGCATGGCCGAAGGTTTGCGAGTCTGGTACGGCAGTGATTTCAACAAGGCCAACGAGCAACTGAACAGCCCGAAGACCGATCCGCAGACCATGGCCGCCAAAGGCCTGGCCTTGCGTGAAATGCTTTCGCTGATGATCGCCCAGCGCCGTCCTTCGCATTACCTGACCAAGGGCCGCGAGGAATTGGCCAGCCTCACCGACAGCCACCTGCGCCTGCTCAAGCAGAACGGTGTGATCGACAGCGCTCTGGCCGACGCCGCGCTGGCAAGCACCGTGTCGTACCGTGACTGGCAGACCCAGCCAACCATGCAGCCGATCGAAACCAACAAAGGCATCAGCGTTGCCCGCAGCCGCCTGGCGAGCATGCTCAACCGGCCGCTTTACGACCTCGATCGTCTCGACCTCTCAGCCACCAGCACCCTGCAGGGCGACCTGCAAACGCAGGCCACGGCTTATCTGAAAAAACTCGCCGATCCGGCCTACGCCGCCGAAATCGGCCTGCTCGGCGAACGCCTGCTGACGCCGACCAGCACCACGCAAGTACGCTACAGCTTCACCCTCTTCGAACTGACCCCGGACGGCTCGCGAGTACGCGTGCAGACCGACAGCACCGACCAGCCGTTCGACATCAACGAGGGCAGCAAGCTCGAACTCGGCTCCACGGCGAAAATGCGTGTGCTGACCACGTACCTGCAAATCGTCGCCGAACTGCACGACAAGTACGGCGCGATGAGCGCAGCAGAACTGAAGAAAGTCGAAGTGCCGGATCAGGATCGCCTCAGCCGCTGGGTCATCGACTACCTGATCCAGAACAAGGACCACGATCTGTCGAAGCTGCTCGGCGCCGCGCTCGATCGCAAATACTCGGCCAGCCCGGGCGAGGCGTTTTTCACCGGCGGCGGCCTGCACAGATTCAACAACTTCCGCAAAGAGGACAACGGTCGCCTGCCGACCCTGCGCGATTCGCTGCGCGAGTCGATCAACCTGCCGTTCATTCGGCTGATGCGCGACATCGTCCGTTACACCACCTACTCAGGCCCGAACGGCGAATTGCTCAAGGATGACCGCGACCCGCGGCGCCAGGAATACCTGGCCAGTTTTGCTGACCGTGAAGGCACCTCGTTCCTGCTCAAGTTCTGGAAGAAGTACAAGAACAAGGACACTCAGGCGCGCTTGGAAACTTTCCTCGACAGCATCCGCCCGACGCCGATTCGCATGGCGGCGGTGCACCGTTATCTGTTGCCGGATGCCAGCCAGGAAGACTTCAACAGCTTTGTTCGCGCACACCTCAAAGGCGCCAGGCTCAAGGAGAAACTCACCGACGATCGTCTGATCCGCCTCTACGATGCCTACGGCCCCGGCAGTTACGATTTGCCGGACCAGGGCTTCATCGCCAAGGTCCATCCGCTGGACCTGTGGATGATGGGCTACCTGCTGCATCACCCGGAAGCGACCTTCAGCGAGATCGTCAAGGCCAGCCATTTCGAGCGCCAGGAAGTCTACAGTTGGCTGTTCAAGAGCCGACACAAAGGCGCGCGCGACAGCCGCATTCGCACCATGCTCGAGATCGAAGCGTTCCTCGACATTCATCAGCGCTGGCAAAAAGTCGGCTACCCGTTCGATCATCTGGTGCCGTCACTGGCCACCGCCATCGGCAGCTCGGGCGACCGCCCCGCCGCGCTCGCCGAGCTGATCGGCACCATCCTCAATGACGGCGTACGCATGCCAACGCTGCGCATCGACAGCCTGCATTTCGCCGCCGATACGCCGTACGAAACCAGACTGGTCAACGACCCGCACGTGGGTAAACGCGTGATGCCGGTGGAAGTGGCCAGAGCCATGCGCGAGGCGTTGTCGCAAGTGGTCGATGCCGGTACCGCCAAACGGCTGTCCGGCAGTTTCAAACTGCCCGATGGCACGCCGCTGGCCATGGGTGGCAAGACCGGCACCGGGGATAACCGCATCGCGGCGATCGGGTCCGGCGGACGGATCATAAGTTCGAAGTCGATCAACCGCACGGCGACCTTCGTGTTCTACATCGGCGACCACCACTTCGGCACGCTCACCGCGTTCGTACCGGGGCGCTCGGCAGAGAACTTCAAGTTCACCTCGGCCCTGCCTACGCAGGTGCTCAAGGGCATGGCGCCGATTCTCACGCCGTACCTGCAACCGGGCAGCGACTCGCAATGCCGGCCGAAGCAAACCGCGAGCGTGGCTCAGGTCCGCTCCGGCATGACCGCCAACAGGTAAGCGGTGCTGAAGAGCGCCGCTTCGGTGTGAAATGACTGGCGCGCGGCGGGTGGTATTCCTGCATTTTTCCGATTCGAATATTCGTCGGGTTCAGCGCCGAAAGAGGCGTTTGCCTTTCGATCTTTGCGCTTTTGTTTTGTCTTTGTGTCAGTAGGCTGATCGCTCCCATAACAATCAAGGATGATTGGCCAATGTCGCTCACTCCCGCGCTCGCCGAAACGGAAAAAGGCCGGCACTACGAGTTCATCAAATCCGCCGTCAGCGCGCCCTTCAAAAACGCGTCCCTTGAACGGGCCAAAGCGTTGGCGAACGCGCCAATGAAAATCGAGCCATGGTTTTCCGCCTTGGGTGCCGGCACCCAGGCGAATCTCTCCGCCGCCAATCTCAAGGCCTGGAAGTCGCAGAACCTTGTCGACCATCTCATGGCGCAGATCGACCTGTATGCCTTCGCCGAGCCGTTGCTAAAGACCAGAATCAAACAGCGGCATGGCCTCGACCTTGACGTGCAGCTCACTTGGGTACGCCTCTACCGCGAGGGCGAAAGCGCTCGCACCGTGTCTTTGCTGGATGCTGCACTGCATAACTTTGCCAGTGACGAAGACGCTGATCCGGACTCGTCGTACATTACCAAACCCAACGAAAACGGCCATTTCGATACGCTGCCGATTTATCGGCAAATGTCCATCGGTCAGTTTCAGCAGTTGTGCCGTGATCTGGATATCGGCGCGCAGTACAAGACGCATCTCGAAAGCTTGCTGCTGCCCGCCGATACGTTTTCCCAAGGGGCGCTGCAAGCCAAAGTGATCGCCAGCCAGCAAGACGCTTTGGCCGTCGCGGCGCAGGTGGCCTTGCTCAAGGGCGACCTCGGACTTGATGCGCACACGATGCTGTTCGACCTGATCGGCAACCAGACCAGGCCGCAGCTCGCCGGCTGGCCGGTGCGTTTTCGCGATCTTTCCCTGCTGGGCACGCGCCTTACCGGCGTATCGCTGATGTTGTATGGCGCCGGTGAGGATAGCGGCAAGCGTCGGGCAATAGCGTACATCCCGCATGATCCCGACCACCCGCTCAAGGATTACGACTCGCTCGTCGATTTCAAGGAAGAGCTGATACGCCAATTGCGTGACAACCGCTTCAGCGAGGCGACCCGACAGACCTATCGCCAGTTCTTCAGCCAGTTCGTCGACCAACAGCAACGCGGACATTTTTTCGCTGAACTGGAGCAACGTCTGTTCACGGTGCGTTTTTTCCCACGCGAAGACCCCACCGATCAGAGCCCGCCATGGCGCAAAGTGGCGGTGGAGAAACCGCGGCTGCAGTTTCGCCATTTACCGTTTCGGGAAAATTACTGGCGCTACGGCTATCAGCAAAAGCTCAACAAGATCCTTAACGATGCGCGGGAAATTGCCGTGTCCACCGCCGACGCGGACAGCAAGGCGCGCAGTAAGTGGTGGGATAACTTCCTGAAAATCCTTGAGACAATCGCCGAAACCGTCTTGCTGATCGCCACCCCCTTCGTACCGGGGCTGGGCGAGGTGATGATGGTCTACACCGCACTGCAACTGACCACTGAGGTGATAGAAGGGGTCGTCGATCTGGCCGAAGGCCTTGGCCAGGAAGCCGCCGAGCATGTCATCAGCGTGGTGACCAACGTCATCCAGTTGGCCGCGTTCAGCGCCGGCGCGCAGATCGGCGAGGTGCTCAAGGTCAAGCTGTCAGCGCTGGTCGACGACATGCTGCCGGTGAAGTTGCCCGATGGCAAAGCGAGCCTGTGGCATCGCGACCTGGCGCCTTATGCACATGACGACCTGACTTTGTCGGCAGAGTCGAAGCCCGACCGACACGGCCTGCATCAGCACGAACGCGGCAGCATCCTGCCGCTGGACGACAAGCTCTATGTGGTGAAAAAAGCTTCAGCCGATCCGGCCAGTAAAGCCCACCGGATCAAACACCCGAAACGCACCAACGCCTATCAGCCAAAGGCCGAGCACAACGGCCATGGTGCCTGGCTGCATGAAGCGGAGAACCCGCAGGACTGGCCGGATGCCAAGCTGATGCAGCGCCTTGGCCACAGCGTCGAACGCTTTTCGCCCACGCAACGCGAGAACATCCGCCGCAGCAGCGGCACCACCCATGATGAACTGCGGCGCATGCATTCCGACAACAGCCCGCCACCGCCGCTGCTGGCCGATACGGTCAAGCGCTTCGATGCCCATGAAGAGGTGCTCGATGCCACGCTGAAAATCCGCAAAGGCGAACCGATCGCGGGCGAATCGGTGTGGCTGGAGCCGATGCTGACCGGCCTGCCCGGCTGGCCCTCCGCGCGCGCGCTGGAAGTATTCGCTCGCCAGGACCTGACAGGGTATTCGCGCAAATACGGCAACCCGCTGGCCGCGCCTGCCGACACTCTGCGCATCAGCCTCGCCGATCTCACCGCCGGCCGATTGCCGGAGCGGGTCGCCGGTTTTCTGCGTGACGAGGAATTCAACAACCTGCTCGGCCCCATGGTTACCCCAGAGCAACGTGTGGCTGCCTTGCGCAACCTGCTCGCCGATGCGGTCAATCAGCGCCGCAACGAAGTCGTTCAGCATGTTTATCAGGCCGGCGAGCGCGGCGGCAACGGCGAGCTGCGGGTGATCAGGCAAACGTTTCCCGACTTGCCACTGCCGCTGGCGGAAAAAGTCGTGGCCCAGGCGCGCCCGGCAGAATTGCAGCGAATCCACGATGAGCAACGGTTACCCCTGCGCCTGAAAACCGAAGCCCGTGAACTGGATTTCGAAGCCTCGGCGACGCGCGCTTACGAAGGCTTCTTTCGCGACGACCTGTTGACCGCGCAGACCGAACGGCTGGCGCTCAACACCCTGAAAATCCACAGCGACAGCTTTGCCGACCTGCGTATCGAGGTACTGGACGGCAGCGCCGAGGGACCGCTGCGCTGCAGCGTCGGCCCGGAAGATGCGACCACGGTGCGGCGCCTGATCCGCAACGAAATGGGCCGCTACGAGGTGCGCGACGCTAACGGCCGCAGCCTGCACGACGGCGCTGATTTCCACGACTCGGTCCTGCGCGCCTTACCGGACGAAGTCCTGTCGGGTCTCGGTTATGCTCGCGGCCAGGGCAGCGCCTTGAAGCTGTGGCTTATGGACAACTGCGCAATGCCTGCCGAACGCCGCAGCGCGCTGGCCGAACCGCCGATTCGCGCGGTGGTGCCCCGTGAAACCGAACTGCTGGTGCGTGGCTGGCCATGGGAGGCTAAAACCCCCGAGCAAAGGCTCAGGCAGTTGTACCCGAAACTGAACGACCGGGAAATCGCGACCTTCATCAAGGCACTTGAGAAGAAGGGCGAGACCGACGCCGCCATTACCAGACTGGAGCGTGAGCGCAAAACACTCGACGCGACCCTTGAGAACTGGCGCTACAGCTATCCGTCCGACATTGACGCTTCGGGTGAACAGACCGGAATCTCTGCCGCATACGTACGCGAAGGTGGCCTCCACATCGAGCAACGGTTAAAGGAATGCTTCGCGCGCAGGAGCGAGATATTCGATGAACACAGCAACCATCCTGAGCAAGGCTATACGCTTGACCTGTCGTCCGAGATGCTGCAGCCGGATCTTGAACCCTGGTGGCGCGACCTGCGCCAGCGCCCCGGAATGAACCGGTTCCTTGAACAGATCACCGCACTGAAGCTCGATAACACACAACTCTCAGCCAGCCCCGACGGCCTGTTGGGCAGCTTCCCCAATCTGCGCCAGTTGAGCGCCCGTCGATGCGAACTGCAGGAAATACCCACGAACGTGGGCCGGATGAATCGGCTCGAAGTGCTGGATCTGGCCGACAACAACATTCAACTGTCCTTCGCATCCGCCAGGCAGCTTGACGACCTCGCTCGCCTGCGGATCTTGAACCTCAACGGCAATCCGCTACGCGTGCCGCCGGACGTGGGAAACATGGATCAGTTGCTTGAATTGAACCTGGCCAATACCCGTATCCGCGACTGGCCGCAGGGGCTGCTGGAAGCCAACGGACAAACCGTCCAACGCCCGCGCGGTTTCATGCTCGACATGCGGGGCAATCCGATCGATAGCCTGCCGCAGGTCGAACTCGCATCCGACCAGGCGCGACTGGTCAGCCGAGCCCGTTTCGACAAAACCAGGCTGACCAACGAACAAAGGGTGCAACTGGGACGTTATCGAGAATCCACAGGCCTGAGCTTCGATCAGCGCTACTCGCAAGCAGCGCAGGATGAAATCAGCCATTGGCAGCTGTTTCCCCAAGACTCGGCCGGCTTCAGTCAATCGGCGTCACACAGCAAATACCGCGAAGAATCCTGGCACGATTTGATGAACGAGCCCGATTCGGCAGGTTTTTTCAGCGTAATCCGCAAGCAGCGCGAGACGGCGGATTACCGTACGGAGCAAGGAAGGCGAAACCTGACCGCACGGGTCTGGGAAATGGTCGACGCCGCCGCGCTTGACGACCGCCTGCGTGAACAGCTCTTCAGGCAAGCCGCTTCGCCGAAGGATGGCGGCGATCTCGGCGCCCGATTGTTCAATTCGCTAGGGCTCAAAGTACTGGTTACCAAAGCCTGCAACGAGTCGACATCGCCCAGCGTGCTGGAAAACCGACTGGTTCGCCTGGCGCGCAGTGCGGCGCGGCTCGACCGGGTGAGCGATGAGGCGACCATGGAGGTCAGTCGCCAGCAACAGCAGCATCTGATCGATCCGCACCTGCCGGCTCCGGACGAAACACAGGTCCATCGGGCTTTCGAAACAGGTCTTGGCGAGCGTCTCGATTTGCCCTGGCAATCGCCGGGCATGCCGGATCAGCCCGGCGCCGGCGTAACGCAGGCAAAACTCGACGCTGCCTATCAGAGGATCATCCAGCGTGAACAAGGTAATGGTCTGATCAACGGCATGATAGATCTGGATTCGGACAGGTTCTGGGAAAACTATCTCATCGACACCTGCCCCGAGCGTTTTCAGGATAATCATCGCCTGTTCGAGGAAAAATACACGCAGCTGAATGCGTTGCGTAGCGCCCAGGCGGAATGGGCCGGCAACGAAATCCGTACGCCACGAAACGATTTACAGCGACGAATAGAGCGCCTCGCCGATCTGTTGGGTATAGCGCATGAAGACGTACTGAGCGGCGAAGCGATGACCGACGCGCAATACACAAAATGGCGGAAAAAAATCACCCGTGACCGCAACGAGCTGAGCCGAACCCTGACTCGTGAAGCGCTGGGCAGGGCCGGCCTCTGACAGCGCTTGTTCAGCCCGGCCAGCGCCCTGATCGCTGGTCGGGCGGCACGCTCATCAATCGACTTCCGAATCCCAGATCACCGTGATGTTGCCGGTATAGGGCCGGCCCTTGGCATTGAGGATCAACCAATTGGTCGCCGAAGGGCCGACTTCGAAATGCAACGTGCCCGGCTTGCGGTCGACATAGATGCCCGGCTGAAACGCAGCACTGGCCTCGTGCTTCGAATGGAAACGCTTGACCGGTTGGCCGACGCTGTCGTTCAACCCATTGGGCAGGCTGACACTGACATCGACCTGGCCAGCGTATCCCGATTCACGATCAACGATCCCGCAGCCGGAGCTCAGGTCCAGTTCACACTCGATTCTCATGCTGAATCGGGAGGATGCGGAAATCAGGAAGGTCTGGTCGCGATACAGCCGCACAGGCTTGCGGCCGCTTTCCAGCCAACGCTGCCAGCCGCCATCGGGTTCCAGCACAACATGGTTGCCACCGGGAGGAATATCGACTTTCAGGGTGTGCTGCACATCCAGGACAAAATCCAGAGTCAGGTTACCGTCGTTCGGCTCCATCATCGAACCCAGTTGAAAATCGCCGGTCGGCCCGATGGAATAGGACATGGAGCCGGTGTACAGACCACTCGACATGTCCAACGGGTTGGGGGTGCGCAGCTCATAGGCGAAATCGAGTTTTTCGAAGTACATCGACGGAATCGGGAATGCGGCGGTTTTGGTGCAGGACGCTTCGACCGGTGTATGCCAGAAAAACCGGTAGGCATTGGCGGTGTAGCTGGACAAAAAGCTGCTGCCGCAAGGCGCCGGCGCATAGAGCCAACCGGTCTGGGACGTCCAGAGTACGTCGTGGCCCGAAGGGTGAGCCACTCCTGTGAGTCTCGCCACGGCTTCGCTCAGGACATATCGGGAACCGATGCCGCTGATGCGCACCTCGACGATTTCCGTTTCCTGAGTGTCCTGGTTGATGACTGTCAGCCGTCGCCAGTCGGCGGGGGCTTTTACCGAGACATCGTCACCGGCGACGAGCGCGCGATTGGAATCGTGGCTTACCGGCAACTCGATACTGAACATGTCGGCGGCTGCGCATTTCGCCGGAAAGTACACGCAGTAGCCGCTGTTGGGCGTCTGGTTGACGAACAGGTTCTTGCCGGTTTGCGCAGGATCGGGCTGAAACAGCGCGCGGATTTCCTGGTTGACCGCGTGCGCTTCGACCATGCACAAGGTCAGCAGGAAGCCGAGCCCGCAGGTGAGTTTTTTCAGCTTCTGACGGGACAGCAAGTTTACGTTCATGACGGTCATTCCGCGCTCGGTGTGCTGGCGCTGAACATCAGCAGCACGTTGCCGTAGTAATCCCCGGACCGATAGCCACCCTGTGGCTCGATCGGCTCGATCTTCAGCGCCACGCGCTTACCGGTGGCAGCCTCTTCCTTCGAGAGCACCTGACGCGGGATCACATAGGAACTCAACTCGACATCGTTGAAGGTGACACGTAACGGGATGATTTCCCCCGGTCGACCATTTTCCAGATACGGGTCGAGCAGCAGACGCGCATCGATGGCGCTGCTGTCATGACGGACGTCGAAATTCTTCACCAGGCTGCCCAGCGTGGCCTTGGGATAATCCCAAAACAGTTGCTGCGGCCGGTGAATCCAGTCCGGCTCTGCCGGTATTACATAAAACGGGCGGCTGGGAATGGTCAGCGACACTTCGAACGTGTGCTCCTCCCTCGCGCCCCAGACCTCGGTGCCGCTCAGGCCGGCAGCGGCCAGCAGCACAAGGGCAGTGCATTGCTTGATCATTTTGGTTACCCGATGCGTCAGTGGAAAACCGTGTCAGCGGCTGGCGATCTTCATGGTTTTCTTGTCATTGCCCTCGATCAGGAAGAAGCGGTACTCGCGACCCTTTTCTTTGTCGAAGGCGAATGACTTGCCGGCCAGCACATGATGTTTGGTGGTCGCGCCGCAGTCGCTTTCCTTGCTCAGCGAACAGCTCTTGAACTCGTCGACGATGATCACCGTGTTGCCGTTGTTGCTCAGTTCATAGCGGCTGTCGGTTTCATTGATCGCTGTGTTGAAACGCGCGTCCCTGGGCCGGACGAAGAAGATCGTGCCGAACCCGGTCATCACGTTGACGCCGGCCGAGAGGGATTTCTTGTAGTCGTCGCGTTCTTCGCCGCTGACCACGAAGTCGTCTTCTTTCTCCGGCACTACCGGTACGAAGCGCACGCGAAAGTAACGCTCGCGGTCACGTTCGCCCATGTACAGCAACCGCGTGCCTTGCATGCCCTGCGCCGGCACGATCAATCGCGCCGGGCTGGCCATCAGGCCGTTGCGCGAGGCGCCGTCGGCGGCGTTGAGCACCGGGATTTCTTCAGGTTTGCCATCGGCACCGTAGATAATTTCCAGCACATTGATCTTGACGAACGCGGTGGCGTCGCCGCTGTTGAATACACGCTTGAGATAGGTGCTTTTGTCGGCGTCGAGGTAGTCGTACACGGTGCCGACATTGATCTGCGGCCCGGCCTGGGCCGTCAGACAAAACACGCTGAGCAGGCTCAGCAGAAAACTGCGGTTCATCGGTTTCAACTCCACGAGTTTGGAAAATGTTCTGACTGAAGCGCTCATACGTCCGAATCCCAGATGACGGTGACGTTACCGCGCAGCCTGTCGGTGACGCCGGGTCTGAGCAGGAAATCGATGGCGAACGGGGTCATTTCGAAATGCAATGTGCCGGGCTTGCGGTCGACATACAGGCCTGGCTGGAACGGTCCGGCCCAGACGTTGAACCGCAAGGGGTGGCGGGTGACATTGGCGCCAGGCCCGCCGGGGCCAGAGATGCCCGCAGGCAAGCTCATGAACACTTCAAAATCCGAGCTGTTACCTTCCTGACTGCCCATCTTGCAGGCGGTACCACCCGTTGAATTGCACAGCATCAGCACCTTGAAGCGCGACGAGGCCGAGATATAGAACAACTGATCGCGGAAAATTCGCGTCGGCTTGCGTCCACTGTCAAGCCACGGCGCCCAGCCACCGACGGGTTCCAGGGTGACGTTGTTGCCGCCCGGTGGAATGTCGACCTTGAGGGTGTGCTGGACGTCGAGGACGAAGTCGAGGGTGAGGTTGCCGTCATTGGGCAGCAGCGTCTGGCCAAAATCGAAATCTCCGCTCGGCCCGACCCGATAGGCCATTGAGCCCGTATACAGCCCGGAAGACATGCCCAATGGATTCGGCGTGCGCAGTTCGTAGGCAACATCGAGCGTGTCGAAGTAGATATCTGGAATGAAGTAGGCTGCAACCTTGACACAGGCAGCCTCTACTGGGGTTTTCCAGAAGAACCGGTAAGTCTCGGGTGAGTAAAATCCGACGCCACTGTATTGGCAAGGCGCAGAGGCATAAACCCAACTCTTGTTGGTCCAGAGTTTTTGGTGCCCCTCGAGGATGTCGCTGACGCCTACAAGTTTGGCAGCCGATTCGCTCAAGTAAAACTTGGAGCCGATGCCACTGATGCGTACCTCAACCACCTCCGTTTCCTGCGTATCAACATTGGTCACGGTCAGCCGTCGCCAATTGGCAGGCACTTTCAGTGGAATGCCTTCGCCTGCTCCAAGAAAACGACTCGCTGTGAAACGAAACGGAAGCTGGATACTGAACATGGAGTTTTCTGCGCATTCGCCGGGATATTCCGCGCAGTAGCCTGAGTTCGGTGTCTGATTGATGAAGACGTTTTTGTTCGGCTGGGAAGAGTCCGGGCGAAACAACGCGCGAATCTCCTGATTCACCGCCTGCGCCGCCGGCATGCTCAGTGCGAGTGCCAATCCGCAACTTGCTGTAAGTCGTTTCATGGCCTCAACCCGCCTTCTGTTCGCTGTTAGTAACATCGGCCAACGTGTCCGGCGTGCAGCGCAGATCACCGATCATCAGCACGTTGTTTTCGCTGCGATGGTCGGCCTCGTTGAGGCGGAACTGGCACAACAACTGATTACCCTGACGCACCTCCAGCGTTGGCGAGCCGGCGTTCATTTCCATCGAGAAGAAGCCGTCGACTTCGGTCACGCCACGGCTGGCATGGTTGATCACGTGGTGACCCTTGAGCGGCTGGCCTTTTCCGTCCACCAGGCGGCCGAGCACGGTGAGCGTCTTCATCACGCGGATCTTGCGGTACTCGACGCCGCCCTTGTTCAAGTGATAACGGGTGCGCGCTGGCTCGATGGTGGCAGCGGGCACGGCGTTGCCTTCGAAGTCGAAACTCACCGAGCTGTTCTGATACGCAGTGATCGGAATGAAATTGCGCCCCGGCTTCAAGGCCGTGCCGCCGCCGCTGTAATCGTCGGCGCGCAGGACAATGTCTTCGATGTCCGACTCGACATCGACAATCATTCCGGCACCGCGCACTTCGCTCTGGCTGGTCACGAGCATTTGCTCACCACCGACCACCAGGGTGCTGTCGAGGTTGAGGCCGCCAGTGAAATTGCCGTTGTAGGACGAACGCTGAACGAAGCCATCGCCGCTGATCGAATCGGTGCGGAAGTTGGCCAGACTGGAAACGCCCAAACCATAGGTGTCGGTCAGCGCCGTCACCGAAACGCTTTGCAGCACGTGGTCTTTCAACTCCTTGCGCCAGCCGAGCGAGGCGTTGTTGTCGCGTTTGCCATCGCGGGCCGTGCGCGACCCGATGCTGCCGGTGAGCTGCTGGCCGGGTGCGCCGAGGGCCAGGTTGACGCTCAGGTCGACCCCGCGATTTCGCGCATCGCCACTGCTGAAACTGCCGGGGCGATCGAAAACCGACAGACGCCAGCTCGCGTCGCTGCCCAGCAGCACGGTGCGCTGGGTCCATCCCAGATCCACACCCATGCCTTCGACGTTGCCTTCGCTGTGGGAAACCCGTGCATTGACCGAACTCTTGCTGCTCAGCCGATGGTTGAGCGCAAGCGACGAATTGCTGGTCTGGCCGACAAAGACGTTGCGCGGCCGCACACGTGTGCCGTCGGGCAAGGTGTCGTAGGTGTTGGTGGTGTCGAGCCAGCTGCGGTTGTGGCTGATCACCAGACTGCCCGCGCCGTAGTTGTACAGGCTTTGCAAGTCGAGACCGGTGCCGTAATCCTCGGTCTTGTAGACGTTGGCGTACAGGCTGAGGTGGTTGGCCAGCGTCCAGTCGATGGACGTGCCGTACTGCAGTTTTTCGCGGATCTGCCGCGCCGAAGCGCCGACAATCACCCGTGGGTGCAGCAGGTAATTGACCGCCGCGCCAGCGGTGGGACTGCCGCTCGATTGCGTGTCCCAGTTGCTCAGCAGCTTGCTTTCTTCGCCGGCAAACAGGTTGTAGCGCCAGTGTTCATCGAGGTTGCGCCAGTTGTTGGGCTTGTACACCAACTCCTGCGTGGTGGAGGTGATCTGGCCGTCTTCGATCAGACGCACTTCCACTTCATAGATGCCGCCAGGCAGCGGTCGCGTGTCGAGGGTCTGCAGACCGGCCGGCACCGATTGGGTATTGATCAACAGGCCGTCGCGCCAGATCTCCACCGAACCTTGCCGGTTGGCGGTGACATAGATCGGGTAGACGCTGGGCATCGGGCTGTTGATCGCCAGGCTGTCGGAGCTGCCGTACATGACGCCAACCGCCGTGTCGGGGCTGGTGCCAAATGTGCGCGGCTGACGCGTCAGGCCTTCGGAATTGGGGGTGAAATAGCCCAGGCGAAAGAAACTGCCTTGCAGTTCGCGTTGGGTGTGCAGCTCATGCACCGCGTGATAGAGCTTGTCATCGGGACCGCCAAGCCGGGCCATTTGCAGATTAAGCGTCTGGCTCCAGTTACCCAGGCTTGAACTGGCCTCCAGGCCAAAGCGTCCACCGAGGTCTTGATCCTGGCCACCATTGAGGTTGAGCTGGTTGCGCACCATCAGGCCGCTGCTGCCACCGCTGGGTTGTTGGTAATAACGCTTGGCCTCAACGTCGCGCTCGGCGTTTTCGGTAGCGATAGAAACCAGCGAGTTTTCCAGGTTGTAGTGCACTGCCAAAAACTGATCCGGACAAGAACCGCTGCATGCGCCAAGCGGTACGCCGGATTTGAAATAACTCGCCCATTTTTCCCGCTCGGCCGGGCCGAAGCGGTTTTCGCTGGTGTCGGTGAATTCGAGAAGCGTGATGCGATCATCGCGGGACAACACCACCATGGCCTCACCCAGCGGCTGCTGGTCGACTTCGACCCGCACCGCCAGCGGCACATCAAAGAAATGCTCCTCGAAATCCGCCGGCAAGCCCTTGGCCTGCGCAAGCAAACTGCGTGGCGTCGTACCGGCGGTGTTGGATGCGACGGCTGCGCTGGCACAAAACAACAGCGCAAGCGCAGCCGCGATGGGGGTCATCGGGAACATGAACTCGTACTCTGATTGACTGACAATGAAAGTCCGGCGGGGCACACATCGCTGCCTGCCCCGTCGGTTGACGCACGCGTGAAAAGCGAGCGTTTTGAACCTGATCAGTCGATCAGTTGCCGCCAACCGGTGGTACGGCGTCGAAGATCATCGCCACGGAACCGGTGTAGTCACCCGGCTGGAAGTTGCTGCCCTTGGCGGAGATTTTCAGTGGTGCGCGGTAGTTGACGTCAGACTCGGACTCACCCACGACCATTTGCGGGGTCAGGGTCAGTTCCTTGTTGTTGAGCATCACTTGCAGGTCGATCGAAGTATTACCGGCGACCAGTTTCGGCAGGCTTTCGAGGCTGGCGTGTACCGAACCGTTGTTGTTACGCACGTCGAAGAAGCCGTTGACATCAGCCATTTTGCCGGTGGTTGGCTGGTAGCTCATGTCCTGGTCCTTGTTGACCAGATCCGGATCGGTTGGCACGACATAGAAGCCGTTGGTCGGCACGTGAGCGACGAGGCTGATGGAGTGCGAAGCTTCGCCCGCAGCGAAGGCACCGGTGGAGGTCATTGCCAGGAGAGCCAGAGGAGCAGCGATTGCGAATTTCTTGAACATCGTTCAGTACCTGTTTGCTTATATAAGGGGGTGTCATCAAAAGTTCATAATCCGCTTGTTCAACACTTGGCAGATCAACTTGAACTTTCAACGGTGAGCATCATCGGCTGTTGCCTCTGGAATGTAAGCAGGCAACTTCCGACAAACGCGTAGTTCAACAGCCTCACACCCCGCAAGAAAAAAGAACAAAAAACAGATACTTGCAACATTCGCTGTAAGTTACAGACTACATACAGTTATCTGGCAAAAACCATACAGCAACTTAGCCGCTTTAACGCGGCAACTTGCGAAAAATTAGAATATATACTCAAGCACAACTAGAGCGATAACTTTAACTTCAAGGTCACCACTTTAACTTCGTGGGCAAATCATATTTTTCAGCCGTTTCTGGCTTGGACCACTCGTCCGTTCGAGCATGGTCGAGGAAAAAAACGTCTTGCACGACGCTTAAGATATATCTTAAGTTGTATCTAAACACGACGAGAGAGAAGCTAATGAGAGACCATCATTCCCCCCACCGCGAACACGGTGATGGCCGCGACGGCTTCGAGAAACGCCCCGGTCGCGAGCGCGGCGGCCGTGGCCCGCGAGTCTTTGCCCCCGGCGACTTGAAATTGCTGTTGCTGGCGCTGATCGCCGAACAGCCGTGCCACGGCTACGACCTGATCCGCCAGATCGAAGGCATGTTCGACGGCGCCTACAGCCCCAGCCCCGGGGTGATCTACCCGACCCTGACGTTTCTGGAAGAGAGCGACCTGATCGCCGGTGATGCCGAGGCCGGCAAAAAGCGTTACAGCGTCACCGACGCCGGTCGTTTGTCTTTAAGTGAACAAGCGGTGGCGCTCGACGGCGTCCGCATGCGCATCGACGTCAGCAAGCGCTCGCTGCGCGGCCATGATCGTCCGGCGGAAATCCACGAAGCGGTGCACAACCTGCGGCATGCCTTGCAGATGCACCACGGACGCTGGAGTGCCGAAGAAATCCTGCGTGTGCGCGACCTGCTCAACGACACCGCCAGAGCCATCGTCGACGGCCCTGCCGTTCAACCTGCCACGGAGAAAGCCGAATGACTGCAGTCGATACCCAAACCATTCACCGCGTGATGCACGAAATCAAACGGCGCAAGCTGCAAGTGCTGCGCGTCACCGAGCTGACTCCACGCATGCGCCGCATCACCCTCGGCGGGCCGGAACTGGCCGGGTTCATCAGCCTGGGCAGCGACGATCACGTCAAACTGCTGTTCCCGCAGAACGCCGAACAAGCGGCGGCGCTGGAGACGATGCAACTGGGCGCCGGCAAGGACAACGGGCCGATGCCCGAGATGCGCGACTACACACCGCGTCGTTACGACCTGGAAAAAATGGAGCTGGACATCGATTTCGTCCTGCACGGCGACGGCCCTGCCTCAACCTGGGCCGAGCAGGCACAGCCCGGGCAATTTCTGCATATCGGTGGGCCGCGCGGTTCGATGATCGTGCCGGATATCTTCGACAGCTACCTGCTGATCGGCGACGAAACCGCCCTCCCCGCCATCGCCCGCCGCCTCGAAGGTCTGGCCGCAATTCGCAAAGCACTGGTGGTGATCGAAGTGGAAAACGGTGCCGAGCAGCAAGTGCTGGAAAGCGCGGCGCAGTTCAATGTGATCTGGGTGCTGCGTGAAGGTGGCAAGGACAACTTGCTGACGACGGTCAAACAACTGCAGGTGCCCAAGGGCAATCTTTACGCCTGGGTGGCGACCGAGACCAAGGTCTCGCGGCAGATCCGCCGGGTGCTGATCGATGAGCATGGGCTCGATGAACAGTTCATCAAGGCTGTCGGCTACTGGCGCGCGGAAGGCTCTGAGGAAGACTGATCTTTTCCTGCCCCACATCACCCTGGTGAGAGCGAGCCTGCTCGCGAAGGCGTCAGCACAGTCGAGGGATTTGCTGGCTGACGCACCGCATTCGCGAGCAGGCTCGCTCCCACACTGGATCTTAACTTCGTGCGGACAATCTGCGGTCGAGGCCGATCATCAGCAGGCCCACCAACACAAATCCCACCAATATCCCCCCGGCATTCGCCAGCACCTGTGGATAACCCAACACCGCCACATCAATGAACGGGTACGCATAGGCGCCGAGCAGATGCCCGCGCAGCAAGGCGTAGATGAAATACACCAGCGGATAGATCAGCCACAGCGGCAGGTGCCTCAGGCGCAACGTGCCTTTGGGGACGCAGCACCACCAATAGCCGAGAAACAGCAATGGCATGACGTCGTGGAGCAATTCGTCGGCAACAAACTGCCAGCCTTCGGGGTGCCACAAGTGCCGCAGCAGGATGCTGTAGGCCAGACCGACCACTGCGATGCTCACTGCGATGCCACTGCTGACCCACGGTTGCAGAAACCAGCGTCGCGCGGCGGATTCGCGCTCGGTGATCGCGCAGGTCAGCACCGTCGCCACCAGGGTGTTGGTCAATATGGTGAAGTAGCTGAAGAAACTCACCAGTCCGCCCAGCAGGCTAGCGCCGATGCTCAATCGCGCGAAGAGAATCAGGTACAGCTGAATTGCCAGCCCTGCCCAGCCCAACACGGCCAGGCCGGTGATCAGGCGTCGGCGCCTCGCGCTGTCCATCTCAGAGCGGTCGCTTGGTGCGCATCAGCTTCACGTACAGGCGCTCGACCTTTTCCCGCGCCCACGGGGTTTTCCGCAGGAAGGTCAGGCTCGACTTGATGCTCGGATCGCTCTTGAAACAACGGATGTCGATACGCTCGGCCAGCCCCGACCACTCGTAGTGAGTCACCAGTGCATTGAGGATCTGTTCGAGGGTCACGCCGTGCAGCGGATCGGGGGATTGTTCGTTCATGCCGGGCCTTTGGGCGAAGTGATATGCAGAAGCCGCGCACCTTAGCCGAGGGGCTGAGCGGGTGGAAGGCCTTCCTGCAAATGTAGGCCAACCCGGGAAGATCGCAGGCTGTGGCCCGACTCACAATGCGCCCGTTTGCCGCACTGTTACCGAATCCGAAACGCTGCATGTCTGCAAAAGCGCTTTCTCAATTTGTTACAGATCATTATCCTGCCGCCCTTCCGCTGAAACGCTTCACTGCCCGCGACAATCTGAAGCGCTCGGCCTGCACTCGAAAAACATCAAAAAAAGACTTCTTCATGCCTGACTTTTCCTTCTCCCGAGACAGCGCTATCTCTGCCCTGCGCACCCTTGGCGGCTGCACCGCCCTTGGCTTGGCGACCTGTGCCCACGCGGCGCCGGCCTTCGACAGTGAATCACCGTACATGCTCGGTGACTGGAACGGCACGCGCACAGAACTTGCGGAAAAAGGCTACGACTTCAAACTCGATTACACCGGCGAAATGGGCAGCAACCTGCACGGCGGTTACGACCACGACCGCACTGCCCGCTACAGCGACCAGTTCGGCCTCGGCACCCATCTGGATCTGCAGAAGATCCTCGGTTGGAACGACGCCGAATTTCAACTGACCATCACCAAACGCAGCGGCAACAACATCAGCAACGACCGCATCAACGATCCACGCGTTGGCGGCTTCACTTCCGCCCAGGAAGTCTGGGGCCGTGGCCAGACCACGCGCCTGACGCAGATGTGGTACCAGCAGAAATTCTTCGATCAGAAACTCGACATCAAGGTTGGCCGCTTCGGCGAAGGCGAAGACTTCAACAGCTTCCCTTGCGACTTCCAGAACCTCGCGTTCTGCGGCTCGCAGGTAGGCAACTGGGTCGGCGGCATCTGGTACAACTGGCCGGTCAGCCAATGGGCGCTGCGGGTCAAATATCACCTGACGCCCGAGCTGTACGCGCAGGTCGGCGCTTATGAGCAGAACCCGTCGAACCTCGATCGCGGCAACGGTTTCAAACTCAGCGGCAGCGGCACCCAGGGCGCAATCCTGCCGGTCGAACTGGTGTGGACGCCGAAGCTCAACGGCCTGCCGGGCGAATACCGCGCCGGTTATTACTACAGCAATGCCAAGGCCTCTGACGTCTATAAAGACCAGAACGGCCAACCGGCAGCGCTGAGCGGCGAAGCCTATCGCAGCGCGTCGAGCAAGCACGGCGTGTGGCTGGGCGTGCAGCAGCAGGTCACCAGTATCGCCAGCGACCACTCGCGCGGCTTGAGCCTGTTCGCCAACGCGACGATGCATGACAAGAAAACCAATGCCATCGACAACTACGTGCAGGCCGGCCTGACCTACAAAGGTCCGTTCGATGCTCGCGCCAAGGACGACATCGGTGTTGCCCTCGCTCGTGTGCACGTCAACCCGGCCTATCGCAAGAACGCCGAAATGACTAACCGCGCCAACGCCGTCTACGACTACGACAATCCGGCGTTCCTGCCACCGCAGGACACCGAATACAGCGCCGAGCTGTATTACGGCGTGCACGTGACCAACTGGCTGACCGTACGCCCCAACCTGCAATACATCCGCCACCCCGGTGGCGTGAACGACGTCGACGACGCCCTGATCGGCGGGATCAAGATCCAGTCGTCGTTCTAAAGATCACAGTTAGCCCCTGTGGGAGCGAGCCTGCTCGCGAAGGCGGCCTGTCAGTCGCTGCAGTGTTGCCTGATATACCGCTTTCGCGAGCAGGCTCGCTCCCACAGGAATGCATTTCGTTAGCCGAACAAGTTTTTATCTGAACCATGCCTGCGCCAAATCGTCATCTAAAGTGACTACAGCGCGGGACTACATAAACGTCACGGAGAATCACACTATGAGCACCGAAAGTGCTTCGAGCCGGGGTCGGCTACTACCCGCCCTGCTCGGCATCCTGCTTCTACTGATGGGCCTGGCCATGCTGGCCGGGGGAATCAAGCTGAGCACGCTTGGCGGCTCGCTGTACTACCTGCTGGCCGGCATCGGTATCGCCTTGACCGGCATCCTGCTGCTGATGCGCCGCCGCGCGGCGCTGGGCCTGTACGCCATCGTGCTGTTTGCCAGCACCGTCTGGGCGCTGTGGGAAGTCGGTCTGGACTGGTGGCAACTGGTGCCGCGTCTGGCGCTGTGGTTTGTCCTCGGCTTCGTGATGCTGCTGCCATGGTTCCGTCGTCCGCTGCTGCTCAACGGCCCGGCGAAAATCGGCACTGGCGGCCTGACCGTCGCGGTGATCCTGGCCGGCGTTACCGCTCTGGCCAGCCTCTTCACCCACCCGGGCGAAACCTTCGGTGAACTGGGCCGCGACAGCGCGGACATGACCAGCACCGCACCGGCCATGCCGGATGGCGACTGGCAAGCCTACGGTCGCACCGAGTTCGGTGACCGCTACTCGCCGCTCAAGCAGATCACCCCGGAAAACGTCGGCAAGTTGCAGGAAGCCTGGCGCATCCAGACCGGCGACCTGCCAACTGCGGATGACCCGGTCGAGCTGACCAACGAAAACACCCCGCTCAAAGCCAACGGCATGGTCTACGCCTGCACCGCGCACAGCAAAGTGCTGGCACTGGACCCGGACACCGGCAAGGAAATCTGGCGCTTCGATCCACAGATCAAGAGCCCGGTCGGCTTCAAGGGCTTCGCCCACATGACCTGCCGTGGCGTGTCGTATTACGACGAAGCCGCCTACGCGAAGTCTGAAAACGCTGGCTCGGCCGTCATCTCCGAAGCAGGCCAGGCCGTTGCCCAGGCCTGCCCGCGTCGTCTGTACCTGCCAACCGCTGATGCTCGCCTGATTGCGTTGAACGCCGACACCGGCAAGATCTGCGAAGGCTTCGGCACTAACGGCGTGGTCGACCTGACCCAAGGCATCGGCCCGTTCACCGCCGGCGGCTACTACTCCACCTCTCCAGCGGCGATTACCCGTGATCTGGTGATCATGGGCGGTCACGTCACCGACAACGAATCGACCAATGAGCCATCGGGCGTGATCCGCGCCTTCGACGTGCGCGACGGTCACCTGGTGTGGAACTGGGACAGCGACAAGCCGGACGCCACCGAGCCTCTGGCCCCGGGCGAAACCTACAGCCGCAACTCGGCGAACATGTGGTCGCTGGCCAGCGTCGATGAAAAACTCGGCATGGTCTACCTGCCACTGGGCAACCAGACCCCGGACCAATGGGGCGGCAACCGCACCCCGGGCGCCGAGAAATTCAGCGCCGGCCTCGTTGCCCTGGACCTGGCTACCGGTAAAGTGCGCTGGAACTACCAGTTCACCCACCATGACCTGTGGGACATGGACGTGGGCAGCCAGCCAACCCTGCTCGACATGAAAACTGCCGACGGCGTGAAACCTGCGCTGATCGCTCCGACCAAACAGGGCAGCCTGTACGTCCTCGACCGTCGTGACGGCACGCCGATCATTCCGATCAAGGAAATCCCGGTACCGCAAGGCGCCGTGAAAGGCGACCACACCGCACCGACCCAGGCCCGTTCGGACCTCAACCTGCTGGCCCCGGAACTCACCGAAAAAGCCATGTGGGGCGCGAGCCCGTTCGACCAGATGCTGTGCCGCATCCAGTTCAAGGAACTGCGTTACGAAGGCCAGTACACCCCGCCATCGGAACAGGGCAGCCTGATCTATCCGGGTAACGTCGGTGTGTTCAACTGGGGCGGCGTCTCGGTCGACCCGGTTCGCCAACTGCTGTTCACCAGCCCGAACTACATGGCCTTCGTCTCGAAAATGGTGCCACGCGAGCAAGTCGAAGCCGGCAGCAAACGCGAGAGCGAAACCTCGGGCGTGCAGCCAAACACCGGCGCGCCATACGCGGTGATCATGCACCCGTTCATGTCGCCACTCGGCGTACCGTGCCAGGCCCCGGCCTGGGGCTACGTCGCCGGTATCGACCTGACCACCGGCAAAGTCGTGTGGAAACGCAAGAACGGCACCAGCCGCGACAGCTCGCCAATCCCGATCGGCTTCACCCTCGGCGTACCGAGCATGGGCGGTTCGATGGTTACTGCCGGCGGCGTCGGCTTCCTCAGCGGCACCCTCGACCAGTACCTGCGCGCCTATGACGTGAATACCGGTAAAGAGCTGTGGAAATCGCGCCTGCCAGCCGGCGGCCAAGCGACTCCGATGACCTACACCGGCAAGGACGGCAAGCAATACGTGCTGCTCGTTGTCGGCGGTCACGGCTCGCTGGGCACCAAGATGGGTGACTACATCATTGCCTACAAACTGCCGGAATAAGCGTTAGCTGGCGGTAAAGAAAAGGCGATGTTCCGTGAGGGACATCGCCTTTTTTTGTGCACGCAATTTGGCAAGCACCGCGAATACCTGTGGGAGCGAGCCTGCTCGCGAAGGCGTCGGCACATTCGCCAGTGATGGCGCCTGACACACCGCATTCGGGAGCAGGCTCGCTCCCACAGAAAAGCAAAGCAGCACAGCTGCCCGCGGCGAAGCCGCCCCACTCAACAATGAGCGCAAGCTCGAGTAACGCTTTTGATCTTGCTTTTGATCCACGGGCGACGTCGGAAGGCTGAGTGGAGGGATTGATCCGGGCGTGGGAGCGCAGCGACCGTCTGGCGCAGCCAGACACAGCGGAAGGAGGTGCAGCGAAGCAAACCGGAGCCGCTGCGCCCGGATCAGTCCCGGAGCGAAGGGACCCGAGCCTGCGAGGGCCGAACGCAGGAGCTAGCCTTTTCGGTTACCTTTTTGGCGTCTGAAAAAGGTGACTCGCCGTAAGGGCGAAACCGCCAGCCGCCGCCCCCGAAGAAACGGATATTCACCCAGACCACCCAGAGCATGGCCGGCCCTGAGGCCGCCAAGCCTCAGACACACATGCAGAAACACACCCGCCCCATTGAAACCACCCCGCCCCTGCCCCATCTAAGACCCATACCCCATTGCGCAGGTGCCCCATGACCGACCAGCAAGATCGCCCGGACAACCACGACGATTACGAAACCGACCACATCGAACACACCTCCTCCGGCACCGGCCTGGCGCTGCCCGGGCAAAACCTGCCGGACAAGGTCTACATCATCCCGATCCACAACCGCCCGTTCTTCCCGGCCCAGGTCCTGCCGGTCATCGTCAATGAAGAGCCGTGGGCCGAAACCCTCGAACTGGTCAGCAAATCCGAACACCACTCCCTGGCCCTGTTCTTCATGGACACCCCCCAGGAAGACCCACGCCACTTCGATACCGGCGCCCTTCCCGAATACGGCACGCTGGTCAAGGTTCACCACGCCAGCCGCGAAAACGGCAAACTGCAATTCGTCGCCCAGGGCCTGAGCCGTGTGCGTATCAAGACCTGGCTCAAGCATCACCGCCCACCGTATCTGGTCGAAGTCGAATACCCCCACCAGCCCACCGAGCCGACCGACGAGGTCAAGGCCTACGGCATGGCGCTGATCAATGCGATCAAGGAGCTGCTGCCGCTCAACCCGCTGTACAGCGAAGAACTGAAGAATTACCTCAACCGCTTCAGCCCCAACGACCCGTCGCCGCTGACTGACTTCGCTGCCGCGCTGACTTCAGCTACCGGCCCGGAGCTGCAAGAAGTGCTCGACTGCGTGCCGATGCTCAAACGCATGGAAAAAGTCCTGCCGATGCTGCGCAAGGAAGTCGAAGTCGCGCGTCTGCAAAAAGAGATCTCGGCGGAAGTTAACCGCAAGATCGGCGAGCATCAGCGCGAGTTTTTCCTCAAGGAACAGCTCAAGGTCATCCAGCAGGAACTTGGCCTGACCAAGGACGACCGCAGCGCCGACCTCGAACAGTTCCAGCAGCGCCTCGAAGGCAAAACCCTGCCGGCGCAGGTGCAAAAACGCCTCGAAGAAGAAACCCACAAACTGTCGATCCTCGAAACCGGCTCGCCGGAATACGCGGTCACGCGCAATTATCTGGACTGGGCCACTTCGGTGCCGTGGGGCGTGTACGGCGAGGACAAACTCGACCTCAAGCACGCGCGCAAAATCCTCGACAAGCACCATGCGGGTCTGGACGACATCAAGGATCGCATCCTCGAATTCCTCGCCGTCGGTGCGTACAAAGGCGAGATCAGCGGCTCGATCGTGCTGCTGGTCGGCCCGCCGGGCGTGGGTAAGACCAGCGTCGGTAAATCCATCGCCGAATCCCTCGGCCGGCCGTTCTACCGCTTCAGCGTCGGCGGCATGCGTGATGAAGCCGAGATCAAGGGCCACCGCCGCACCTACATCGGCGCACAGCCGGGCAAACTGGTGCAGGCGTTGAAAGACGTCGAAGTGATGAACCCGGTGATCATGCTCGACGAGATCGACAAAATGGGCCAGAGCTACCAGGGCGACCCGGCCTCGGCGCTGCTGGAAACCCTCGATCCTGAGCAGAACGTCGAATTTCTCGACCACTACCTCGACCTGCGCATGGATCTGTCGAAGGTGCTGTTCGTCTGCACCGCCAACACCCTCGATTCGATCCCCGGCCCGTTGCTCGACCGTATGGAAGTGATTCGCCTGTCGGGCTACATCACCGAAGAAAAAGTCGCCATCGCCAAGCGTCACTTGTGGCCAAAACTGCTGGAAAAGGCCGGTGTGTCAAAAGGCAGCCTGAGCATCAGCGACACCGCGCTCAAAGCCCTGATCGACGGCTATGCCCGTGAAGCCGGCGTGCGTCAGCTGGAAAAGCAGATGGGCAAACTGGTGCGCAAAGCGGTGATGAAACTGATCGACGATCCGAAAGCGGTAATCAAACTCGGGCCGAAAGATCTCGAAGCATCACTGGGCAACCCAGTGTTCCGCAACGAACAAGTGCTGTCCGGCACCGGCGTGATTACCGGCCTGGCCTGGACCAGCATGGGCGGCGCGACCTTGCCAATCGAAGCCACGCGCATTCATACCTTGAATCGTGGGTTCAAACTCACCGGGCAACTCGGCGATGTGATGAAGGAATCGGCGGAGATCGCCTACAGCTACGTCAGCTCGCACCTCAAACAGTTTGGCGGTGATGCGAAGTTCTTCGACGAAGCCTTCGTTCACTTGCACGTACCGGAAGGCGCGACGCCGAAGGACGGCCCAAGTGCCGGCGTAACCATGGCCAGTGCGCTGTTGTCTCTGGCACGTAATCAGCCGCCGAAAAAAGGCGTGGCGATGACCGGTGAATTGACGCTGACAGGGCATGTGCTGCCGATCGGCGGCGTGCGCGAGAAGGTGATCGCGGCGCGGCGGCAGAAGATTTTCGAGCTGATACTGCCGGAGCCGAACCGCGGTAATTTCGAGGAATTGCCGGACTACCTGAAGGAAGGGATTACCGTGCACTTTGCCAAGCGGTTTGCGGATGTGGCGAAGGTACTGTTCTGACCGATAGCCCCTCACCCCAGCCCTCTCCCCGAGGAGAGGGAGCCGACCGTGGGATATTGTTGAGCTACGCCGACCTGAAATTGAATCGTTGAATCCGCAATCGACCGGATATTTCAGATCGATGTATGACACAAGACACCTCACCCTAGCCCTCTCCCTCTGGGAGAGGGAGCCGACCGTGGGATATTGTTGAGCTACGCCGACCTGAAATTGAATCGTTGAATCCATAATCGACCGGATATTTCAAGTCGATGTATGACACAAGACACCTCGGTCGGTCCCCTCTCCCTCTGGGAGAGGGAGCCGACCGTGGGATATTGTTGAGCTACGCCGACCTGAAATTCAATCGTTGAATCCGTAATCGACCGGATATTTCAGGTCGATGTATGACACAAGACACCTCGGCCGGTCCCCTCTCCCTCTGGGAGAGGGAGCCGACCGTGGGATATTGTTGAGCTACGCCGACCTAAAATTGAATCGTTGAATCCATAATCGACCGGATATTTCAGGTCGATGTATGACACAAGACACCTCGGTCGGTCCCCTCTCCCTCTGGGAGAGGGCTAGGGTGAGGGCTTGGCGCCAGTGCGGTCAACGCGGCGCCCGTCTGTCACACTTTCTCCCATCTTCGGTTATGCTCGCCGTTCGTCGTCACTGCCGGAGCCACTGATTCCATGTCCCCCACTCGCCTGTTTCTCCCCCTCACCCTTTCCTTGCTGGCCGCTTGCGCCACGCAACCGAAACACAACGTGACAGTGGAAAAACAAAGCGAATGCCCCGTACGGCTCACTACCGGGCAAAACCTGATCATCAGCCTGCCAAGCAACCCGACCACCGGCTACCGCTGGGCGATTCAGGATTCTGCTGGCGGCGTGCTGCGCGCCCTCAGCCCCGAGGTCTACAGCAACCCGGAAGATGCCGGCGTTGTTGGTGCAGCGGGGGTTTCGACCTGGCGCTTCCAGGCCTTTGCGGCCGGCACCGGGCGTTTGCGCCTGACCTCGCAACAACCGTGGGCACCGGAAGTGTTGCCAGTAGAAACCTTTGACTGCGCCATCTCGGTGAACTGACGGCGGGAAACCGCGCTGGCCTCTTTGCGAGCAGCCTCGCTCCCACACAACACCGCATTCCCTTGTGGGAGCGAGCCTGCTCGCGAAAGCAATTTTCCTGACGCTGATGTTTTTGCGCCCGGACGGTGCCTTATCAGACAATTCAAGCATCCGCGCCCCACTTTGGCTAAAATGCCGGCCTTTTCCACCGACACCGCCGGACGCCGCCGTGAGCAAAGAACCCGATCGCCTATTCGCCCAGCCTTTGGCCCAGGTGCCTGACTTCGCCTTCAACGAAGACGTGGTGCGGGTGTTCCCGGACATGATCAAGCGCTCGGTGCCGGGTTACCCGACCATCGTCGAAAACCTCGGCGTGCTCGCCGCGCAATTCGCCCAGCCCAACAGCGTGCTCTACGACCTCGGCTCGTCGCTCGGCGCAGTAACCCAAGCCCTGCGCCGCCACGTGCGCACCGACGGCTGCCGGGTTATTGCTGTGGATAACTCGGCGGCGATGGTCGAGCGTTGCCGCGAGTACCTCAATGGTCAGGATTCGATGTTTCAGGAATTGCTGCCGGTCGAGGTGATCGAGGGCGACATCCTCGCGCTGGAGTTTCAACCGGCCTCGGTGGTCGCGCTGAACTTCACCCTGCAATTCATCGCCCCGGACCAGCGCACCGCGTTGCTCTCGCGCATTCGCCAATCGTTATTGCCCGGCGGCGCGCTGATTCTCTCCGAGAAGCTGCGCTTCAACGATGCCGAAGAGCATGCGCTGCTCACCGATCTGCACGTGGCGTTCAAACGCGCCAACGGCTATAGCGAACTGGAAATCGCCCAGAAGCGCAGCGCCATCGAAAACGTCATGAAGCCCGACAGCCTCGAAGAACACCGCGAACGCCTGCTGGCCGCCGGGTTCTCGAAAGTCGTGCCGTGGTTCCAGTGTCTTAACTTTGCCTCGTTGATTGCCTTGCCATGATTGATCTGTCCCCCCTCGCCCGCCGTCTGGCCGGAACTCCGCTGGCCGAATGGGCCAACACGCTGCAAGCGCAACTCGACAAGAAAATGGACAAAGGCCATGGCGATCTGGAACGCTGGCAAAGTGCGCTGGACGCCTTGCCGAAGATCCAGCCAAGCGAAGTCGACCTGCTCAACGGCCTGAAACTCGACACCGATTGCGACGACGACACCCGCGCACAGATGCGCACCGCGCTGATGGGCCTCTCGCCGTGGCGCAAAGGGCCGTTCGACCTGTTCGGTGTGCATGTCGACACCGAATGGCGTTCGGACTGGAAGTGGTCGCGGGTCTCCCCGCACCTCGACCTGAAGGGCAAACGCATCCTCGATGTCGGCTGCGGCAACGGCTACTACATGTGGCGCATGCTCGGCGCCGGTGCCGACAGCGTGATCGGTGTCGACCCGAACTGGCTGTTCTTCTGCCAATTCCAGGCAGTGCAGCGTTACTTGTCCGAGCCGAATGCCTGGCACCTGCCGTTCCCGTTTGAAGACCTGCCGCCGAATCTGGAAGGCTTTGACACGGTGTTTTCCATGGGCGTGTTCTATCACCGTCGCTCGCCGATCGAGCATTTGCTGGCGCTGAAGGATTGCCTGGTCAAGGGCGGCGAACTGGTGCTGGAAACGCTGGTGGTCGAAGGCGACAAGCATCAGGTACTGGTGCCGGAAGATCGCTACGCGCAGATGCGCAACGTGTGGTTTTTGCCGTCGGTGCCGGCGCTGGAATTGTGGCTGCGCAGAGCCGGATTCAGCGATATCCGTTGCGTGGATGTCAGCACAACCACGGTGGAGGAACAGCGCGGGACGGAGTGGATGAAGTATCAATCGCTGAGCGATTTTCTGGATCCCGAGGATCACAGCAAAACCATTGAAGGGCTGCCGGCGCCGATGCGGGCGGTTATCGTCGCCAGGAAGTAAGCGTATTTTCCCATGACCGCGGTGGGCCTACCCCTCACCCCAGGCCTCTCCCCAGGGAGAGGGAGCTGATTGTTGAGCTTTTCAAAACTTGCATCCGACTCGGTATTTCAGGTCGGCGGATTTGGTTCATCCAACTCGGTCGGTCCCCTCTCCCTCTGGGAGAGGGTTAGGGTGAGGGGCTTTTGGTGCGTCTGGCGCGGAAAAACTCGGTCAGCACCGCACCACATTCTTCAGCCAGCACCCCGCCCTCATACAACACCCGGTGATTCAAAAATCCCTGGCTGAAAAACTGTCCCTGACTCTGCACAATCCCGGCCTTGGGCTCCAGCGCGCCATACACCACCCGCGCCACCCGCGAATGCACGATCAGCCCGGCGCACATGCTGCACGGTTCCAGCGTCACATACAGCGTGCTGCCCGGCAGGCGATAGTTATCCACTGCCTGCGCGGCGGCGCGGATCGCGACCATTTCGGCGTGGGCACTCGGGTCGCTGGTGCTGATCGGGCAATTGAAGCCGCGACCGATGATCACGCCATCGTGCACCAGCACCGCGCCCACCGGCACCTCACCGAGGGCGGCGCCCTGTGCGGCGAGGGTCAGGGCTTCGCGCATGAAGTCGCGGTCGCGGCTGCGGTCGATGATCGCCGCCGGGCGGATCTGGCGCATCACTTCACCTCGATAGCGGCCATCAGGCCGGTTTCCATGTGGTCGATGACATGGCAGTGGAACATCCACACCCCCGGGTTATCCGCCACCAGCGCCACTTGCGCACGCTCGTTCTTGCCCAGCAGATAGGTGTCGGTGAAATACGGAATGACTTTGTGCCGGTTCGACGCGATCACCTTGAAGCTCATGCCGTGCAGGTGAATCGGGTGCTGGTACTGGGTCATGTTCTTCAATTCGAAAATATAGCTATGGCCCAGTTTCAGGCTGGCAATCGGCCGGTCAGCACAGGTCTTGTCGGTGATGTCCCAAGCCTTGCCGTTGATCTGCCACAGGCTCGGCGGTTTGCCGTTTTCGGTGTTCACCGAGACCGAGCCGACCCATTCGAAATAGAAGTTGAGTTTCTCCGCATTGGCCAGATCCGGCTCGGCCACCGGGTTGGCCGGCATGGCTTTCGGCCAGTCCGTCGGCGCGTCGGTGTTGGCGACTGAACGTAGCGTGCCCAGACGCACCGGGCCGTTACGCAGCGACAACTCTTCACCCGCCGCCGGGGCCTTGATCGCCAGGCAAATGCGCATGCCAGGGCCGAGCCAGTATTCCTTGCCCAATGGTCGTGGCTCGACAGGGTTGCCATCCAGCGCGTAGATTTTCGCTTCGACCCCAGGAATATTGATGCGATAGGTCAGGGTGTTGTCGAGGTTGAGCAAACGCACCCGGGTGATCTGCCCGGCCGGCAGATCAATCACCGGCAACGGCACACCATTGATTGTCGACAGGCGCCCGGCGGTACCGCCACGGGCCGCTTCGCGGGGGATGCTGAACTCGACGAACTGGCCTTGCTCGTCGATGTGCCAGTTCTTCAGGCTCAGGGTTTTCTCGTACTTGAAGCCGGTCGGCTCGCGTTCTTCGATGATCAGCGGCCCGACCAGCCCGCGCCCCAGTTCCTCGCTGCTGCTGACATGCGGGTGATACCAGTAGCTCCCGGCGTCCGGCACGCGGAATTTGTAGTCGAAGTATTCGCCCGGCAATACCGGCAGTTGCGACACATAAGGCACGCCGTCCATTTCCAGCGGCAGGCGGATGCCGTGCCAGTGGATGGTGGTCGCCACCGGCAGGTGATTGATGAAACGCACCCGCAGCCATTCCCCCTGGCGTACACGCAACTCGGTGCCCGGCGCCGACGGGCCGAACGCCCAGGCCTCGGTCTTGTGCCCCGGCACCAGCTCGACGTCGAGCGGCGCGGCGATCAGTTCATAGTCGTGGCCGGCCTCGGCGTCGGCCATCTTGCCCAGCCAGTAACGCGACGCGCCTCCCGCGCCCACGCCAACGACAACAAGACCGGCCAGGCCACCGAGGATTTGGCGACGGGTAAAGGACATGAACTCAACTACCTCACGTATCAGCGACAGACCCCGAGGGATCCGCAAAAAGGCGAATACGATACACCCGCAGTTGAGAAACAGTAAGGGCGACTGCGGCCGCACGTTTTGTCGGCCTTATGCGCGCAGCCCGGTAATCAAATGCAGCACGCCGCCCTCAAGCGGCATGACGCCCGACACGCCGGCGACACTCAGGGCCTGACGGTCGACACGGGCCTCGTCGTGCAACGTCACGCGCACCCGGGTCAGCGCCAGCGGTTGCTGCGACTTGAGGTTATCCACACCGCCCAGCGCCGCTACGATCTCGGCGTTCAAGCCGGCAACCGCATCGGCGGTAATGTTTGCCTCGTCCGGTACCAGATCCGGCGTCAGTGCTTTCCAGAATGCCTGCTGCAATTTGTCGAACATGTTCAATTCTCCATAACCGGCGAGGCATCGACTTTCGCCCCATGAAACCGCTGCAAGGCGTCGCGCACGTCGGCGGCGCTTTCCAGATTCGAAACCTGTTCGGCGATGATTCGACAGTCGGCCAGATTCACCTCGCGCACCGCCGACTTGATCGCCGGAATCAACGGCACGCTCACCGACAATTCATCCACACCCAGCCCCAGCAGCAACGGCACCGCAAGGCGTTCAGACGCCATGGCGCCGCAGACGCCGACCCATTTGCCGTGGGCATGGGCCGCCTTCACCGTCATCGCGATCAGGCGCAGCACCGAAGGGTGAAAGCTGTCCGCCTGGCTGGCCAGACGCGGATGATCGCGATCCATGGCCAGCGTGTATTGGGTGAGGTCGTTGGTACCGATGGAGAAAAAATCCACGTGCGGCGCCAGCACATCGGCCATCAGCGCAGCGGCAGGCACTTCGATCATGATTCCCAGCTTCGGCATGTGCGCCAGGCCCAAAACCCGGGCTTCCTGCTCGAGAATCTGCCGCGCCAGACGCAGTTCGGCCAAATTCGTGACCATCGGCAACATGATGTGCAAACGCGTCAGCTCACAGCAGGCGAGGATTGCGCGGAACTGCTCGCGCAACAGTTGCGGTCGTTCAAGACACAGGCGAATGCCGCGCAAGCCGAGGAAAGGATTGGTTTCGCTGTCCATCGGCACATAAGCCAGCGGTTTGTCGCCACCGACATCGAGGGTGCGCACCACCAGATTGTGTACCGGCCCGATGGTGCGGGCGATGGCGCAGTAGGTGGCCACTTGTTCATCGTGGCTCGGCGATTGCTGACGGCCCAGGTAAAGAAATTCCGAACGCAGCAGCCCCACGCCATTCGCGCCCAGCTCCATGGCCTGGGCGGTTTCGCCCTGCGAGGCAACGTTGGCGGTGACTTCGATGTGCTGACCGTCACGGGTGCAGGCCGCCTCGCTGGCCTGCGCCAGTTCCTGCTGATGACGCTGGCGCTGGCGCTCATGCCGCGTGCGCAATTGATCGATGGACTCGGCGTCCGGGTGCAACTGCAATTCGCCTTTGTCGGCATCGAGCAGCACCCGCGTGCCGTTGCCGAGCCCGAGCATTTGCAATGGCATACCGCAGATCGCCGGCAAACCGCAGGCTCGCGCGAGGATCGCGACATGGCTGGTGGCGCCACCGCCAACGGTGGCAAACCCAAGCACTTTGCGCGTATCGAGTCCGGCGGTCTGTGAAGGGGTCAGTTGATCGGCGATCAGAATGGTGTCGTCCGGCAACTCCAGCGTCTGCTCGTGAACACCGAGGATCAGCTTCAGCACGCGCTGGCCGACATCATCCAGATCCGCCGCGCGCTCAGCCAGCAAGGCATTGCCCAGCGAGCGAAACATCGCCGCCGTTGCATCGGTGCTGGTCTTCCAGGCAAACGCCGCGCTGTTGCCCGCGTCGATCAGCGCCCGGGCCTGATCCAGCAGACTCGGGTCGGCCAGCAGTTCCTGATGCGCCTTGAAGATCTCCGCTTGCGCCTGGCCGCCGGCGGTGTCGCGCAGATGTTGCAGGGCCATGTCGGCTTCGATCAGGGCTTGGCTCAACGCCTCAAGCTCGATTGGCGGCTCGGCGCCAAACTCGTTGACCAGAAGCGACGCTTCGACGATCTGCATGACTTGTCCCAACGCCGAACCGGGCGAGGCGCAGACACCGCGCAGGATGTTCGGCATTGCTGCTGCGTCGGCTTCGACCGGTGCAGGCGCTGTCACCGCTTCGCCGCAGCCTTCGTTCAGCAAGCGTGTCAGCGCTGCGACCGCTGCTTCGGCATCTTCACCTTCGGCGCTGACCTGCACGCTGTCGCCATGGGCCGTCTGCAACGCCATGATTGCCACCAGGGATTTGCCGTTGGCTTGCGCTTGCAGCTTGTGCAGATGGATGGTCGCTGAAAATGCTTTGGCCGCTTGGGCGAATACTGCCGCCGGCCGAGCGTGCAGACCATTGGAATTGGGCAGGTTGATCGGCTGCGAGAACACCGCATCGCCCGGCACCGGCGCTGGATGTTCGCCAACGGCTGCGCCGACCACGACGTCCAGCACTGGCTGGCCTACCTCGACCAACCCGATTGAGCCAACGAGTGAAGCGAACGGCTCGCCGCTGACCACCAGCATCAAGGTCAACAAACTGCGCGCGTGCAGGGCAATGTAGTCAGCATCGAAGTCGATCAGCGCCTGCCCTGCTTCGACCCGCTGCCCCGCTTCAACGCGGCGGGTGAATCCTTCGCCGGCGAGATTCACCGTGTCCAGGCCGATGTGCATCAACACCTGCACACCCGCGTCACTGGTGATGGTGAGCGCGTGCCCGCTGGCCTGCACGTCGCTGACCACACCGGCCAACGGTGCGCAGAGCGTTGACGAAGTCGGATCGATGCACAAACCGTCGCCGATGATCCGCCCGGCAAACACCGGGTCGGGCACCTGGTCCAGCGCCATCAGCACGCCGGATAAAGGAGCCAGCAGCTGCAATTGTTGGGGTGTGGCCATGACATCACCTGAGCTTGTATTCATTGAATGAGCGGTCGCAGCCGCTTTGCTTATTTCCACCAGTATTCAACCTGCAAGCCGACATTGGCGCCGTGCCGCGCGTTGCCGAAGGCGCCCGTGTCGGAGAGTGCCGAGCCTTTGGCCAACAGGTTGGCGGCACGCTTGGCTGCCTGGTTCCAGCTGGCATAGGTGTAATACAGACGCACCTCGGGCCGCGCCCAGAATTCCGGGCCTTTGGGTGACCAGGTCGGCGCGAAGGTGAACTTGCTCAGCTTGCGCGTGCCGTCCGCCGCCTCGACCTGATCGTGACCCAGTTCGGTCACCAGTTTGAACTGCTCGCTCAGCGCATAGGCCGGGCGCACGCCGAGTGACAGCCAGTTCTGGTCGGCGCCGCCCTGACGAATGTCTTTCTGATACACCGCCTGGAATTGTCCGCCAAAACGTGGCGTCAGTTGCCAGTCGAAGAACTCGACGATGCGATAGCTCTTGTTGCGGTCATCAAGCCTGACGTTACCGGTATAGCCCAATCCGGTGCCCGGCCCTTCGCCGTATTGCAGCGCCAGTTTGTTCTTGCCACCGAAAAAGTCCTGCTGCACATGCTGAGTGGTGATCGCCCAGCCACGGTGGGCATCGCGGCTGTCGGGCTTGTCGATGTAACTCAGGCCGAACTCCAGTTCACCGCCCGGGTTACTGTTGAAACCGCCGACATTGAAGTCATGGCGGTTGATGTAATCCTTTTGGTAAAGGTTGTCCTTGCGTGAAAAGGCGTAGCTGTATTTCAAGCCATCGAGCAACACATCTTCAATGCCTGCACCGGTGGCGCTCTGGTTCCAGTAATAGAAATCGGAAATATGGATGTCGTTACGTTTGTAGTAACGCCGCCCTGCCCACAGCGAGCCGCCGTTGAGCGCAGGCATCGCCGACCATTGCGCATACGCCTGCGGCAAACGAATCGAGCCGTTGTCTTCCTTGAACGTCAGGCTGCGGTCGTAGCGGTTATACAGCGAGGCCATGCCGTCGACGCTCAGCACCGAGCCGTCGTCGAGGGTGTACAGATCCTGGCGCAGCTCGAGCTCACCGTACTGCTCGCACTCGTTACCGAGGCGATATTTGGTCTGCGCGCCGGGTAACTGGAAACACGACTGGCTGCTGCTGTTGACCGATGTACCGACCCCGCTGCGCAGATAGCCGCCGAACTCCAGCGCATGTGATGACGTCGGCATTGCCAGACAAATCCCCACGACTGCCAGACTGTAATTTATGGTTGCTCTCATATATGCCACCCGTTGTTTTTATTGTGTGGTTGCAGGAATTCAGCGCGCACAAATCCCCCGCGCAGCGTTCTGCGTGTTTTTTCAGAAGTTGTTATTCAGTTAAAAAATCAGGGGTCGGTCAGGTGCAGCACGAAGGATTCGTAAGGTCGCAACTGCAGCAAACTCGAGCGTTGCGGGCAGTCCGGGTAATTGCTGATCAACAGGCGCTGCTCCTGGGCTTCGTCGATCAGTGCCGGTAGCTCGACCTCACAGGCGGAGCCATAGAAATTGTTCACCACTAACAAGCGTTCCCCCGTCCCCTCGCGCAGGTACGCCCAGACCTGTGGATGCTCCGGCAACAACTGGCGATAGATGCCATCGGAGATCAACGCTTCAGTGCGGCGTAAAGCGATCAGGCGCCGATAGTGATGCAGCACCGATTCCGGGTCGTGCAGTTGATGCGCGACATTGATCTGCGCGGCATTGGCCGGCACACCGATCCATGGTTCGCTGCGAGTGAAGCCGGCGTTATGCCCGGCGTGCCAGTGCATCGGCGTGCGCCCGTTGTCGCGGGACTTCTGCATGATCGCCGCCATGTTGTCGAGGTCGCTGGTGCCGGCTTCACGCTTGAGGCGAAAGATATTCAGGGTCTCGACGTCACGGTATTGCTCGATGCTCTCGAACCCCGGATTGGTCATGCCCAATTCTTCGCCCTGATAAACGAAGGGCGTGCCCTGCAGAAAGTGCAGCGCAGTGCCGAGCATCTTCGCCGACAGCTCGCGGTATTCGCCGTCATTGCCGAACCGCGAGACCACGCGTGGCTGATCGTGGTTACACCAGAACAGCGCATTCCAGCCGCCACCCGCCTGCATGCCGGTCTGCCAGTCGGAGAGAATCTGCTTGAGCTGAAGGAAGTCGAAGTCGGCACGGACCCACTTCTGCAGATTCGGGTAATCGACCTTCAGATGATGAAAGTTGAAGGTCATCGACAATTCTTTCGACTGCGGATTGGAGTAGCGGATGCAGTGTTCGAGGCGGGTCGAGGACATCTCGCCGACGTTGATCAGCTCATGCCCTTCGAAGACCTCACGGTGCATTTGCTGCAAGTGCGCATGCACGTTAGGCCCATCGGTGTAGAAGCGCCGACCGTCGCTGTCGTCCTCGGGGAAGTTCGCCGGTTTCGAGATCAGGTTGATCACGTCCAGACGAAAGCCACCGACGCCTTTGTCGCGCCAGAAACGCATCATCCTGAACACTTCGTCGCGGACCTTGGGGTTGTCCCAATTGAGGTCGGCCTGAGTGTGGTCGAACAGGTGCAGGTAATACTGGCCGGTCTGCGCTTCGTACTCCCAGGCCGAACCGCCGAATTTGGATTCCCAGTTGTTCGGCTGGTCGCGCCAGATATAGAAATCGCGGTAAGGATTGTCGAGGCTGCTGCGCGCCTGCTGGAACCAGACGTGCTCGATCGAGGTGTGGTTGACCACGATGTCGAGCATCAGCTTGATCCCGCGTTTGCCCGCTTCGGCGATCAGCAGTTCACAGTCGGCCATGCTGCCGTAACTCGGATCGACCGCGTAATAGTCGCTGATGTCGTAGCCGTTATCGCGCTGCGGCGAGCGCAGGAACGGCGTGATCCACAGGTAATCGACTCCCAGCCATTGCAGATAATCGAGCTTGGCGACGATGCCGAGCAGATCGCCAGTGGCGTTGCCCGCATGGCTGTGGAAGCTCTTCGGGTAGATCTGGTAGATCACCGAACGTTGCCAGTCTTGCATGGCGGATTTCCTCTTGAATTTTGGAGCCGTGCAGGAGCTGCCGACGGCGGCGATCTTTTGATTTTGAACGGCAAGATCAAAAGATCGCAGCCTCCGGCAGCTCCTACAGTTGAGTTTCAGGCAACCCGGTAACCCGGACGGACGATCTTCATGCTCAGCACGCAGGTCAGGGCAAACGGCACGAGCATGGCGATCAGCATCCCAATGACGAACATCGGGATGAACTGCGGAATGATCGAGATGAAACCGGGCAAGCCACCGACGCCGATGGCCGAGGCCTGGATCTTGTTCAGTGAGAGGAACATGCAACCCAGCGCCGAACCGGCCAGCGCGGCGTAGAACGGAAACTTGTAGCGCAGGTTGACGCCGAACATCGCCGGCTCGGTGATGCCGAAATACGCAGAAATCGCCGAGGTCGAGGCCATGCTCTTGTCCCGCGCATTGCGCGTCATCCAGAACACCGCCAGGGCCGCACTGCCCTGCGCCAGATTGGACATGACAATCATCGGCCAGATGAAGGTGCCGCCCTGGCTCGAAATCAATTGCAGGTCCACGGCGAGGAACATGTGGTGCATGCCGGTGATCACCAGCGGCGCATACAACAGGCCGAAAATCAGACCGCCCACCAGCGGCGCCAGATCGAACAGCATCACCAGCCCTTCGGTGATGTAGATGCCGATATGCCGGGTCACCGGGCCGATGATCGCCAACGCCAGCACGCCAGTGACAACGATGGTGGTGATCGGCACCACCAGCAACTGCACCGCGTTGGGCACGCGTGCGCGCAGCCATTTTTCGATCACGCTCATTACGTACGCCGCCAGCAGGATCGGCAGGATCTGCCCTTGGTAACCGACCTTTTCCACCTGGAACAGGCCGAGGATGTCGAAGTACGGCAGTTGCTGCCCATCCAGCCCGGCCACGGCCTTGCCGTAATTCCAGGCGTTGAGCAGGTCCGGGTGCACCAGCATCAGACCGAGGACGATGCCGAGTATTTCGCTGCCGCCGAAACGCTTGGCTGCCGACCAGCCCACCAGCGCCGGAAGGAACACGAACGAGGTGTTGGCCATCAGATTGATCAGGCTCCATAACCCGTCGAGGTTCGGATAGGCATCAAGCAGGGTCTGGCCGTCGATGAACATGCCCTTGGCGCCGAGCAGGTTGTTGATGCCCATCAACAGGCCGGCAATGATCAGCGCCGGCAGGATCGGCATGAACACATCGGAAAACACCCGCACCAGCCGCTGCATGGCGTTTATCTTCTCGGCGCTTTTCTGTTTAACGTCGGCGATGGTCGATGCCGCAAGGCCAGTCTGCTGGCGCAGTTCGGCATAAACCTTTTCAACATCACCCGGGCCGATGACCACTTGATACAACCCGCCGGTGAAGAACGAACCCTTGACCAGATCGACGCCATTGAGCGCGGCCACATTCACCAGCGCGGGGTTCTTCAGCGCCAGGCGCAAACGCGTGACGCAATGCGCCGCCTGCTCGATGTTGTCACGGCCACCGAGGCTTTCCAGCAGCTCCTTGGCGATGTTCGGATAGTCATGGCTCATGCTTGTTCTTCCGTCGTGGATTGTTGTTATTGGCAGCACGCCGAACGAAAAATACTCGTCTGTACGAGTTAATGCAACAACTCGTCTGTACGAGCTTGCATCCGTGGATGAACGTCAGAAAAACGCGGATTCTTCCTACTCTGACCTAAGATGTTTTCCTTCGTCCGCATGGACAAACCCCTACCCTGCCCTTAAGGTTCGGGGTTTTGAGCACCGTCGGCACAGAGTCCAGCCATGAGCAAATACAACCAGATCTACAGCGATTTGCTTGCCAGTATCACCACCCAGCGCCTGGAGCGCGGCGCCCGGCTGCCTTCCGAAACCGAACTGATGGATACCTATCAGGCCAGCCGTGGCACGGTGCGCAAGGCCATCGACCAGTTGCAGGAGCGCGGTTTCGCTCAGAAGATTCACGGCAAAGGCGCGTTCGTGCTGTCGACCAACCCGATCGAATTCCAGCTCGGCGGCATCGTCAGTTTTCAGGAGACCCACCCGCGACTGGGCAACGACGTCAGCACCGAAGTGGTCGAGATGTGTCAGGTGCCGCTTGAAGGTGCATTGCTTGAACATATCAATGCCGAACCCGGCAGCCCGATCACCCGGATCAAGCGGGTACGGCGCATCGACGGCAAACGCGTCATCCTCGACATCAACCACTTCGTCAGCGACGTGATTCCCGACCTGTCAGCAGACATTGCCGAACATTCGATCTACGCTCACATCGAACAGACCCTGCAACTGCAGATCGCCTACGCCCAGCGCACCATTGAAGCCGTACCGTCCAGCAAGGACGACCAACAACACCTGGACCTTGACGGCCAGAGCCATGTCATCGTGGTCAGCAACCAGACCTTCCTGCAGGACGGCCGCCAGTTCGAGTACACCGAATCGCGGCATACGCTGGACAAGTTCTATTTTTCGGATGTGGCGCGGCGGTAATTTCCGCTGGCAAGCGAGCCCGTCCAAAATATGTGGTTCGCATACACGCTGGTGCGTCGCAACAGCGCCAGTACAATTGTTCAAAAGGGTGAATCTTGGACCGAACGGCCAATGCTATATCTGGGCTCAAGCGATGCCGCGCATCATGGCCTCATGTTTCGTGACATCGCTGCACTGACCCAGCGCCTGATAAAATTGGCCTGCCGCTGCAAAGCCGCCTGCCGACTGACCTGTTTCCAAGGCTGCGAAATGAAAAAACCCTCGGCATCACACCAAGGGTTTTAGTTAATCGAACTTACCGCGGGATTACTTCCACTTAATTAACAATAGAGACGAAAAATCTTAAGCACCATTGCCCAACCAGAACCAAGGCAAATCAAGTGAGCGAGCACAACAGGCGAAACTAGTACGATCCCTGGTTTTGAGAAGCCTTGAAGCAGGAGTAAAGAATGTCAGCGAAGTCATGTTCGTTGATCTCACCGGTAACCAAATCCCTGACGGCATCCGCCAGCAGATCGTTGTCCAAGGTGATTTCATAATCATTGAGCGAGAGATATTCCAAGCCGACTGCCAGCCCGGTGCGCTTGTTGGCATCAGGCAACGCGTGGCCTTGCGCGATGCTGGCAGTGTATTTGGCAGCAATTTCAAATACATCGTCGAGCCCGTTATAGGCTATCGCATTGTCGATTCTGGCGAGCGCGCCTTGCAAGATGGGAATATTCACACGCCCCTTCATGCCGGGCTCAGTAGTCAAGATCTGTGTGTTTATTTCAATGACTCGCTCAAATGGAAAGTGGATCAGCTCCATTACATGTCAGCCAGCTTCTTGAAGGTCTTCTGGTGAGTTCTGAGAACCAGTTTCGTTTCTGAGTAAACGATCTGCTTACCCTGATCGCCTCCCAAGTCCAGCTTCTTGGTGGCTTTGATTTTGGGCCTATCTACTATGCATACGCCATAGGTGCTCAGCTTGTGGTTCATCGATTTTTACCCCAAACGACTTGATCAGTTTCTGCTCGTAAAGTAGCACAGTCGAAAGACAGGTACATCGAGGTATCTCCGACGTCGTGCACCGATTGCTAACGGCACCGTCGCCAGGCCAGCGCCTGTGTGTCGATCCATCCAACTGCCAATACAAAAAGCCCGCAACTCAGCGGGCTTTTTGTCAGTCAGTACAGGCCCTCAGGCGCAGAATCACTCCCACTCAATCGTCGCCGGCGGCTTGCTCGACACGTCGTAAGTAACGCGCGAGATGCCTTCGATTTCGTTGATGATGCGGCCGGAAACGGTTTCCAGCAGTTCGTAAGGCAGGTGCGCCCAACGTGCAGTCATGAAGTCGATGGTTTCCACGGCACGCAGGGCCACGACCCAGGCGTAACGGCGGCCGTCACCGACCACGCCGACCGATTTGACTGGCTGGAACACTACGAACGCCTGGCTGACCTTGTGGTACCAGTCGGCCTTGCGCAGTTCTTCGATGAAGATGTGGTCGGCGCGACGCAGCAGGTCGGCGTATTCCTTTTTCACTTCACCGAGGATGCGCACGCCCAGGCCCGGGCCCGGGAACGGGTGACGGTAGACCATGTCGTACGGCAGGCCGAGTTCCAGGCCCAGACGACGGACTTCGTCCTTGAACAGTTCGCGCAGGGGCTCGACCAGTTTCAGGTTCATTTCTTCCGGCAGGCCGCCCACGTTGTGGTGCGACTTGATCACGTGGGCCTTGCCGCTTTTCGCGCCAGCCGACTCGATCACGTCCGGGTAGATGGTGCCCTGAGCGAGGTACTTGATGTTGTCCAGCTTGCAGGATTCGGCATCGAACACGTCGATGAAAGTGCGGCCGATGATCTTGCGCTTCTTCTCCGGGTCGGCTTCGCCGGCCAGGTTGTTGAGGAACTGCTCCTCAGCGTTGGCGCGGATTACCTTGACGCCCATGTTCTCGGCGAACATGGCCATCACTTGCTCGCCTTCGTGCAGACGCAGCAGGCCGTTGTCGACGAAGACGCAGGTCAGCTGATCGCCGATGGCCTTGTGCAGCAGCGCGGCAACCACCGAGGAGTCAACGCCGCCGGACAGGCCCAGCAGCACGTTGTCGGTGCCAACCTGGGCGCGGATGTTGGCGATGGCGTCTTCAGCGATCTTCGACGGCGTCCACAGGGCTTCACAGCCGCAGATGTCGAGCACGAAGCGCGACAGGATGCGACCGCCCTGCTTGGTGTGGGTCACTTCCGGGTGGAACTGCACGCCGTAGTAAGCGCGGTCGTCGTTGAACATACCGGCGATCGGGCAGCTTGGGGTGCTGGCGAGGATGTGGAAGTCTTCCGGCATCCTGGTGACTTTGTCACCGTGGCTCATCCACACGTCGAGGCCGAACAGGCCGTCGGCGTCGATGTGGTCTTCGATGCCGTCGAGCAGGCGGCTCTTGCCGACCACGTCAACGCGGGCGTAACCGAACTCACGCAGTTCGGAACCTTCCACCTTGCCGCCCAGTTGCTCGGCCATGGTCTGCATGCCGTAGCAGATGCCGAATACCGGAACGCCGAGGTCGAACACTGCCTGCGGGCAGCGCGGGCTGTTGGCTTCGTGCACGGACTCGGGGCCGCCGGCGAGGATGACGCCTTTAGGGGCGAATTCGCGGATCGCATCTTCGTCCATGTCGAACGGGTGCAGTTCGCAGTACACGCCGATCTCGCGCACGCGGCGGGCAATCAGCTGGGTGTATTGCGAACCGAAGTCGAGGATCAGGATGCGGTGAGCGTGAATGTCGAGGGCCATGACTCATTCTCATGTAGTGAATCAGAAACAACTCGGGGCTGAATGAACAGCCCCGGTGATTTAACGTTTTGCTGGAAGCCTCAACCTACGCGGTAGTTTGGCGCTTCCTTGGTGATCTGCACGTCGTGAACGTGGGACTCGGCCATGCCGGCACCGGTGATCCGCACGAACTCGGGCTTGGTGCGCATTTCTTCGATGTTGGCGCTGCCGGTGTAACCCATCGAGGAACGCAGGCCGCCCATCAACTGGTGAATGATCGCGCTCAGGGTGCCTTTGTACGGCACACGGCCTTCGATGCCTTCCGGAACCAGTTTCTCGGCGCCTGCCGAGGAGTCCTGGAAGTAACGGTCGGACGAGCCTTGAGCCTGGGACATGGCGCCCAGCGAACCCATGCCGCGATAAGCCTTGTACGAACGACCCTGGAACAGTTCGATCTCGCCCGGGGCCTCTTCGGTACCGGCGAACATCGAGCCCATCATCACGCAGGACGCACCGGCCACGATGGCCTTGGACAGGTCACCGGAGAAACGGATACCACCGTCGGCGATCAACGGCACGCCGGTGCCTTCAAGGGCGGCGGCGACGTTGGCGATGGCACTGATTTGCGGCACGCCGACACCGGCGACGATACGGGTGGTGCAGATCGAGCCAGGGCCGATACCGACCTTGACTGCGTCGGCGCCCGCTTCGGCCAGAGCCTTGGCGGCAGCGCCGGTGGCGATGTTGCCGCCGATCACCTGCACTTCAGGGAAGTTCTCTTTGACCCAGCGTACGCGGTCGATCACGCCTTTGGAGTGACCGTGTGCGGTGTCGACCACCACCACGTCCACGCCGGCGTTGACCAGTGCTGTCACGCGATCACCGGTGTCTTTACCGGTGCCGACCGCAGCGCCGACGCGCAGACGACCTTGGTCGTCCTTGCTGGCCAGCGGGTAGGCTTTGGCTTTTTCGATGTCGTTGACGGTCATCATGCCTTTGAGGGCGAATTTGTCGTCGACGATCAGCACGCGCTCGATGCGGTGCTTGTGCAGCAGTTCACGCACGTCGTTCTTGTCGGCACCTTCCTTGACCGTGACCAGACGCTCTTTAGGCGTCATCACTTCGCGGACAGTGGCTTCCAGACGGTTTTCGAAACGTACGTCGCGGGAGGTGACGATGCCGACCAGGTCGCCATCGTGCAGGACCGGAACGCCGGAAATGTTGTGCAGACGGGTCAGTTCGAACAGATCACGCACCGTGGCATCGGCCTCGATGGTGATGGGATCCTTGACCACACCGGCTTCGAACTTCTTGACCTTGCGCACTTCGGCAGCTTGCTGCTCGATGGTCATGTTCTTGTGGATAATGCCGATGCCACCTTCCTGAGCCATGGCGATTGCCAGACGGGCTTCAGTAACGGTGTCCATGGCGGCAGAAACCAGAGGAATATTCAGTTCGATGCCACGGGTAAGACGGGTCTTGAGACTGACTTCGTTGGGAAGCACCTCGGAATAACCGGGCACTAGGAGAATGTCGTCGAATGTCAGAGCTTCTTGGCTGATACGCAGCATCGCGGGGGCTCCCGAGCGGGAAAATGGAAGCGCGCCATTATAGTCAGACACCCCCTGCTGTTCAATGTAAAACTCAGCCTAATTGATAGATGGAAAAGCCCGGCCCTACAGCTCCACCTTGACCCAAGAGACAGGTTGATCGAGCCAATCGGCGAACTCGTCGATAAAGCTCTGCTTGAACCCCGCCTCCAGCCAATTATTGAAAATGAAGCCGAGGTTGGAAAACGCGCATTCCTGCAAAAACAGGAAGCCGTTGATGTCGTCCTCGTGCCCGCATTCCGGGCAGGTGAAATTGTCGGTGCGCCCTGGAAACCAGTCTTCAAGACTTTCGAACAGCGCCTCGCCCACTTCGCGGCGGCACTCGGCGCAACCAGCCTCCTCGAGAAAGCCCTTGGCCGGTGTGTAGATGCAGCGTTTGGTGACGATCTCCAGGCCATTGATCGGCTCGCCGAACGGCAGCGCTTCGGGGTACAGCACCACGGCGCGAGCACCGTCGGCGATGGCGTGGGCCATGCGGTTGCCGGCCCGGCCGCAGGTGGTCAATTGTTCTTCGATGATGTTCTTGCGCACCAGCCAGCGCACGATCGCCCGCGCCCGGGGCTCGTGCACCGGCAGGGTGGAGATTTTCGGGACGATGATGCTTTGCGAGTTCATGGGAAATCCTGCGGTGTGACTTCTGACGCCTTCGCGAGCAAGCTCGCTCCCACAGAGATTGCATGCCAATGCGGGAGCGAGCTTGCTCGCGAAGAGGCCCTGAAGGCCGGCAGCTTAATCGCTGAAGAAATCCGGTCAAGTGCTGAAATAGCGCACGATCAACGCGATGCCGCTGGCCAGCACCAGCCAAGTCACCAGGCGCACAAACGCCTCGCGCGACAATCTCATGGTCAAGCGCCGGCCGATCCACAAGCCCAGCGCCATGGCCGGCAACAGACACAGCGCCAGCATCAACAAGGGTAGCTCGGCATACACACCGGTGATGACAAACAGACTCAAGCGCACCACGGTGCTGCAACTGATCAACGCACTTTGCGTGGCCCGCGCCGCGTCCTTGGGCAGGCGGCTGTTCAGATAGATCGCGTAAAGAAAGCCGCCGCTGCCAAACAACGCGCCGAACAACCCGCCCACTGTGCCCATCGGCACCGCCCACGCTGCCGACAACTGTGCCGGCCGCGCTTTCACCCACAGGCTGTAAACCGCATAGGCGCTGATAAACAGCCCCATCAACAGCAGCAACAGATCGGATTTAAGGTTCAGCAGGAAGATCACCCCCAACGTGCAGCCGATCGCCATGCACGGCAGCAGCCTGAGCAATTCCGGCTTGGCGACGTCGCGCCGCGAGGGCAGCAGATTGCCGAACGCGGCGACGAAATCCAGCAACACCAGCAGCGGCACGATTTTCGACAGTGGCATGAACAGGATCAGCATCGGCCCCGCGACCAGCGCCGTGCCGAAACCGGCGATGCCGAATACGATGTAGGCCAAGGCGACGGCCACCCCGATGACCGCCCAACCGCCCGCGCCCCACGACCACGCCCCCAACAGCTCCATCATGCTCATCGTCCGCATCCTTTATAAGACCGCGCTGACTGTAGCCAGTAGCGGGCAGCACGACCAGATATCAAATTGATCCCATGTGGGAGCGAGCCTGCTCGCGAAAGCGCTGTTTCATCTACAGTAGTTGTTGGCTGAGCCAACGCCTTCGCGAGCAGGCTCGCTCCCACATGGGGATTTATGTCGTGTCATGGTGATTGGCGGGCAAATGCCTTTAAACTGCGCCCCATGATTAAAGATCCCTTTGCAAGACTTGGCCTGGACCGTGAAGTCCTGACCGTCAGCCAGCTCAACGGCCGCGCGCGGGTGTTGCTTGAAGACGTGTTCAGCAACATCTGGGTCGAAGGCGAAATCTCCAACCTCGCACGTCCGGCGTCCGGCCACGTCTACTTCACCCTCAAGGACAGCGGCGCGCAGGTGCGTTGCGCGTTGTTCCGGCAGAACGCCGCCCGCGTGCGCCAAGCGTTGAAGGACGGTCTGGCGGTCAAGGTGCGCGGCAAGGTTTCGCTGTTCGAAGGCCGTGGCGACTATCAGCTGATCCTCGACACCGTGGAGCCGGCCGGTGACGGCGCGCTGCGTCTGGCCTTCGATGCACTGAAGGAAAAGCTCAGCGCTGAAGGCCTGTTCAGTGCCGAACGCAAAGTGCCGCTGCCCGCGCATCCGCAGCGCATCGGCATCATCAGTTCGCCAACCGGCGCGGTGATTCGCGACATCATCAGCGTATTCCGCCGCCGTGCGCCGCAGGTGCAACTGACCCTGATTCCGACTGCCGTACAGGGCCGCGAGGCCACCGCGCAAATCGTCCGCGCGCTGAAAATGGCCGATGCCCGTGGCTTCGACGCGCTGATCCTCGCCCGTGGCGGCGGCTCGCTGGAGGACCTCTGGTGCTTCAACGAGGAAGCGGTGGCGCGTGCGGTCGATGCCTGTGTCACTCCGATCGTCAGCGCCGTGGGCCATGAAACCGATGTATCGATCAGCGACTTCGTTGCCGACGTCCGCGCACCAACACCCTCGGCCGCCGCCGAACTGCTCGCCCCGGATTCCAGCCATCTGATCCGTCAGGTCGAGAGCCTGCACCGGCGTCTGGTGATGCGCATGCGTGATCGTTTGATGCGTGATCGCCTGCGTCTGGAAGGCATGGCGCGACGGTTGCGCCATCCCGGCGAGCGTCTGCGCCAGCAGGCGCAACGTCTGGACGATCTGGACATGCGCATGCGCCGCGCTTTCGAGCGCAGCCTCAATACCCGCCGCGAACGCCTGATCCGTCTGGAAACCCGTCTCGCCGGGCAACATCCGGGGCGCCAACTGGCGATGCTTCGCCAGCGCCTCGACAGTCTTGCCGAACGCCTGCCCCGGGCCATGCGCGATGCTCTGAAACAGCGTCGGCAGCAATTGCACAGTCAGATGCAGACCCTGCACGTGGTCAGCCCATTGGCGACTCTCGGCCGCGGTTACAGCATCTTGCTCGACGAGCGTGGCCACGCGATCCGCAATGCTGCGCAGACCCACACTGGTCAGCGTCTGAAAGCCAAGCTCGGCGAAGGCGAACTGCAAGTGCGCGTCGAGGACAATCACCTGACGCCCGTCACCCTCTCTTTACTGGACTGATCCATGCCGCGTTTTCTTGCTCCGCTGCTGTTGCTCTGCCTGACCTTCAACGCCCACGCCGACAGTTACATCACCCGGCTGCTGAACAAACCGGTGCCGGGCGGCGTCGCCGTGGTGAATCTGGGCACTGCCGCGCAGGCGCCGAAAGCCACTTATCAGGGCAAACCGGTGCTGGTAGTCAAAGAGCAGAACAACTGGCTAGCAATCGTTGGCGTGCCGCTGACGGTCAAGCCCGGCGCGCAGCAGATCAGCAGTGGCGGGCGCAATCTGCCGTTTACCGTAGGCAGCAAGAAATACCCGGAACAGCACATCACCCTGAAGAACAAACAGCAGGTCAATCCGAACGCCGACAACCTCAAGCGCATTGAAGGCGAACTGGCGGAACAGATCGCGGCTTACCGCAGTTTCAGCCCGACCACGCCGAGCAATCTGCTGCTGGACAAACCGGTCAACGGGCCGCTGTCGAGCAAGTTTGGCGTGCGTCGCTTCTTCAATGGCGAAGAACGTAATCCTCATGCCGGTCTCGATTTCGCAGTGCCCGCGGGCACGCCGATCAAGACCCCGGCGGCGGGCAAGGTGATTCTGATCGGCAATTACTTCTTCAACGGCAACACGGTGTTTGTTGACCACGGCCAGGGCTTTATCAGCATGTTCTGCCACATGTCGAAGATCGACGTGAAGAACGGCCAGCAACTGGCGCGCGGCGCGGTGGTCGGCAAGGTCGGCGCGACTGGCCGGGCGACCGGACCGCATATGCACTGGAACGTCAGCCTGAACGATGCGCGGGTGGATCCGGCGATTTTCATTGGTGCTTTCCAACCTTAAAGAAATTCAACAGGGCTAATGGCCTCTTCGCGAGCAAGCTCGCTCCCACAGGGATTTGTTTATGAATGCAATCCAATGTGGGAGCGAGCTTGCTCGCGAAGGCGGCCTATCCAACCTACAAATACCGCTGCACCCGACCGCTCTCAATTGCGCCTCAATCTACCCTCACGCAAACATCAACAACATGTACTGACTTAAGCACAATAAAATCGCGCAAAATCCCGCTTTCCGGGTATTCCTCTCAATTTTTTCCGACTGCTTGCCATCCTTTCCCCTCGCGGTTAGGGTTGAAGCCATGAAAACCTCTCACACCCTCATTCAGCTTCGCCAGCACCGCAGCCTGTGCCTCGTCAGCGCACGACTGCCAGGCTGAATCGCTGCGCCTCGTCCCACGCTTTTCCAAGAACATTCGTTCAACCGGCAGGCCGCCTCTTTTCGGCCCAGACAACAAGGAATTTCCCGATGAGCATGCTCAAAGACCCGTCTTCGAAATACCGCGCGTTTCCCGTCATCAACCTGCCTGATCGCACCTGGCCGTCGAAGACCATCGACGCCGCGCCGATCTGGTGCAGCTCCGACCTGCGTGACGGCAACCAGTCGCTGATCGAGCCAATGGACGCGGCGAAGAAGCTGCGCTTCTGGAAAACCCTGGTGCAGGTCGGCGTGAAGGAGATCGAAGCGTCGTTCCCGGCCGCGTCGCAAACCGACTTCGACTTCGTGCGTACCCTGATCGAAGAAGGCCACATCCCCGACGACACCACCATTCAGGTGCTGACCCAGGGTCGTGAAGACCTGATCGAGCGCACTTTCGAATCCCTGCGCGGGGCGAAGAAAGCCATCGTTCACCTGTACAACGCCACTTCGCCTTCTTTCCGTCGCATCGTCTTCAACCAGGACAAGGACGGCATCAAGGCCATCGCCGTCAACGCTGCCAAGCTGTTCGTCAAATACGCAGCCATGCAGCCGGAAACCGAGTGGACCTTCGAATACTCGCCGGAAACCTTCAGCGCTACCGAGCTGGAATTCGCCAAGGAAGTCTGCGACGCCGTGATCGAGGTGTGGAACCCGACGCCTGAGCACAAGATGATCCTCAACCTGCCGGCCACGGTTGAATGCGCGACGCCGAACGTTTACGCCGACCAGATCGAGTGGTTCGGTCGCAACATCAACCGTCGTGACAGCGTGATCATCAGCCTGCACACCCACAACGACCGTGGCACCGGCGTCGCGGCCACCGAGCTGGGCCTGATGGCCGGCGCCGATCGCGTCGAAGGCTGCCTGTTCGGCAACGGCGAACGCACCGGTAACGTCGACCTCGTCACCGTCGCGCTGAACATGTACACCCAGGGCGTCGACCCTGAGCTGGACTTCTCCGACATCGACGGCGTGCGCAAAGTTGTCGAAGAGTGCAACCAGATCCAGGTGCACCCGCGTCATCCGTACGTTGGCGACCTGGTACATACCGCGTTCTCCGGTTCGCACCAGGACGCAATCCGCAAGGGCTTCGCCCAGCAGAAACCGGACACCCTGTGGGAAGTCCCGTACCTGCCGATCGACCCGGCCGACATCGGTCGCAGCTACGAGGCGGTGATCCGCGTCAACAGCCAGTCGGGCAAGGGCGGCATCGCTTACTTGCTGGAACAGGAATACGGCATCAGCCTGCCACGTCGCATGCAGATCGAGTTCAGCCAGGTCGTACAGCGTGAAACCGATCGCCTGGGCCTGGAGATGACCGCCAAGCAGATTCACTCGCTGTTGATCAGCGAATACTTGCAGGCCAATACGCCGTATGCGCTGGTCAGCCATCGTTTGCAGGAAGAGAACGGCAACAGCGCCGTCGAAGTGGAAGTGGCGAGCAAAGGTCAGGGCGAAACCAACCTGCACTGGCGCGGCAAGGGCAACGGCGCGCTGGAAGCACTGGTCGCCGGCCTGCCGATTCCGGTGGAAATCATGGACTACAACGAACACGCGATCGGCGCGGGCACCAATGCCAAAGCAGCGGCCTACATCGAACTGCGGGTGAACGGTGAACGTGCGGTGCACGGCGTGGGTATCGATGAAAACATCACCACTGCGAGCTTCAAGGCGCTGTTCAGCGCGCTGAATCGCTCGTTGAGCCAGCCAGAGGCGAAAGCGGCGTAATCGACCGCTGAAATGCGAAAGGCCCCGGAGTGTGAACTCCGGGGCCTTTTTCTTTGCGATCGTTCCCACGCTCCGCGTGGGAATGCAGCCCGTGACGCTCCGCGTCACTGGACGCAGAGCGTCCCTTGAGGCATTCCCACGCGGAGCGTGGGAACGATCAGACATGTGGAATGCATTTCCCTGTGGGAGCGAGCCTGCTCGCGAAGGCGTCCTGACAGGCGCTGGGAGTATCAGGTGAACTCAAACGTGTCGGCATCCAGATTCGCCGGAAAGCGCTCGCGATACGCCGCCAACGGCGCCGCTTCCACAATTACCTTGAACACGCCATCCGCCTCCCCCGCCGCCAGCAACGTCTCGCCCTGGAAATCCAGCACCTGACTGTCGCCGGTATAGGCGAAGCCTTTGCCGTCGCTGCCCACCCGGTTTACCGCTGCCACGTAACAGAGATTTTCAATCGCTCGTGCCGGCAGCAGGCGGTTCCAGTGCAGACGCCGTGCGCCCGGCCAATTGGCGGTGTACAGCAGCAGATCGGTGTCCTGCGCGTCCCTGCTCCACACCGGGAAGCGCAGGTCGTAGCAGATCAGCGGACGAATCCGCCAACCCTTGAGCTCGAACTGCACCTGCCGCTCGCCGGGCGTGTAATGGTTGTGCTCGCCGGCCATGCGGAACAGGTGCCGCTTGTCGTAATGCAGCACTTCGCCGTCTGGCCGCGCCCAGAGCAAGCGGTTGCGATGGCTGCCGTCGGCCGCCTGAATGATCACGCTGCCAGTGATGACCGCATCGAACTTCGCCGCCTGCGCCCGCAGCCATTTGCTGGTCGGGCCGTTTTCGGCTTCGGCGAGGGTTTCCGATTCCATCGAGAATCCGGTGGTGAACATCTCCGGCAGGATGATCAGATCGGCGCCACGGGCCTGTTCCAGCAGCAGCTCGAAATGCTCGAGGTTGGCCTGGCGGTCGTGCCACGCCAGGCTGGTCTGGATCAGCGCCAGGGTCAGGTCTGGCAATGCACTCAGATCACGCATAGTTTCGCCGCCGCTTCACGCAGCGTCTCCTCGCGTTTGGCAAAGCACAGGCGTATCAGGCGCTGGCCTTGCGGTGGATTCTGGTAGAACACCGACACCGGAATGCTCGCGACACCGTGCTCGCGGGTCATCCACATGGCCATGTCGACATCATTGAGATCCGGACGGATCTGCAAATAATCGACCAATTGGAAATAGGTGCCGGTGACCCGGGTAAAACTGAAGCGCGACGGCGCGAGCAGATCGCAGAACAGATCGCGCTTGGTCTGATAGAAACCCGGCAGCTCATCAACGTGCTCCGGGTGCTCGGCCATGTAATCGGCCAGCGCGTACTGCAGCGGCGTGACGCCACAGAAACTGACGTACTGATGGACCTTGCGCAGCTCGGCCGTCAGCGCTGGCGGGGCGACGACGTAGCCGGTTTTCCAGCCGGTGACGTGGTACGTCTTGCCGAACGAGCTGACCACGAACGCGCGCTGATACAGCTCTTCATGGGCCAGCACGCTGACATGCGGCACGCCGTCGAAGACCAGGTGTTCGTAGACTTCGTCGCTGATCAGATAGATGTCGCGATCACGGATCAACGCCGCCAGTTGATCGAGCTCGGCGCGGCTGATCAATGCGCCGCTGGGGTTATGCGGGGTGTTGATGACGATCATTTTCGTCCGCGGGCTCAGGGCCGCGGCGAGCTGGTCGAAGTCGATGGCGAAATCGACCGGATTCAGTTGTACATGCACGCAACGACCACCCGCCAGCTCCGTTGCCGGTGCATAGCTGTCGTAGCACGGATCGAAGACGATGACTTCGTCGCCGCTGTGGATAACGGCCTGAATCGCGCAGAAGATCGCCTGAGTCGCGCCGGGCGTTACCGTCACTTCGTGATCGGCATCGACAGTCACGCCGTAGCTGCGGGTGATCTTGGCCGCGATCTGCTGACGCAACGCCGGCAATCCGGTCATTGGTGAATACTGGTTATGGCCACTGGCGATATGCCGCCCGACCGCATCACGCAACGACTGCGGGCCGTCGAAATCCGGGAAACCCTGGGACAGGTTGATCGCGCCGGTCTGCGCCGCGAGCTGAGACATCTGCGTGAAAATAGTGATGCCGACATTCGGCAGCTTGCTGGTGATCATCGGGGGTTCTCTGCTCAACACCCGGCTCTGACGACGGCGCGGGAGAGCCCGAGGATAGCCCATCCGGCGCCCATAAAAAAAGGGCGCCAAACGGCGCCCTTCTCTCATTGAACAAACCCAATCCCCTCACCACGAAAGCCCCACACAAAATTGTGCAGGGCCTCGGATCACTTCTTGTCGCGGCGCTTCTTGCTGGCTTTCTTGTTGTGCGACATCAAGCGACGCTTCTTGTTGACCTGGCGGTCGGTCAGCGTGTTCTTGTTGCCTTCGTACGGGTTCTCGCCGCCCTTGAACTCGATGCGGATCGGCGTACCAACCAGCTTCAGCACACGACGGTAAGTGTTCTCCAGATAGCGCACATACGACTTCGGCACTTTCTCGATCTGGTTACCGTGGATCACGATGATCGGCGGGTTCGCACCACCCAAGTGAGCGTAACGCAGCTTGATCCGGCGGTTGTTGACCATCGGTGGCGCGTGCTCGCCCACCGCATCTTCGAGAATCTGGGTGAGGCGGTTGGTAGGCCAGCGGGTAACCGCGGACTTGAACGAGTTCTGCACCGAAGCGTAGAGGTTGCCCACGCCCGTGCCGTGCAGGGCCGAGATGAAGTGAATGTCGGCGTAGTCGACGAAGAACAGCCGGCGTTGCAGCTCGACTTTGACGAAGTCGCGTTCGCTCGGCGTCATGCCGTCCCACTTGTTGATCGCGATGACCAGCGCACGACCGGATTCGATCGCGAAGCCCAGCAGGTTCAGGTCGTGATCGACCACACCCTCGCGGGCGTCCATCACGAAGATCACCACGTTGGCGTCTTTGATCGCCTGCAGGGTTTTGACCACGGAGAATTTTTCGACTTCTTCGTGGATCTTGCCGCGCTTGCGCACACCGGCGGTGTCGATCAGCGTGTACTTCTCTTCATTGCGCTCGAACGGAATGTAGATGCTGTCGCGGGTGGTGCCCGGCTGGTCATACACGATGACCCGGTCTTCACCGAGCATGCGGTTGACCAGGGTCGACTTGCCGACGTTCGGACGACCGATGATGGCAATCTTGATCCCGTCTTTTTCGCTCGGACCAGGAATACGCTTGGCTTCCTCGCCTTCGGCAACGACTTCTTCCTCTTCGCCTTCAGCCGGCTCGTCATCATCGCGCGGGAATTCGCTCAGAGCGGCTTCCAGCAATTGCGTGATGCCACGGCCGTGGGCGCCGGCGATCGGGATCGCGTGGCCCATGCCCAGCGGGGCGAATTCGGCGCGGGCCATTTCCGGGTCGATGTTGTCGACCTTGTTGGCGACCACGTGGGAACGCTTGTTACGTTTGCGCAAATGCTCGGCGATCATCTGGTCGGCAGCGGTAAAACCGGCCTTGGCATCTACCAGAAACAGCACCACATCGGCTTCTTCGATGGCCAGCAGCGACTGCTCGGCCATTTTTTCGTCCATACCATGTTCGTCACCGGAGATACCGCCGGTGTCGATCAGAATGTAGGAACGCCCTTGCCACTTGGCCTCACCGTACTGGCGATCACGGGTCAGACCGGACAGGTCGCCGACGATGGCGTCACGCGTCCTGGTCAGGCGGTTGAACAAGGTGGACTTGCCGACGTTCGGTCGGCCCACCAGGGCGATTACGGGAACCATGCGGCTCTCCACTTCGTTATTTCAGAAAATACAAAAGCCGCTGCGAGGCAGCGGCTGGTGCTCGGGGCAACACCCGGGGGCGCTGCAAACCCTGCTGATGCAGGGCCGCTTGGGGATGAACCCCAAGCATAGTTGTTACTTGATGGTCAGGGCTTCCAGTTTGCCGCTGTTGCCATACACATAAATCGTGTCGCCCACCACCAGCGGACGGGCACGCAGGCCGTCGCTGTCGATGCGCTCACGGCCGACGAAACGACCGTCGACCTGACTCAGCAGATGCAGATAACCTTCCAGGTCACCCACAGCTACGTAGCTGGAGAACACTTCCGGTGCCGACAGTTGACGGCGAGCCAGCGAGTCGTTGCTCCACAGTGCGGTGGTGGAACGCTCGTCGACGCCTTCAACGGTGCCCGAGGACAGGCTCACGTAGACGCTGCCGAAACCCTGAGCGATACCGGCGTAGCTCGACGCATCGCGCTGCCACAGTTGACGACCGCTTTCCAGGTCCAGTGCCGCAACGCGACCCTGATAGCTGGCCACGTACAGAGTGCCGCCGGACAGCAGCAGACCGCCGTCGATGTCGACCACGCGCTCCAGTTCCGAACGACCCTGTGGAATGGCGATGCGTTGTTCCCACACCGGCACGCCGTTGGAGATGTCCAGCGCGACCACTTTACCGGTCGACAGGCCAGCTACCGCCAGGCGGTTGGTGACCAGCGGAGCACTGGTGCCACGCAGGGTCAGGACCGCCGGGGTGCTGTCATACACCCAGCGCTGGTTGCCGGTGGCAGCGTCCAGACCGATCAGACGATCGTCCTGGGTCTGCACAACGACCACGTCGCCATTGTTGGCCGGCGGCGCGAGGACTTCACTGTTGACGCGGGCACGCCACTTCTCTTCACCGTTGCTGGTGTCCAGAGCGACGACTTCGCCACGCAGGGTACCGATCAGTACCAGACCGTAACCCACGCCAACGGCGCCGGAGACAGGCAGTTCCAGATCCTGGTCCCACTTCACGTCGCCATTGCTGCGATCCATGGCCATTACGACACCGGTAACATCGGCGGCGTAGATGGTGTCACCGTCGATCGCCGGCACCAGCATGTTGTAGGTTTCGCCCTGACCGTCACCGATCGAGCGGCTCCACTGCTTCTGCAGAACCACTTCTTCTTTGAAGTCGGTCAGTTCGGCCGGTGGCAATTCTTTCTTGCTGTTGCTGCTGCAACCCGCGGCCAGAAGGGCCAGAGCCAGCAATGCTGCATGCTTCCAACGGATCACGTCACGCATCCCCTTTGGCCAGGTCGTCGAGCTTGATTTGAAGGCCACCGACCGCCGCTTCATCCGACAGTGCCGCCTTGGCTTTTTGATACGCCTTGTTCGCGTCATCGGTACGGCCCAAGCGCACCAGCAGGTCGCCCTTGAGTTCTTCGCGAGTGGCCAGGAACGCTTTGTCGGCATCGCCGTCGAGCAGTTTCAGGGCGTCTTCGGCCTTGTCCTGCGCGCCCAGCACCTGCGCCAGACGCTGACGGGCGATTTCGCCCAGCGCCGGGTTGGCCGGCTTGTCGACGATGGCTTTGAGTTCGGTTGCCGCGTCGTCCAGCTTGCCGCTGTCGACCGCCACTTTGGCGACGAACAGGCTGCCGTATTGCGCGTAGGCCGAACCGCCGTATTCGCTGTTGAGCTTGCCGGCCAGATCCGCAACGCGGGCGGCATCAGGCTTGCCGTCAGGCGTCAGCGTGGTTTCCAGCAATTGCTGATAGAGCACCGAGGCGCCTTGCGACTGGTTGCTCTGGTATTTGTGATATGCCTGCCAGCCGAACACGATGACCAGCGCCAACAGGCCGCCGGTGACCAGAGGTTTGCCGTTGCGTGTCCACCAGTCCTTCAAATCCGCCAACTGTTCGTCTTCGGTACTCGACACCCCAATACTCCTTAATCGCTAAATCGGCTGTTAAGACAGCTTCAACCCTGCACGACGCAGGTGGCCAGGTGAGCGGCGAGCGCATCCCAGGCAATGCTTTGTTGTTCGCCCTGGCCACGCAGGGGTTTGAAACCTACCACTTGCTGGGCCATTTCGTCGTCACCGAGGATCAATGCGTACAGTGCACCGCTCTTGTCGGCCTTCTTGAACTGGCTTTTGAAACTGCCGGCGCCGGCATTGACTTGCAGGCGCAGGTTTGGAAGTTCATCGCGAACCCGTTCGGCCAGGGCCAGACCGGCCAGCTCGGCTTCTTCACCGAAGGCGCAGAGGTAGACGTCGACCTGACGGGAAATTTCCTGCGGGATCTGCTCAAGGGTTTCGAGCATCAACACCAGACGCTCGATGCCCATGGCGAAACCGACACCCGGGGTTGGCTTGCCGCCCATCTGCTCGACCAGACCGTCGTAACGGCCGCCCGCGCACACGGTGCCCTGGGCGCCGAGCTTGTCGGTGACCCATTCGAAAACGGTTTTGCTGTAGTAATCGAGGCCGCGCACCAGTTTCGGGTTGAGCACGTAAGGAATGCCGACGGCATCCAGACGCGCCTTCAGGCCCTCGAAGTGAGCGCGGGACTCGTCGTCGAGGTAATCGGCCATTTTCGGCGCATCGACCAGAACGGCCTGAGTGTCGGCATTTTTCGTGTCGAGCACGCGCAGCGGGTTGGTTTTCAGACGACGCTGGCTGTCTTCATCGAGCTTGTCGTGGTGCGCCGAGAGGTACTCGACCAGCGCTTCACGATAGCGACCACGGGATTCGCTGGTGCCGAGGCTGTTGAGTTCGAGCTTGACCGCATCGCGAATGCCCAGCTCGCCCCACAGGCGCCAGGTCATGATGATCAGTTCGGCGTCGATGTCCGGACCGTCGAGGTTGAACACCTCCAGACCGATCTGGTGAAACTGACGATAACGGCCTTTCTGCGGACGCTCGTGGCGGAACATCGGGCCGATGTACCAGAGTTTCTGCACCTGACCGCCGCCAGTGATGCCGTGTTCGAGCACTGCGCGCACGCAGGCCGCAGTGCCTTCCGGACGCAGGGTCAGCGAGTCGCCGTTGCGGTCTTCGAAGGTGTACATCTCTTTTTCGACGATATCGGTGACTTCGCCGATCGAGCGCTTGAACAGCTCGGTGAACTCGACGATCGGCATGCGGATCTGCTTGTAACCGTAGTTATCCAGCAGACGCGCCACAGTGCCTTCGAAATAACGCCACAGCGGGGTCTGTTCGGGCAGGATGTCGTTCATGCCACGAATGGCTTGCAGAGACTTGCTCACAAAATTTCCTTAATTCGTTCGATCAGCCGCGCGCGATAACGGCAGCGTCAGCTTCGACCTTTTCGGCCGCTTTCTGGCGGATCAGCTTTTCCAGCTCGTCCACCAGATTGTCATTCGTCAGCTTCTGCGACGGCTTGCCGTCGATGTAAATCAGGTTGGGCGTGCCGCCGGTCAAGCCGATATGGGCTTCCTTGGCTTCGCCAGGGCCGTTGACCACGCAACCGATGACCGCGACATCCAGCGGCACCAGCAGGTCTTCAAGGCGCCCTTCCAGCTCGTTCATGGTTTTCACCACATCGAAGTTCTGCCGCGAGCAGCTCGGGCAGGCGATGAAGTTGATGCCACGGGAACGCAGATGCAAAGACTTGAGAATGTCGTAACCGACCTTCACTTCCTCGACCGGGTCGGCCGCCAGCGAGATGCGGATAGTATCGCCAATCCCTTCGGCGAGCAGCATACCTAGGCCCACGGCGGATTTCACCGTGCCCGAACGCAAACCACCAGCTTCGGTGATGCCCAAGTGCAGCGGCTGAACGATTTCTTTCGCCAGCAAGCGGTAGGCTTCGACGGCCATGAACACGTCAGAGGCTTTCACGCTGACCTTGAAGTCCTGGAAATTCAGGCGTTCGAGGTGTTCAACGTGGCGCAGCGCGGATTCGACCAGCGCCGCCGGGGTCGGCTCGCCGTATTTCTTTTGCAGGTCTTTTTCCAGCGAACCGGCGTTGACGCCGATGCGGATCGGAATGCCGCGATCACGGGCAGCATCGACCACGGCACGCACGCGGTCTTCGCGACCGATGTTGCCCGGGTTGATGCGCAGGCAGTCCACACCCAGTTCGGCCACGCGCAAGGCGATTTTGTAGTCGAAGTGGATGTCAGCCACCAACGGCACTTTGACCAGTTGCTTGATCTTGCCGAACGCCTCGGCGGCGTCCATGTCCGGCACCGAGACGCGAACGATGTCGACGCCGGCGGCTTCCAGACGATTGATCTGCGCCACGGTCGCAGCGACATCATTGGTATCGCTGTTGGTCATGCTCTGCACAGCGATCGGCGCGTCGCCGCCCACCGGTACGTTGCCGACCCAGATCTTGCGCGATTCGCGACGTTTGATTGGAGATTCGCCGTGCATGACTTATTGACCCAACTTCAGGCGAGCAGTCTCGCCACTGGTGAACGGAGCGATGTCGACCGGTTGGCCGTTGTAGCTGACCTGTGCTGCGCGGGCAACGCCCAGACGCACATTGAGCGGCGGTTTGCCGGAAACGCTCACGCTGTCGCCTTTATGCTTCAGACCACTGAAAATCACTTTGCCACGGCCATCGGTCACCTGTGCCCAGCAATCGCCGGTGAACTGCAATTGCACCTGGCCTTCGCCGGCAACCGGAGCAGCTGCTTCAGCGCTTGGCGCTTGAGCAACCGGAGCGGTCGGGGCAGGTGTCGCTGGGACATTCGGCGCTGGAGTGGCCGGAGCCGCCACCACTGGCGCAGGCGTCTGTGCCGGTGCGCTTGGCGCAACTGCCGGGGCAGCCGGCTCGGCTGCTGGCGCAGCAGATTCGGCGCCGGTGGATTCAGCACTGGTTTCCGACTGCGGCAAGGCCAGCGATGTCGAATTGTCAGCCTGATTTTCGGCGACAGCCTGGTCTTCCGGCTCGTCGATCGGGTGGATCTGCGTGGTGCCATCAGCGCCTTCGACTTCGACGTGCTCCGGCGCGAGGCTGGTCAGATCGCGGGTGCGCTGCGAGGTTTGATCCTGCCACCAGACGAATCCGCCGCCGATGACCGCGATCAGCAGCAACAGGCTGACGATACGCAAAATGGTGTGGGAAACCCGCACCGGCTCTTCGATACGACCGAGGGCGTGAACGTTGCTGCCCTGGGAGTCGGTGCCAGTGGACTGGTCGAATTGCTGAACCAGAACGGTCTGGTCCATGCCGAGCAATTTGGCATAGGCGCGAATGTAACCGCGAGCGAAGGTATGCCCCGGCAGCTTGTCGAAAGCGCCGGCTTCAAGATTGCTCAGGGATGTCACGGTGAGGTTGAGCTTGAGGGCCACTTCGGCCAGCGACCAGCCATTGCTTTCGCGGGCCTGGCGCAGGGTCTCACCGGGATTTACGCGATTCGCTGCTACAACTTCGGGATGCGCCGCTTTCATCATTGCTCCGACAGGTATTGCTGATATTCCGGCGTACCGGGATAGAGTCGTTTTAATTGCAGACCGTAACTGGCTGCCTTGTCGCGATCTTCAAACACTTTTGCCAGCCGAACGCCGAGCAATAGACTACGTGCATTTTGTTCGGTGAGCTGGCTGAAACGGTCGTAATAGTCACGCGCGGGCACATAATGCCTGTCTTCGAAGGACAACTCAGCCATTTCCAGCAATGCGCGTGGTTGTTGGCGATTCAGGCGCAGGGCTTTTTCCAGCTGTTGCTGGGCCAGATCACGCTGGCCAAGCTTGGCGGCGGTCATGCCGAGATTTTCGAAGACCCGCGAGCGCTCAGGATACAGGGTATCGGCGGCCGCTTGTTCAAAACGCTCGTAGGCTTCCTTGTAGCGCTGTTCTTCGTAGAGGAAACTGCCGTAGTTGTTGAGGATGCGCGCATCGGCGGGACGTGAGGACAGGGCCTTGCGAAAGTGCTCGTCGGCCAGTGCCGGCTCCATTTCCGCCTGGAACACCAGACCGAGGGCCGCATTGGCGTCGGGGTCGGAACCGTCCAGCTCCAGCGCTTTCTTCAATGGCACCTTGGCGCGCTCGGTCATGCCTTGCTGCAGATAGCCCAGCCCCAGCTGCACGTAGGCAGCCCGCGCTTCATCGCGGCCCTTGCTGGTCTTCATCGGGTTGTAGTCACCCGACAGGACACAACCAGCACACAGGCTGGCCAACAGCAACAGCAGCGCAAAGCGCAGGGACATAGAGATCCTCTCTTAGTTAGTGTTCGCGGCGTTCTGTGCCAGATCGCTGTCGGCGCTCAACTCGCGCACGGCGATGTAACGTTCGCTGCGACGGGTGCGATCCAGCACCTGCCCTACCAATTGACCACATGCGGCATCGATGTCTTCACCACGGGTGGTGCGCACGGTGACGTTGAAACCGGCCTGATGCAACTGATCCTGGAAGCGGCGGATGGCATTGTTGCTCGGCCGCTCGTACCCGGAGTGCGGGAACGGGTTGAACGGGATCAGGTTGATCTTGCACGGGATATCTTTAAGCAACTCGATCATTTCCACCGCGTGCTCAAGCTTGTCGTTGACGTCCTTGAGCAAGGTGTACTCGATGGTCAGCACACGTTTCTCGCCAAGGGCGGACATGTAGCGCTGGCACGACTCGAGCAGCATCTTAAGCGGATATTTCTTGTTGATCGGCACCAATTGGTTACGCAATGCGTCATTCGATGCGTGCAGGGACAACGCCAGGGACACGTCGATGTGCTTGGCCAGCTCATCGATCATCGGCACCACGCCCGAGGTGGACAGGGTCACACGGCGCTTGGAGATCCCGTAGCCGAGGTCATCCATCATCAGATGCATGGCGGCGACGACGTTGTCGAAGTTCAGCAACGGCTCGCCCATGCCCATCATCACCACGTTGGTGATGGCGCGGTCGACGGTGGCCGGGACGCTGCCGAAAGATTTGTTGGCAATCCACACCTGACCGATGACTTCGGCGGCGGTGAGGTTGCTGTTGAAGCCTTGCTTGCCGGTGGAGCAGAAACTGCAATCCAGGGCACAGCCTGCCTGGGACGAAACGCACAGAGTGCCGCGCTTGCCCTGGGGAATGTACACGGTCTCGACGCAGCTGCCGGACGCCACGCGCACCACCCATTTACGGGTGCCGTCGCTGGAGATGTCCTCGCTGACCACTTCCGGACCACGTACTTCAGCAATGGCCTTGAGCTTGTCGCGCAAGGCTTTGCTGACGTTCGTCATGGCGTCGAAATCATCGACGCCAAAGTGGTGAATCCATTTCATTACCTGACCGGCACGGAAACGCTTCTCCCCGATTGAGTCGAAGAATTTTTCCATTTCCGGCTGGGTCAGACCCAGCAGGTTTGTTTTAACAGTCGATGTAGTCATGGATTCACCTTCACTCTGCAAGCAATGCTTAGCGAGTGGTTACTTCAGTAGCTGCGAAGAAGTAAGCGATTTCGCGAGCGGCAGCAGCTTCGGAGTCCGAACCGTGAACGGCGTTGGCGTCGATCGATTCAGCGAAGTCAGCACGGATGGTGCCGGCAGCAGCTTCTTTAGGGTTGGTAGCGCCCATCAGCTCACGGTTGCGAGCGATAGCGTTTTCGCCTTCCAGAACCTGAACGACAACCGGACCGGAAGTCATGAAAGCAACCAGGTCACCGAAGAAACCGCGCTCGCTGTGCTCAGCGTAGAAGCCTTCGGCTTCGGCTTTGGACAGTTGCTTCAGTTTCGAAGCTACAACGCGCAGGCCAGCGTCTTCGAAGCGAGTGGTGATCTTGCCGATCACGTTTTTAGCAACGGCGTCAGGCTTGATGATGGAGAAAGTACGTTGAACAGCCATGGTGTAACTCCAGAAACGGTAATTTGCGAAAAATTAAACCCGCGAATTATACGCGGGTTCTTGGGTATTGCCTAACCTGCGAGACGATCAGTCCAATTCTGCGGCCCAGAGCTCCTGAACCGCTTCGAGCACCTTCTCGCCGACCCGGCCAGAAGTAGCATCGAAGTCAGGCAGTTCAAGAATCATCTGCTGCAAACGGACAAAACCTACAGAATACGGGTCGAGTCCCTCATGGGCCTCGGCCAGCTCTTCTGCAATGCGTTGAACATCATTCCAACCGTAGCTCATGACAGTCTTACCAGTCAGTGCGGCGCTTCGGCCGCATGGTTAAGCGAATATTTCGGAATCTCGACGGTGAGGTCTTCCTCACCGACGATGGCCTGGCAAGCCAGACGCGATTGCGCTTCCAGGCCCCAGGCACGGTCGAGGAAGTCCTCTTCCAGCTCGTCGGCCTCTTCCAGCGAGTCGAAACCCTCGCGGATGATGCAGTGGCACGTGGTGCAGGCGCAGACGCCGCCGCACGCGCTTTCCATCTCGATATGGTGTTCGTGGGCCAGTTCGAGAATCGATGTGCCGGGCGCAGCCTCGACCACCATGCCTTCAGGGCAGAACTTCTCGTGGGGCAGAAAAATGACCTGCGGCATCAGATATCCTCGATTTCATTCAGGTTGCGCCCCGACAGAGCGGCTTTCACCGTCAGATCCATGCGGCGGGCAGCAAAAGCATCGGTCACTTGCGACAGACGTTTGGTCTGCTGCTCGATGGCGTAACCATCGGTACCTTTCATCAGTTCGGCCAGTTCCTGCATTTGCAGTTCGATGACCATGCGCTCTTCGGCGTCGAGCAGACGCTCGCCATCGGCCTCCAGCGCGCCCTGCACCGCTTCGAGCAGGCGCTGGGCATCGACTTGCTGCTCACGCAGAACGCGGGCGACCTTGTCGTCATTGGCGTGCTGGAACGAATCCTTGAGCATCTTGGCGATTTCGCCATCGGTCAGACCATAGGAAGGTTTGACCTGAATGCTCGCTTCAACGCCCGAACCCAACTCACGGGCAGACACGCTGAGCAGACCGTCGGCGTCGACCTGGAAGGTCACGCGAATTTTCGCTGCACCGGCCACCATTGCCGGAATGCCGCGCAATTCAAAGCGCGCCAGAGAGCGGCAATCGCTGATCAGCTCGCGCTCACCCTGCAAGACGTGGATCGCCATGGCCGACTGGCCGTCTTTATAGGTGGTGAAGTCCTGGGCGCGGGCGACGGGGATGGTGGTGTTGCGCGGAATCACCTTTTCCATCAGACCGCCCATGGTTTCCAAACCAAGGGACAGCGGAATCACGTCGAGCAGCAGCAGTTCGCCGCCATCGCGTTTGTTGCCAGCCAGCGTATCAGCCTGGATCGCGGCCCCGATGGCCACCACTTGATCCGGGTCGATTTCCGTCAATGGCTGACGACCGAAGGCTTCGGCAACGGCTTCACGAACACGTGGCACGCGGGTCGAACCGCCGACCATGACCACAGCGTGGACGTCTTCCAGTTCAATACCGGAATCGCGAACGGCGCGGCGGCAGGCTTTCAGGCTGCGCGCGACCATCGGCTCGATCAGCGCATCGAAGGCTTCGCGGGTCAGCTGTGCTTTCCAGTCGCCGTAAGCCACTTCCACACTGGCCGCATCGGTCAGGGCCTCTTTGGCCGCGCAGGCGGTTTGCAGCAGATTGCGTTGCGCGCCCGGGTCGAGATCGGCAGAGAGGCCAGCGCTCTCGATGATCCAGCCGGCAATCGCGTGATCGAAGTCATCGCCGCCCAGCGCACTGTCGCCGCCGGTGGCCAGAACCTCGAAAACGCCGCCAGTCAGACGCAGAATGGAAATATCGAAAGTGCCGCCACCCAGGTCGTAGATCGCCACCAGACCTTCAGCGTGTTGATCCAGACCATACGCCACAGCAGCAGCGGTCGGCTCATTGAGCAGACGCAACACGTTCAGACCGGCGAGCTTGGCCGCATCTTTGGTGGCCTGACGCTGCGCATCGTCGAAGTAGGCAGGAACGGTGATCACCGCGCCAACCAGTTCGCCACCCAAGGTCGCCTCAGCGCGCTGACGCAGGACCTTGAGGATATCGGCGGAGACTTCAACCGGGCTTTTCGGGCCTTGCACGGTGTCGATGAACGGCATGTGCGATTCGCCACCGACAAAGCGGTACGGCAGTTGTTCGCCCAATTGCTTGACGTCGGACAGACCACGACCCATCAAGCGCTTGACCGAGAGCACGGTGTTCAGGGGATCGGAGGCTGCTGCCAGCTTGGCGGACTCACCGACTTCGACGCGGTCGGCGTGATAACGCACGGCGGACGGCAGGATGACCTGCCCGTTGGCGTCGGCCAGCGGTTCGGAAAGACCACTGCGCAGCGCAGCGACCAGCGAATTTGTAGTACCCAAGTCGATGCCCACAGCCAGACGACGCTGGTGCGGTTGAGGACTTTGGCCGGGTTCGGCGATCTGCAGTAGAGCCATGGTGATCAGGTCTTGTCTGTCTGTCAGCGTGCAATCAGGGCAGCACTGGATTAATCGTCGAGGCGCTCTTCCAGCTGGCGCACTTCGTAGGTGAGCTTGTCGAGGAACTGCATGCGCCGCATCAGGCGTTCGGCCTGCTCGCGTTGCGCTGCATCATCCCAACAGGCTGCGAAGCTTTCGTTGAGCTGTTCCTGAGCCGCCTTCAAGCGACGCTTGAATACCGCGACACCGTCGAGGTCGGCACTGTCCTGCAGATCTTCGAGCTCTTCGCGCCATTGCATCTGCTGCAGAAGGAATTCGGGATCGTGGACAGTGACTTCCATCGGCACTTCGTGCCCGCTGATTTTCAGCAGGTAGCGTGCGCGCTGGGCCGGGCTCTTGAGCGTCTGGTACGCGTCGTTGAGCCGCGCCGATTGCTCGAGCGCCGAGCGCTGCTCGCGTTCGGATGCATCGGCAAAACGGTCAGGATGGACGCCGCGCGCCAACTCACGGTAGCGCGTGGCCAACTGCTCGAGATCCAGGCGGAAGCTCGGTTGCAGCTCGAATAAAGCGAAATGACAAGGAATACCCACGACCAGCCTCAGATGTTGAAGCTTTCGCCGCAGCCACATTCACCGCGCACGTTGGGGTTGTTGAACTTGAAGCCTTCGTTCAACCCTTCCTTGACGAAGTCGAGCTCGGTGCCATCCAGGTAGGCCAGGCTTTTCGGGTCGATGATCACCTTTTCGCCGTGACTCTCGAACACCTGATCCTCCGCCACTACCTCGTCGACAAACTCCAGCACGTACGCAAGGCCGGAACAGCCTGTGGTGCGAACACCCAGACGAATCCCTTCACCTTTGCCGCGCCCGTCGAGGGAGCGCCGCACGTGTCGAGCAGCCGCTTCTGTCATGCTGATAGCCATCGTTGACTCCTTACTCGTCGCCGAATCTTGAAATTCAGATCAAGCCTTTCTTCTGCTTGTAGTCGCGAACAGCCGCTTTGATAGCGTCTTCTGCGAGCACGGAGCAGTGGATTTTCACTGGCGGCAAAGCCAGTTCTTCGGCCAGCTGAGTGTTCTTGATGGTTTCGGCTTCGTCCAGAGTCTTGCCCTTCATCCACTCGGTAGCGAGGGAGCTAGAGGCGATTGCCGAACCGCAACCGTAGGTCTTGAACTTGGCGTCTTCGATAACGCCCTGATCGTTGACCTTGATCTGCAGACGCATCACGTCGCCGCACGCCGGAGCGCCGACCATGCCGGTGCCGACATCAGGATCTTCCGCGTTCATCTTGCCGACGTTGCGCGGGTTTTCGTAGTGGTCGATGACCTTTTCGCTGTAAGCCATGATTCTCAATCCTCACTCATCAGGGCCGCTCTTGAGACCCTGCAACTGCGCTGCGTTAACGCCGCGTCGCTACAGGATCTGTATCCGGCGGCTTCTATAGTTAGTGTGCCGCCCACTCGATTTTCGATATATCGACGCCGTCTTTGTACATGTCCCACAGCGGCGACAGAGCGCGCAGCTTGGTAACGGCCTCGCAGACTTTCTGCGCGGCGTAGTCGATTTCTTCTTCGGTGGTGAAACGGCCGAAGGTAAAGCGGATCGAGCTGTGTGCCAGTTCGTCGTTGCGGCCCAGGGCGCGCAGTACGTACGAAGGCTCCAGCGACGCCGAGGTGCAGGCCGAACCGGACGATACCGCCAGATCCTTGAGCGCCATGATCAGCGACTCGCCTTCAACGTAGTTGAAGCTCAGGTTCAGGTTGTGCGGAACGCGGGCGGTCAGGCTGCCGTTGACGTACAGCTCTTCCAGGTGCTCGACCTGCTTGTAGAAGCGATCGCTCAAGGCTTTGATGCGCACGTTTTCGGCAGCCATGTCTTCCTTGGCTACGCGGAACGCTTCGCCCATGCCGACGATCTGGTGGGTCGCCAGGGTGCCGGAACGCATGCCGCGCTCGTGACCGCCGCCGTGCATGGTCGCTTCGATGCGCACACGCGGCTTGCGGCTGACGTACAGCGCGCCGATGCCTTTAGGGCCATAAGTCTTGTGGGCGGAGAACGACATCATGTCGACTTTCAGCTTCTGCAGGTCGATCTCGACCTTGCCAGTGGACTGAGCCGCGTCGACATGGAACAGCACGCCTTTGGCGCGCAGCATCTCGCCGATGGCAGCGATGTCGTTGATGGTGCCGATTTCGTTGTTGACGTGCATCACCGACACCAGAATGGTGTCTTCGCGCAGTGCGGCGTCAATCATTGCCGGGGTGATCAGACCGTCTTCGGTCGGCTCGAGGTAAGTCACTTCGAAGCCTTCACGCTCCAGCTGGCGCATGGTGTCGAGGACAGCCTTGTGCTCGATCTTGCTGGTGATCAGGTGCTTGCCCTTGGAGGCGTAGAAATGTGCCGCGCCCTTGATCGCCAGGTTGTCGGATTCGGTGGCACCGGAGGTCCAGACGATTTCACGCGGGTCGGCGTTGACCAGATCGGCCACCTGACGACGGGCGTTTTCGACGGACTCTTCAGCCTTCCAGCCGAACACGTGGGAGCGGGACGCCGGGTTACCGAAGTTTCCGTCGACCAGCAGGCATTCACTCATTTTCTGCGCAACGCGCGGATCAACCGGGGTGGTTGCAGAGTAATCAAGGTAAATCGGCAATTTCATGGACTATCTCCTAAATCAGGGCTGGCGTGCCGCGGGTAGCTCTTCGGCTGTCATTCGACGGCGGACGCTTCAATCTTGTCCAGGCGTGGCGCCTTGCTGCTGCAACGGCGCTGGTCCTGACGCTGGGCCACTTCTTGTACCTCACGGCGAGTCACAAGGTCGGCCAAGCTGATACCGCTCAGAAATTCGTGAATCTGCAGGCTCAAGTCGCACCACAGATGATGGGTCAGGCAGGTATCACCGGAATGGCAATCGCCCTGGCCCTGGCACTTGGTGGCATCGACCGATTCGTTCACCGCATCGATCACCTGGGCGACCTGGATGCCCTGCATGTCGCGGGACAACTGGTAGCCACCACCCGGACCGCGAACGCTGGAAACCAGGTTGCTGCGGCGCAGCTTGGCGAACAGCTGCTCGAGGTAGGACAGCGAGATGCCTTGGCGCTCGGAGATATCGGCCAGAGACACCGGCCCGTGCTGCGCGTGCAACGCCAGGTCAAGCATGGCGGTCACGGCGTATCGGCCTTTTGTAGTCAGTCGCATGGACAGTTACCACGGAGTTCGGAATGGGCGGGAGTATGCAATTCCCGAGCATTTAAGTCAACTATAAGACCTAGTGCTTTAGTCGGGTTTACCCGCAAAAGAGCGCGCGCACTATAGCAAAGACGGGCTGCGGACAGCCAGCGCAACCGCGTGATCGATCTTCGCGAGCAGGCTCGCTCCCACATTGGAATGCATTGCTCTTGTGGGAGCGAGCCTGCTCGCGAAAAGCAGCGCCGCGGTTCAGCCGGCTTTCGATTCGTCCTTGCCTTTGACGCAAGCGAAGTCCTCTTCACGCAGCTCAGGCAGATCTTTCGCACAGTAATTGCTGCCCAGATCCTTCAGCGCGCCGCACATGCCTTCCAGACGCCCGTCCACCGCTTGCAGATGATCGAGCAACTGGCCGATGGCGCGGGCCACCGGGTCGGGCATGTCTTCGCTGACACCGTAGGCATCGAAACCGATCTTTTCCGCCATGGCTTTGCGCTTGGCGTCCTGCTCTTCATCGGTCTTGACGATGATCCGCCCCGGAATCCCCACCACAGTGGCGCCGGGCGGCACTTCCTTGGTGACCACAGCGTTGGAGCCGACTTTGGCGCCTGCACCCACCGTGAACGGACCGAGAACCTTGGCCCCGGCACCGACTACAACGCCGTCTCCGAGAGTCGGGTGGCGCTTGCCTTTGTTCCAACTGGTGCCGCCGAGGGTCACGCCTTGATAGATGGTGACGTCGTCGCCGATCTCGGCGGTTTCACCAATGACGATGCCCATGCCGTGATCGATGAAGAAACGCCGACCTATCTTGGCACCCGGATGAATCTCGATCCCGGTCAGCCAGCGACCGAAGTTCGACACCAGCCGCGCCAGCCATTTCAGTTCGTTGCGCCAGAGCATGCCGGCCAGACGATGAATCCAGATCGCATGCATGCCGGGGTAGCAGGTCAGGACTTCAAAAGCGTTACGCGCCGCCGGGTCTCGATGGAATACGCTCTGGATATCTTCACGCAAACGCTCAAACATCATTCAATCCTTCCGCTTTAGAAGCTCGCCACGGGCCGCTTTCTGGGTTTCCGTGAGGATGCCACGCAAAATATTCATTTCCGCCCGACTGACCGAGCTGCGTCCGTACAACCGGCGCAGGCGCGCCATCAAGTGCCGTGGTTTTTCCGGGTCGAGGAATTCGATGGCAACCAGCGTCTGCTCCAGGTGCTCATAGAATCGCTCCAGCTCATCCATGGTCGCCAGCTCGGCGCTTTTCACCGAGGCCACTTCTTCTTTCTCAACCTTGCTCGGCTGACCCTGTGCAGCCAGCCAGGCCATGCGCACTTCATAACTCAATACCTGCACCGCCGCCCCGAGGTTCAGCGAACTGAACGTCGGGTCGGAAGGGATGTGCACGTGAAAGTGACATCGCTGCAGCTCTTCATTGGTCAGGCCGGAGTCTTCACGGCCGAACACCAAAGCAATCTCCGCGCCCTGCCCGGCTTCCTCGACCACCTTGTTGCCGCATTCGCGCGGGTCCAGCAGTGGCCAGGGAATGCGCCGGTCGCGGGCGCTGGTGCCGAGCACCAGATTGCAGCCGACCAGAGCATCTTCCAAGGTGGCGACGACTTGCGCGTTTTCAAGGATGTCACCGGCACCGGAGGCGCGGGCGTCGGCCTCGTGGTGCGGGAAGACCCGCGGTTCGACCAGCACCAGTCGCGACAGACCCATGTTTTTCATGGCGCGCGCGGCCCCGCCGATGTTGCCGGGGTGGCTGGTGTTGACCAGGACGACACGAATGTTCTGCAGCAAGGGAGGCGCTCTCGGACACAGGAAAGGGGGGCAAATCTTACAGAACAGCCTACCGTTAAGCTATGAAAGCGAACAGCGTCCTTCACCTGAAGAAAAGTTCTGATAGAATGCGCGGCTTTCTTTAACAACCTTAGGTGACACATCCATGCAGCCCATGCTGAATATCGCGCTGCGCGCCGCCCGCAGCGCCAGTGAACTGATCTTCCGCTCCATCGAGCGCCTGGATACCATCAAGGTCGACGAAAAAGACGCCAAGGATTACGTATCCGAGGTCGATCGCGCCGCTGAACAGAAAATCATCGATGCCCTGCGCAAGGCTTACCCGAATCACTCGATTCAGGGTGAAGAAACCGGCCTGCACGCTGGCACCGGCATCGAAGGCGAAGAGTACCTGTGGATCATCGATCCGCTGGACGGCACCACCAACTTCCTCCGTGGCATTCCGCACTTTGCAGTGAGCATTGCCTGCAAATATCGTGGTCGCCTGGAACACGCAGTGGTTCTGGACCCGGTCCGCCAGGAAGAATTCACCGCCAGCCGTGGTCGCGGCGCTCAACTGAACGGTCGTCGCCTGCGCGTCAGTGGTCGCACCAGCCTCGACGGCGCTCTGCTCGGCACTGGGTTCCCGTTCCGTGACGACCAGATGGACAACCTCGACAACTACCTCGGCATGTTCCGCGCCCTGGTTGGCCAGACTGCCGGCATCCGCCGCGCCGGTTCGGCGAGCCTGGACCTGGCTTACGTGGCTGCCGGTCGTTTCGATGCGTTCTGGGAATCGGGCCTGTCCGAGTGGGACATGGCTGCAGGCGCCCTGCTGATTCAAGAAGCCGGCGGCCTGGTGAGCGATTTCACCGGCGGTCACGACTTCCTGGAAAAAGGCCACATCGTTGCCGGCAACACCAAATGCTTCAAGGCAGTGCTGACGGCGATCCAGCCGCACCTGCCGGCCTCGCTGAAGCGCTAAGCTTTACGCGAAACCAAAAAGCACCCTTCGGGGTGCTTTTTTTGTGCCTGCAATTCCAAACAGCACAATTCCCTGTGGGAGCGAGCCTGCTCGCGAATGGGCGTGCCAGCAAAGTAAATATCAACTGGTAGACCGTATTCGCGAGCAGGCTCGCTCGCACAGGTGAGAATCGCGCGCTGCCCTGAATCGCGGGTATAAAAAAAGCACCCCGCAGGGTGCTTCTTTTCACAACCGTAAATCCTTACTGAGCCGGCTCATTCTGCGACAGGATCAGCTTGCCTTCCTTGTCGACCGGAATCTGGTTGCCCGGATCGCGATCCATCCGCACTTTGCCTTCCTTGCCATCAAGCGAGTAACGCACATCGTAACCGACGACCTTGTCGCTGATGTCATTGACCGTGTTGCAGCGGGTTTGCGTGGTGGTGTAGGTGTCACGCTCCTGCATGCCCTCCTGCACCTTGTTGCCCGCATAACCGCCACCGACCGCACCGGCCACCGTGGCAATCTTCTTGCCGGTACCGCCGCCAATCTGGTTGCCCAGCAAACCACCGGCCAGCGCGCCGACCACGGTACCGGCGATCTGGTGTTGATCTTTTACCGGTGCCTGACGGGTCACCGTTACATCCTTGCATACTTCACGTGGAGTCTTGATCTGTGTCTTGACCGGCTCAACGGCTAATACTTGCGCATACTCAGGGCCGCTTTTAACCAGGCTGTAGGTGGCAACAGCACCCCCGGCTGTGACACCGACAGCACCCAATACCGCACCAACCAGCAACGACTTGTTCACATGAACCTCCTGACCATCACATGCGGGACACGCCCGCGCTTCTCCCAGCCTTGGAGCACAAAAAAAGGCGCGAGTTCAACTCGCGCCTTTTGTTGGCTGACAGCCGGGAAATCGCTGACCGTTATGGACGTTCGTCGACTTCCTTATCGGTGTTGGCCGGAGGAATCAGATCCTCGGTGGTCAGGTTCAGCCAGATCAGCACCACGTTGGCGATGTAGATCGACGAGTAGGTACCCGCCAGTACACCGATGAACAGTGCGATGGAGAAACCGAACAGGTTGTCGCCACCGAAGAACAGCAGCGCCGCGATCGCCAGCAGAGTGGAGATCGAGGTCGCCATGGTGCGCAGCAGGGTCTGGGTGGTCGAGATGTTGATGTTCTCGATCAGCGTCGCCTTGCGCAGCACGCGGAAGTTCTCACGCACCCGGTCGAAAACCACGATGGTGTCGTTCAGCGAGTAACCGATGATCGCCAGCACCGCTGCCAGCACTGTCAGATCGAAAGTGATCTGGAAGTACGAGAGGATACCCACGGTCACGATCACGTCGTGGATCAGCGAGACAATGGCGCCGACCGCAAACTTCCACTGAAAGCGGAACGCCAGGTAGATCAGGATGCCGCCGAGCGCCAGCAGCATGCCGAGGCCGCCCTGGTCGCGCAGCTCTTCACCGACCTGTGGGCCGACGAACTCGACACGCTTGACCGTAGCCGGGTTGTCACCGCCGACCTTTTGAAGCGCTTCCGCTACTTGATGGCCCAACTGCGGGTCTTCACCCGGCATGCGCACCAGCAGATCGGTGGTCGCACCGAAGTTCTGCACCACGGCTTCGTGATAACCGGAAGTCGCCAGTTGCTCGCGCACCTTGGTGACGTCGGCCGGACGCTCGTAGGTCAGCTCGATGAGCGTACCGCCGGTGAAGTCCAGGCCCCAGTTCATGCCCTTGGTGGCGACACTGAACAAGGCAATGACGGTAAGCAGCAATGTGACGCCGAACGCGAAGTTGCGAACGCCCATGAAGTTGATTGTACGTAACATGGCAGCCCCTTAAATCCACAACTTCTTGAAGTCACGTCCGCCAAAGATCAGGTTGACCATTGCGCGGGTCACCATGATGGCCGTGAACATCGAGGTAAAGATCCCGAGGGACATCGTCACTGCGAACCCCTTCACCGGGCCGGTGCCCATGGCGAAGAGAATGCCGCCGACCAGCAACGTGGTCAGGTTGGCGTCGAGAATCGCGGTGAATGCCCGGCCGAAGCCTTCGTTGATTGCCCGCTGCACAGTCATGCCAGCGGCGATCTCTTCACGAATCCGCGAGAAGATCAGTACGTTGGCGTCGACCGCCATACCCATCGTCAGGACGATACCGGCGATACCCGGCAGGGTCAGCGTGGCGCCCAGCAAGGACATCAACGCCAGCAGCAGCACCATGTTCACCGCCAGAGCGACGGTGGCGATGACGCCGAAGAAGCGGTAGATGGCGATGATGAACAGCGATACGAACAGCATGCCCCACAGGGAAGCATCGATACCTTTGGTGATGTTGTCAGCACCCAGGCTCGGACCGATTGTGCGCTCTTCAGCGAAGTACATCGGTGCAGCCAGACCACCGGCACGCAGCAGCAGCGCCAGTTCGGACGACTCGCCCTGACCGTTCAGGCCAGTGATGCGGAATTGCGCACCCAGCGGCGACTGAATGGTCGCCAGGCTGATGATCTTCTTCTCTTCCTTGAACGTCTGCACCGCAACGTCTTTCTCGACGCCATCAACCACTTGCTTGGTGTAAGTGGTGACCGGACGCTGTTCGATGAAGATCACCGCCATGCTGCGACCGACGTTGGAACGGGTCGCGCGGCTCATCAGCTCGCCACCATGACCATCCAGACGGATGTTCACTTCAGGCGTGCCGTGCTCGCCGAAACCGGCCTTGGCGTCGGTGACCTGGTCACCGGTGATGATCAGGCCACGCTCGATCTGCGCTGGCGGACGGTTGCCTTCGCGGAATTCGAACGATTCGGAAGTGGCTTTCGAAGCGCCCGGCTCGGCGGCCAGACGGAACTCAAGGTTGGCCGTCTTGCCGAGAATACGCTTGGCTTCGGCAGTGTCCTGCACGCCCGGCAGCTCAACCACGATGCGGTTGGCGCCCTGACGCTGCACGATCGGTTCGGCAACACCCAGCTCGTTGACGCGGTTACGTACCGTGGTCAGGTTCTGCTTGATGGAGTATTCACGGATTTCCGCCAGCTTGGCCGGGGTCATCGCCAGACGCAGCACCGGTTGACCGTTGAGGTCGGCCGGAACAATGTCGAAATCGTTGAAATTCTTGCGGATCAGCGCACGGGCCTGTTCGCGGGAATCTTCATCGCTGAAGCCCAACTGAATGGCACCGCCCAGTTGCGGCAGGCTGCGATAGCGCAGCTTCTCTTTGCGCAGCAGGCTCTTGACGTCGCCTTCGTAGACTTTCAGGCGCGCATCGAGGGCTTTGTCCATGTCCACTTCGAGCAGGAAGTGCACACCACCGGACAAGTCCAGACCCAGCTTCATCGGGTGCGCACCGAGGTTGCGCAGCCATTGCGGGGTGGTCTGTGCCAGGTTCAGCGCGACGACGTAGTCATCACCCAATGCCTTGCGTACAACGTCCTTGGCCGGCAGCTGATCTTCAGCCTTGCTCAGACGGATCAGACCGCCCTTGCCGCCCGCCGTCAGCGTAGCCGCCTTGACGTTGATGCCGGACTCTTTCAGCGCTGTGCTGACGCGAGCCAGATCGGCGTCATTGACCTGCAGAGCCGTGCTGGCGCCGCTGATCTGAATCGCCGGGTCATCGGGGTAAAGATTGGGAGCGGAATAAATCAGACCGATCGCCAGCACCGCCAGGATCAGAATGTATTTCCACAGAGGGTATTTGTTCAGCATCACGCCGCCCGTTATGAACGCGGGGCGCCTTGCGCGCCCCGTCGATTGAGTAGAAGTTGTTGCTCTTAGATCGCTTTCAGCGTGCCTTTTGGCAGCGTGGCGGCGATGGCGCCTTTCTGGAACTTCATTTCCACGGTGTCGGACACTTCCAGAACCACGAAGTCATCGGCAACCTTGGTGATCTTGCCGGCGATGCCGCCAGTGGTCACGACTTCGTCGCCCTTCTGCAGGCTGCTCAGCAGGTTCTTCTGCTCTTTGGCGCGCTTGGCCTGTGGACGCCAGATCATCAGGTAGAAGATGACCAGGAAGCCGACCAGGAAAATCCACTCGAAGCCGCCGCCCATTGGGCTTGCAGCAGCCGGTGCAGCTGCGTCAGCCATGGCGTTAGAGATAAAAAAGCTCATTTAGCACTCCAGTTGCAAATGTTGAATCTTGGGGTCAGAAAACTCAGTCCAAAGGCGGAACGGGAAGTCCGCGTTTGGCGTAGAAGGCATCGACAAAGGCGGCCAATGTACCCTGTTGAATAGCCTCGCGCAAACCAGCCATCAGCACCTGATAATGGCGCAAGTTATGGATGGTATTGAGCATGCTGCCGAGCATTTCGCCGCACTTGTCCAGGTGATGCAGATAAGCGCGTGAGAAGTTCTGGCAGGTGTAGCAATCGCAGGTCGGATCCAGCGGCGATTCATCATGGCGATGGAACGCGTTACGGATCTTCAGCACACCGGTATCGATGAACAGATGCCCATTGCGGGCATTACGGGTTGGCATCACGCAATCGAACATGTCCACCCCGCGGCGCACACCCTCAACCAGATCCTCCGGTTTGCCAACGCCCATAAGGTAACGAGGTTTGTCAGCGGGCATCTGGCCCGGCAGATAATCCAGCACCTTGATCATTTCGTGCTTCGGTTCGCCCACCGACAGACCGCCGATGGCGAGGCCGTCGAAGCCGATCTTGTCGAGGCCTTCGAGCGAGCGCATGCGCAGGTTTTCATGCATGCCGCCCTGAACGATGCCGAACAGCGCTGCGGTGTTGTCGCCGTGGGCATTCTTCGAACGCTGCGCCCAGCGCAGCGACAATTCCATCGATACGCGCGCGACGTCTTCGTCAGCCGGATACGGCGTGCATTCGTCGAAGATCATCACGATGTCGGAACCGAGATCGCGCTGCACCTGCATCGACTCTTCCGGGCCCATGAACACTTTGGCGCCGTCGACCGGAGAAGCGAAGGTCACGCCCTCCTCCTTGATCTTGCGCATCGCGCCGAGGCTGAACACCTGGAAACCGCCGGAGTCGGTGAGGATCGGGCCTTTCCACTGCATGAAATCGTGCAGGTCGCCGTGCTCCTTGATCACCTGAGTGCCGGGACGCAGCCACAGGTGAAAGGTGTTGCCCAGAATGATTTCCGCGCCCGTGGCGACGATGTCGCGCGGCAGCATGCCCTTGACCGTGCCGTAGGTGCCGACCGGCATGAACGCCGGGGTCTCGACGGTGCCACGGGGGAAGGTCAGGCGACCACGACGAGCCTTGCCATCGGTGGCCAGCAGCTCAAAGGACATTCGACATTCGCGACTCATTCTGTTTCCTCTGGGCCTGTCTGTTCAGGGGCAGTTGGAGCGGGATTGCGGGTGATGAACATTGCATCCCCGTAACTGAAAAAGCGGTATCCGTTTTCCACGGCGGCCTTGTAGGCGGCCATGGTTTCGGGATAACCGGCAAACGCGGAAACCAGCATCAACAGCGTGGATTCCGGCAAATGGAAATTGGTCACCAGGGCATCGACCACATGAAACGGCCGGCCCGGATAGATAAAGATGTCGGTGTCGCCACTGAACGGCTTGAGCACACCATCGCGCGCCGCGCTCTCCAGCGAACGCACGCTGGTGGTGCCGACCGCAACCACCCGACCGCCACGCGCACGGCACGCCGCCACCGCATCGACCACATCCTGGCCGACTTCCAGCCACTCGCTGTGCATGTGGTGATCTTCGATATTCTCGACACGCACCGGCTGAAACGTCCCCGCGCCGACGTGCAACGTCACGAACGCAGTCTCGACGCCCTTGGCAGCAATCGCCTGCATCAGCGGCTCGTCGAAATGCAGCCCCGCCGTCGGCGCTGCGACCGCGCCCAGACGCTGGGCATACACGGTCTGATAACGCTCGCGATCCGAGCCTTCATCCGGGCGGTCTATATAAGGAGGCAACGGCATGTGCCCGACGCGGTCGAGCAACGGCAAGACTTCCTCGGCAAAACCCAGCTCGAACAGCGCATCATGACGCGCGAGCATCTCGGCTTCGCCACCGCCGTCGATAAGGATCTTCGAACCCGGCTTCGGCGACTTGCTGGAGCGCACATGGGCCAGCACGCGGTGCGCATCGAGCACGCGCTCGATGAGAATTTCCAGCTTGCCGCCGGACGCTTTCTGCCCGAACAGCCGCGCCGGAATCACCCGGGTATTGTTGAACACCATCAAATCGCCCGGTCGCAAATGCTCAAGCAAATCAGTGAATTGACGGTGTGCCAGGGCGCCGCTCGGCCCATCAAGGGTCAGCAGGCGACTACCGCGACGCTCGGCCAACGGATGGCGGGCGATCAGCGAATCAGGAAGCTCGAAAGTAAAGTCAGCAACGCGCATGATGGGGTTCGTCTAGCAGGGCCGGAAAGTCTAGCGGAAATATCGAAAATTGACCATGAAACGTGATTGACCAACGGTAATCACCTCTCTATACTTCGCCGCCATTGAGCCCTGATGGCGGAATTGGTAGACGCGGCGGATTCAAAATCCGTTTTCGAAAGGAGTGGGAGTTCGAGTCTCCCTCGGGGCACCAACACAGAGAAAAAGGTCTTGCGAAAGCAAGGCCTTTTTTTTCGTCTGGTGGAAAGTGGTTGGTGCCTATCTGGCCTTCCTACCCAAGATCAAATCAGTTCCCGAAATCGGACGTGTGCCCACCCTACTCCTTGACTGCAAACATCCGATCAGCAATCTCCCGCCCCCGCTCCAACCCTTCCTCCGTCAACCATATCGATTTGTTCCGGTTCACCGGATTACTGATCAAACCCTGTTCGTGCAAGCGGTTCATGATCTCGAAGTCATAGCCCTTCCACGCATTGCCAGCGTCGGAGCTATAGGCTGCCAGGAGAGCAAGGACGGCGTCGTCGATCAGTTTCATGTCGTATTCCATGATGGTCGCTCCGCTGATGTTCAGTGTTTGTAATCAAAGCGTCGTATCAAAGTGGATGTCAATGCTGCGCGAGCTTGTAGGTTTTAGATGCCCGATTGCTGGTTGCCTCGACTGCGATCCCCGCCCGTATAATCACGCCCGCACGGCAAACCTCCTCTGGCGTTTTGCGCATTGGTTTCAAGCCTTCCACTTCACTGACAGACATCCCCATGGAAACCTCACTGGAAACCGTCGCCCTCTTCTCCCTCAAACTCGCCTACGAAGAAGAAGGCCTGAGCCCGATCCTGCGCGATGACATGGTCATGGGCGATTATCAGAAAGACGTTTTCGAGTTACTGGTGAAACGCGGCGATGTCGAGGCCATTCAGTTCAAGATGAACGAATGCCTGAACCTGGCGCTGGATGCCTTGGGTGGGGTCGAAAAGCCGTTGGGGCGGGAGTTGCGCAAGTTGTCGGCGGAGTTGGCTCAGGCGCGGTCGGTGGAGCAGCTGGGTCAGCCGCTGCTCGCGCTGAAGGGGTATCTGCGCGACATTCTTTGAGTGGTGCGCTACAGCCATGCCGCTATCTCGTCCGATCAGCGACGAGCTTTCAGTACTCGAATATCCGTTGGAAAGCCGTCAGCGCCAGCCAGTTTTTTCCAGCCCATGTATTGAAACTCACCATTGGGATCAATGTAGTCGCCCTTCTCTGCCTGCCCGCCGCCAACTATCGCGACACGCTTCACTTCGCCGCAGCCGCCATCCGATGGTCGCACCGTGTAGATCACATAGGGCTTCACGTATTGCGTGGCGCGGAAGTATTGGCCGCAGATTTCGTCGACGGTGATGAGCATGGTTTTCAGGCGGGCTTCGCCGTCGGTGTCTTCGTGCAGTTTCAGGAAGGAGATGTCGCCGACGTCGCTGTAGCCGAGAGAACGGGCGCGTTGGTAGGCGGGGGAGTTCTGGTGTGCAATTCTGCCTTCCTCCACACCGCGTTGCATTTGCGCGGCGAACTCGGCTTTGCCTTGGGCCAGGGTTGCCTCGGCGTGGGCGGCGACGTTTTCGCAGTGGGCGTACTCGCTGGAGTCGAGGTGTTGCGGTAGCAGGTTGAGGCGGCGCTCGTTCATGGAGGCGAGGCTGTCTTGCAGGCCCGACGTGGCTGCATAGGCAGCGGAGACGCGACCGCTCTGGACGTCGGCGATTGTCTCCTGCATCCGCTGGCAATTGGCGAGGTAGTAATTCCAGCTGGCTTGCGGGTGTTCTTTCGCGAAGCAGAAGGCTGGGGTAATGGAGATGGCAAGGGTGAGAGCGCCGAGTAGTTGCAGCAAACGGGTTGTGGAAAACATGGGTAGTCCATTACAGAGAAGGCATGGCGGGACGCTACTATTTTGCTATCGTGCCGTCCACTCTCTACAGGCGAGCAAGTTGCCGCCTCTGTCTCGTAGCCAGGAAAGAAATCCGATGGATGCTGTGTTGTGTTTGGTAGTCATGGCTGCAATGTGGTTCTGGGTGGTGCGACAGCGCGGGCACTGGAATCTGTTGTTGGCAAACCTCGCCGGAGCGGGCAGCGCTGTGGTGGCGGGCATTGTCTTCACGCTGCTTTACGACGGGCTGTTCGGCACCACCATGGCAGCGCCGGGACTGCATAATAGCCTGGTGGTGTTCATGACCAGCGCGGGCGTTCTGGCGGGTGTGTGGTTGTGGATCGCCAAACGTCGTCAGCCAGCGCATCCGGTTGCACGTCAACTGCTCGCGGGCGCCTGTGGCGTTGCCGCAGGCATGGTCACGTTGATTTTTCTGGCGGCGAATTATTTTCCGCAACCGTAGCCGGACGGCGCGTCTATTTTGCTATCTTGCCGCGCATCGTCGGGGCTTGCTGATCGTCTCGCGCCGCGCTTGGATTGTTGAAAGGTAAGGAAAGGATCAAATGGAGTTTTTGCGTTTTCTGGCGTTCGTCGCTGTCTGGGGTTTCATGTGGCGCTGGGTGGTGAAGAACCGCGGCAGCTGGAATATTTTCTACGGCAACATCGTTGGCGCGGCGGGTGGGTTCATTGTCGGGCTGGTGATGTTGTCGATCACCTTTTCGCTGTTTCCTTCGTCGCTCGATCACGAGGCGCAGGCGCAAAACACGCCAGTCGTCGAGTCGACCTCTGTACTGCCTGACGCCGAGGCAGTCACGCCCGCCACCGAACTGAAAGATGCGACGGTTTTTGCTGCCATCGAAGCGGATGACAAGCCTTCCCCGCCGGACTCCGCACTGTTGCCGAATAACGTCAGCCGAGCGCCGAAATCAATGGCGGTACAGACGGTGCTGAATCAGAGCGACTACGAGGGTCGCATGGCCCTGGCCGCGCTGAACAAGAAGTTGCGCGGCGACGCACAGGCCGACAAGTCGATGATCGCGTATGTCATGTGCAGCCCGTTTGTCACCAGCACCCTGCGTTATCCCGCTTCGGCGCGTTTTGCCGACAGCAAAGCGCTGGTCAGCCATCGCTACAAGGATCAGGTCTACAGCTTCAGCAACAGCGTCACTGCGCGCAACATGAATGGCGACGATGTCACCTACCGTTTTGATTGCTCCGTGCAGGAATTGCCACGGGTTGATGCGACGGCTGGGGAGTGGCGTTTGCTGGCGCTGAAACTGCAAAAAGCCGACTCTTAAGGCTGATTTAAGGGATCAAGGCGCCGGCTGCGCTATCATCGCCGGCCTGTGCGCCTTGAACTTTATCCTCAATGTTTCCAACACCCGATAACCTGATCTCGCTGCCTCCCGTCCTGGCCGGCCCGCTGCTGCGGCGGCTGGAGCCGACGCGCGTAGTGCTGTGGCTAGTGGGCTCGCGTGAACTGTCGCTGACCTTGCGCCTGCAAGGTGTAGGAGATATTCCGCTCGACTCAGAGAAATGCACGGTCATTGCCGTAGGCCGTCATGCGTTCGTGCATCTGATCGACGTTCAACTTGAAAGCGCCCTGCCCTGCGACACGTTTATCGCTTACGACCTGCTGATCGATGACGCCATCGGTATGGCTGAGTGGGCGCCTCATCTGCTTTACCCCGGCGCTACCTGCGCGAACCTCGTCGTGCGTTCGCGGATCGAGCAATTGCTCCACGGCTCCTGCCGCAAGCCGCATCATCCGGCAACCGATGGTTTGCTCTGCGTCGATCAATTGCTGGCCGACGAAACCGATGCGCAACGGCGCCCGGCGCTGCTGATGATGAGCGGTGATCAGGTCTATGCCGACGACGTTGCCGGGCCGATGCTGCGGGCGATTCATGCCCTTATCGAGCGTCTGGGTCTGTTCGATGAGCACCTTGACGGTGCCGTGGTCAGCGACAGCGCCAAGCTCTATCAACACCCGGCCAGCTACTACCACCGTGCGGATTTGTTACCGGCGCTAGAGAGCAACGAGACCTTGCGCGAGCGATTTTTCGGTGGCGCGCGTAAGCCGATTTTCACCAGCAGCAGTGCCGACAATCACCTGGTGACATTCGCCGAAGTCATGGCCATGTACATGCTGGTGTGGTCGCCGACGCCGTGGTCGCTGATCAATCCGAGCGCGCCGACGCTGACGCCGGAACGCCGCAAGCGCTACCACCTCGAGCAGACGCGCATCGATGCCTTCAAGACGGGCCTGGGCAACGTCGCGCGGGCGCTGGCGCATCTGCCGAGCCTGATGATTTTCGATGACCACGACATCACCGATGACTGGAATCTTTCTGCGCAGTGGGAGGAAACCGCCTACGGCCATCCGTTCTCCAAACGCATCATCGGCAACGCGCTGATTGCTTATCTGTTGTGTCAGGGCTGGGGCAACAATCCGGATGCCTTCAAAGGAATGCTGGAGCAGACCGCGCAACTGAGCGCCAGTGGCGACGACGGCTATCTGGACATGCCGGTGCAGGACAATCTGATTGATCAGTTGCTGCGTTTTCAGCAGTGGCATTTCGTATTGCCGAGCACTCCGGCACTGGTGGTGATCGACACGCGCACCCGGCGCTGGCGCAGCGAGATGGCGCTCAAGCAACCATCGGGCCTGCTCGACTGGGAAGCCTTGAGCGAACTGCAACAGGAACTGCTCGATCACCCTTCGGCAATCATCGTGTCGCCGGCGCCGATCTTCGGCGTCAAGCTGATTGAAACCGTGCAGAAGGTGTTCAGCTGGTGCGGTTATCCGCTGCTGGTCGACGCGGAAAACTGGATGGCCCATCGCGGCGCGGCACAGGTGATCCTGAACATTTTCCGACACTCGCGCACACCGGGGAACTACGTGGTGCTGTCCGGCGATGTGCATTATTCCTTCGTCTACGAAGTCCTGATCCGCCACCGCAAGGCCGGCCCACGGATCTGGCAGATCACCAGCAGCGGCATCAAGAACGAGTTCCCGCCAACGCTGCTGGAATGGTTCGACCGCCTCAACCGCTGGCTCTACTCACCGCGCTCGCCATTGAACTGGTTCACCAAACGCCGCCTGATGCGCATCGTCCCGTATACGCCGGAACATGCCGAGGCCGGGGAGCGGCTGTGGAATTCGGCGGGGATTGGACAGGTGTTTTTCAATGAACAGGGGCAACCGAGCGAGATTGTTCAGCACAACTCGAATGGGGCGGAGAAGACGAGGATGCTGGCGCCGGAGTTGGGAGATGGGCCAGACTGAAACCAGATCTGAGCATAGGTGGAGGGCCCGGCAACGGGCACTCCACCTGCTGACAATTACAGCAGATAAGGATTACAAGCCTCTCGGAAACGTCTCCGAAGTGCTTAAGTGATACTGGGCGCAATCACAGTCGACCTCGCTGTGTACCAACCACTCGCAGGCCCACATCATGCAAACCATCACCTTCAGCAAAACCACAGCTCACCTGGCCTTGTCGATGGACCAAGCAACCAATGATCGCGAACCGTTGCTGATTACCAGGCGCGGTGCCGAACCGGTTGTGATGATAGGTCTGACTGACTATGAGTCACTTTTGCGGACAGTCAATTCGCTGTCCTTACCAGACACTCCGCAGCAGTGATTATGCAGATAGGGCTGACGACAACGCCCGCCCAACCCCTCTGACAATCATCCCTACCTCGCGCTCATCAATCGTCAGCGGCGGCAGCAACCTGATGGTCTTGCCACGAGTCACGTTGATCAACAAGCCGTGATCCCGCGCGGCGATCAGCGTCAGGTCGCGCACCGGTTGTTTCAGCTCGATGCCGATCATCAGGCCCTGCCCCCGGATTGCCAGCACGTTCGGGTTGTCTGCCAATTCGGCGCGCAAGCGTTCCAGCAGCCGTGCGCCCTGCACCCGCGCATTCTCCAGCAGGCCTTGCTCTTCGATGATGTCCAGCACCGTGCAGCCAACCCGACAGGCCAGCGGATTGCCACCGAAGGTGCTGCCATGGCTGCCCGGGGTGAACAGGTCGGCCGCGCGGCCACGGGCCAGGCAGGCGCCGATCGGCACGCCATTGCCAAGGCCTTTGGCCAGGGTCATGACATCGGGCACGATGCCTTCGTGTTGAAAGGCGAACCACTGCCCGGTACGGCCGATGCCGGTCTGGATTTCATCGAGCATCAGCAGCCACGCGTGGCGATTGCACAGGTCGCGCAGGGCCTTGAGATAACCCGGCGGCGCGATTTGTACGCCGCTTTCGCCCTGAATCGGCTCGACCAGAATCGCCACGATGCGCGCGCCGTGTTTGCGTTGTATTTGCTCCAGCGCGGCGAGATCGCCGAAAGGCACTTTGACGAAATCCCCCGGCAGTTCGTTGAAGCCCAGGCGCACCGCCGGGCCATCGCTGGCAGACAGCGTGCCGAGGGTGCGGCCATGAAACGCGTTGGCCATGACCACCACCAGCGGCTGCTCGATGCCTTTGCGCCAGCCGTACAGACGCGCCAGTTTCAGTGCCGTCTCGTTCGCTTCGGCGCCGGAGTTGTTGAAGAACGCGCGCTCCATCCCCGACAACGCCGTCAGCCGTTTGGCCAGTTGTTGCTGCCAGTCGATGCTGTACAGGTTTGAGGTGTGCAGCAGCAGCCCCGCTTGCTCACTGATCGCCGCGACGATGCGCGGATGCGAGTGGCCGACATTGGTCACTGCCACACCGGCAACGGCATCCAGATATTCGCGCCCCGCCTGATCCCACAGGCGCGTGCCCAGGCCCTTGGTGAAACTCAGGGCCAGGGGTTGGTAGGTGTTCATCAGGGCGGCGGTCATGACGCGAAACTCCATTGCAGGTCGGTGTATTTGCAGTATGGTTAGCCACCTGAGCTGGATAAACTCGGAAAAACTTCAATCATTTAAAAGCCGAGCTTGATAATGGATTTGTTTCAGTCGATGGGCGTGTACGTCAAAGTGGTCGAAACCGGGAGCATGACGGCCGCCGCTGCGAAGTGCGAAATGTCGACGACGATGGTAGGCAATCATCTGCGCGCGCTGGAGCAACGGCTCGGCGTGCAACTGCTGCAACGCACCACGCGGCGCCAGCGCCTGACCGAATTCGGCAGCGTCTATTATCAGCGCTGCCTGGAAGTGCTCGGCTTGGTGGCCGATTCCGAACGCCTTGCCGAACAAGCGTCGGACGAGCCGCGCGGCTTGCTGCGTATCACCGCGCCGCTGACCTTCGGCGTCGAACGACTGACCCCGGCCCTCAGCGAATATTCCTTGCTCTATCCGCAAGTGAAGCTTGACGTGGTGCTGACCAACGGCCGTCCGGATCTGCTGGAGAACGGCCTCGATGTCGCATTCCGCCTAGGCAATTTCGACCAATCCAACCTGATCGCCCGGCCTTTGATCGACTACACCCTGACGGTCTGCGCCTCCCCCGAATACATCGCGCGGCGCGGCATGCCGCACACGCCACAGGATTTGCAGCAACACGATTGCCTGTCCTTCGCCTACCCGGCTGGGGATGACTGGCAGTCGGTGGAAAAACGCTGGCGTCTGAGCGGCCCGGAAGGTGAAGTCCTCGTCGACGTCAGCGGGCCGATGCTGATCAACAGCTCCGCCGGTCTGCACCAGGCGGCGCGCAACGGCATGGGCATCATGATGCTGCCCGACGCGCTGGTGGAACAGGATCTGCGCGACGGCAAACTGGTCAGGGTAATGACGGACTACCAACCGCCGAGCAGGCCGATGCATCTGTTGTATGCGCAGGATCGCTATCGATTGCCGAAGCTGAGACGCTTTGTCGAGTTTGCGATGCGTACTTGGGGCAAATCTGACGCTGGGCGTTCAACAATCTGAAAAGGAGTTCAACCCATGCGAAACACTCTCAACGTACGTAACCTGCGTCCCGATGAAACAGAGTTGGCACGGCTGTTTCTCGGCAAGCATGGCTGGAGTCATCGCACTGGCGATGCAGAATCGTTCGCTCGCCTGATTCAAAACTCACAGCGCACGGCTGTGGCCATTCAGGGCGAGCAGATTGTCGGTTTCGCCCGTGGCATCACCGACGAATTGTCCAATGGTTACCTGTCGATGGTAGTGGTCGATGATCGCCATCGGCGCAAAGGAATCGGGCGGGCACTGGTGGAGTACGTCATGGGTGACAACCCGGACATCACCTGGGTGCTGCGCGCTGGACGCGAAGGCGCTGAAGCTTTTTTCGCCGGCCTGGGCTTCGAGAAGTCCGTGATTGCCATGGAACGTCAGCGCCGCAAATAGCGCACGGTGGAAAATTCCCGACCACCAGACCGTTGCTCCGTGACAACGCCGCGCCGCTCCCCTAAATTAGTCGGCCTGAAAAAGACCTCGTGCTTTCTCGCCTCAACTCAAGTTAAAAAGTAGTGAAATTTCAATGTCCGATTTCAACACCGCTGAATCCGTAGTCACCCAGTCGTCCAAAGCGGAATACGAAAACTCCATCAATCTTTCACAACACCTGCCACAAGCCAAAATCATCAGCGAGATGGTCCTCGACGCGTTCCAGTCGACCCGCGAGAGCGACCAGATCCGTGAATTGCGTGCGGCGATCCGTCAGGCGCATGACAGTTTTGATGACGACAAGGCGTACGAGCTGATGGGCGAACTCAAGCGCCTGAAAGACGCCGAGGCAGCGGACATCGCCGCGCTGGAAGACCTGAGCAGCAAGTTCTCGATCGGGCGCATTCTGTCCTGCTTCAAGGACGATCCGGCGTTTCAGGAAATCGTTTATGGTCTGGCGCTGAAAGTGCTGAATCAGACCCATCAGGCGATCAGCAATCCGAGCGGCGGCAAGAGCAAGGCCGCCAAAAAGAAAGAAGTGGAAATCTTCACCATCAGCAAGGACGGCGCCAGCGTGACCCTGCCAATGCGCACGCCGCGTTCGCGCCTGAATGTTGATCGTGAGGCACTGGAATTCCTCGGTTTCACCTTCGTCGGTGAAGGCGATGAAGCCGAGCTGGAGAGCGAAACCTTCGTCGATAACGCCGGTACGGAACAGGCGGTGAACCGCAAGAACATCATCACCGCACTGCAGCAGCAGACGGCGTTTGATGGTTACAGCATCGCGGCGCAGTAATCTGCCAAGCGCTTGTGAAAAAGCCCCGCACTGAGATTCAGGCGGGGCTTTTTGTTGTCCGGCTTGTGATTCGTGAGGAGGCGAAAATCGTCGCCCCTCATCGGAACGCCGCCCGCCCAGCCCTCTCCCGAGGTAAAGGGAGCCGACTTGTGTGATTTTCAAACCTGAGTTCGGCTCGGTATTTCAGGTCGGCGTATATCTTGAGAGCCCCTCAGTCAGTCCCCTCTCCCTCCGGGAGAGGGTTAGGGTGAGGGCAAACCGCTAACCCCCCCTCAAGCCGAAGGATGCAACGCCGCAATCATGTCCACTTCAATCGCCGCATTCTTCGGCAACTGATACACGCCGATGGTCGTGCGCGTATGCCGTCCGGCATCGCCCAGCACATGGCTGAACACGTCCGAAGCGCCGTTGGCCACTTCGCTCAGGTCGACAAAGTCAGCAGTCGACTTCACATACACCGTGACCCGCAACAACGCGCGAATCTTGTCCAGCGAACCGACCGCATCGACGATCAGCGCCAGGCAACGCATGGCGCTGATGCTCGCCGCTGCTTGTGCATCCTTGAGGTTCAGTTCCAGCCCCACGCGACCGGGATAGAGAATCTTGCCATTGACCCGCGGCACCATCCCGCTGATGTACAGCTCGTCGTGATGACGATCAGCGGCGCGTAATTGCCACCGGCGGTGTTCTCGCCATAGATGTCGTAGTTGAGTTCTTCAGCCAGGGCGATAAAGCGCTCATCGCAGGTCATCCGTTCGGTCATTGCGCCCAGCCTTTTGATCAATGCACGGGTTGAGACAGTCGAGCACCGAAGGATGGCTTGGAGCTACTACTGTCGGGGTTGGATCCGAATCTAGGTCTTTTACCGAATGGCCGCAACCGCAAACTGTGGGAGCGAGCCTGCTCGCGAATGGCAGCACCCCGAACGAGCATATTTCAACCAACAAAAAACCCCGCACATCTCTCAACGTGCGGGGTTTTTTCTGAAGCTTGCAAACCTTACGGCGCGTACGTCAGCAACAGCTCTGTCGGCACCTTGAAGTCCAGGGACATCATGACGCTCAACGCAGTGATGGTGAAGATCGAGAACACGAACAGCTTGCGTGCCCAGACGGTGTCATCGACTGCCTTGTAGCCGGTCCAGGCCATGTACAGCCAGTACATGCCCATGGCGGCGGCGACGGCGAGGTAGCTCATGCCGGCGTAGCCGCTGAAGGTCAGCATCAAGGTCGCCACGAGGAACGCCAGGATGTAGAGCAGGATGTGCTTCTTCGCCACTTGAATGCCGCGTTTCACTGGCAGCACCGGAATCGATGCGGCCAGGTAATCGTTGAAACGGAAAATCGCGATGGCGTAGGAATGCGGCATCTGCCACAGGCTGAACATCACCAGCAGGGTCAGTGCGGCCATGTCGAAGCTGTTGGTCACGGCAACGTAACCGATCACTGGCGGCATGGCGCCCGACAGACTGCCCACCAGCGTGCCGTGAACCGACTTGCGCTTGAGGTACAGGCTGTAGAAGCCGACGTAGATGATGAAGCCGATTACTGCGAACAAGGCAGCCAACGGGTTGGCCACCTTGTACAACAAGGCAACGCCGAGAACACCCAGAATGGTCGCGTAAACCAGGGCCAGTTTCAGGGAGATGAGGCCCTGGACCAGCACACGGTTCTTGGTGCGTTCCATCTTCAGGTCGATGTCGCGGTCGATGCAGTTGTTGAACACGCAACCGGAGGCCACGACCAGGGAAGTACCGATCATGGCGGCCAGAAACACCGCCAGATCGACATGCCCTTTCGAGGCCAGGAAGAACCCGCCTGCCACAGAAAGCACGTTACCGAAAATGATCCCCGGTTTGGTGATTTGGATAAAGTGCTTGAGCGACATCGGGTCTACCTCACTTCGCCATCATGTACGTGTGGATGCTGAACATGATCCACAGCGACAGGCCAACCAGCAGCACGATCACGATCGCCGTAAAGACGAATGCGATCACGTTGTTACGCTGTGCAATGGAACGGTCCAGGTGCAGGAAGTAATACAGGTGAACGATCACCTGGATCACTGCGAACAGCAGAACGATTGCCAGCGTCGTCGACTTCGGCAGGGTCGGGTACATCACCAGACCGAACGGAATGACGGTCAGGATTACCGACAGGATGAAGCCGATGGCGTACGACTTGACGCTGCCGTGGCCAGCATCGTGGCTGTCATGGGAGTGTGCGTTAGCCATTACAGAGTCCCCATCAGGTAAACAACGGTGAAGACGCAGATCCAGACCACGTCCAGGAAGTGCCAGAACAGGCTCAGGCAGCTCAGACGGGTCTTGTTGGTCGACGTCAGGCCATGCTTGTTGACCTGATACATCATGATGCCCATCCAGATCAGACCGGCCGAAACGTGCAGACCGTGGGTACCGACCAGGGTGAAGAACGCCGACAGGAAGCCCGAACGGCTAGGACCGAAGCCCTCGGAGATCAGCAGGTGGAACTCGTTGATCTCCATGGCGATGAAGCCCGCGCCGAGCAGGAAGGTCATGAACAACCAGCCCAGGACCGCCTGCTTCTTGCCCTTGTACAACGCCAGCATGGCGAAGCCGTAGGTGATCGAACTGAACAACAGCAGAGCGGTTTCGCCCAGCACGTAAGGCAGTTCGAAGATCTCGTGGCCCGACGGGCCACCGGCAACGTTGTTTACCAGTACTGCGTACACCGCGAAGATCGACGCAAACAGAATGCAGTCGGTCATCAGGTAGAGCCAGAAACCGTATACGGTCATCTCGCCCGAGTCGTGGTGATGGTCATCGTGCCCATGGTCACCATGGGCGTGTCCAACATTGGTCACTAAGTTCGACATGGTTTAAGCCTGTTCCAACGAGGTTTCAACACGGGTGGCATTGGCCGGGATTTTCCCTGCCGCGACCAGACGCTTGTGCTGCTCGGCTTCGATACGCTCGATCGTTTCAACCGGAACCATATAGCCCTGGTCGTCACGTGCAGCGTGGATCACGAAGTAAACGACGGTGCCCACCAGGCTCGCGATCGCCAGCCACCAGATGTGCCAGATCATCGCGAAACCGAAGACGGTCAACAGCGCGCCCATCACCACGCCAGTAGCGGTGTTGTTCGGCATGTGGATCGGCTCGTACTTGGCCGGACGCTGGTACGCAGTACCGTTTTCCTTGGCTTCGGTGAACGGGTCGATGCAGTCAGCCTTAGGCAGCACAGCGAAGTTGTAGAACGGTGGTGGCGACGAGGTCGACCATTCCAGGGTGTGTGCATTCCACGGGTCACCGTGATCGCAAACGTTCTCTGGCTTGTTGCGGTCACGCACACTGACGTACAGCTGGATCAGTTGGCAGGCGATACCTACAGCAATCATCACCGCACCGAACATGGCAACGTACAGGTACGGTACCCACTCAGGGTTGGTGGTGGCGTTCAGACGACGGGTCATGCCCATGAAGCCCAGTGCATAGAGCGGCATGAACGCGACGAAGAAGCCCGAGATCCAGAACCAGAACGCTGCTTTACCCCAGCCTTCGTGCAGCTTGAAGCCGAACGCTTTCGGGAAGTAGAACGCGAAGCCAGCGATGTAACCGAATACCGCACCGCCGATGATCACGTTGTGGAAGTGCGCGATCACGAACAGGCTGTTGTGCAGCACGAAGTCAGCACCCGGGATGGCCAGCAGTACGCCGGTCATGCCGCCGATGGCGAAGGTCACCATGAAGCCCAGAGTCCACATGACTTGGCTGGTGAAGCGCAGACGGCCCTGGTAGATGGTGAACAGCCAGTTGAACAGCTTCACACCCGTCGGGATGGAAATCAGCATCGTCGCCAGACCGAAGAAGGCGTTGACGCTTGCACCCGAACCCATGGTGAAGAAGTGGTGCAGCCAGACCATGAAGCCCAGTACCGAGATCGCGCCCGAGGCGTAGATCATCGAGTGGTGGCCGAACAGTTTCTTGCCGGTGAAGGCCGAGATCACTTCCGAGAAGATGCCGAAGGCCGGCAGGATCAGGATGTAAACCTCAGGGTGGCCCCACGCCCAGAACAGGTTGACGTACATCATCGGATTGCCACCAAGTTCATTGGTGAAAATGTGGAAATCCATGTAACGGTCAAGGGTCAGCAGTGCCAGGGTAGCGGTCAGGATCGGGAACGAAGCCACGATCAGAACGTTTGCCCAGGTGCAGGTCCAGGTGAAGATCGGCATGTCCATCAGTTTCATGCCAGGGGTACGCATTTTCAGTACGGTCGCGAGGAAGTTGACCCCGGTTAACGTCGTACCCAATCCGGATAGCTGTAGCGCCCAGATGTAGTAATCCATACCCACGCCAGGGCTGTATTGCAGACCCGACAGCGGCGGATACGCAACCCAACCGGTCTTGGCGAATTCACCGATACCCAGCGACAGGTTGATCAGCACAACGCCGGACACCAGCAGCCAGAAGCTCAGGGAGTTCAGGAACGGGAACGCAACGTCACGCGCGCCGATCTGCAGCGGCACTGCAAGGTTCATCAGGCCGGTGAAGAATGGCATCGCCATGAAGATGATCATGATCACACCGTGAGCGGTGAAGATCTGGTCATAGTGTTCAGGTGGCAGGTAGCCAGGCGAACCCTCGGTGGCCATGGCCAGCTGGGTACGCATCATGATCGCGTCGGCAAAACCGCGCAGCAGCATGACCATGGCGACGATGATGTACATCACGCCGATTTTCTTGTGGTCGACCGAAGTCAGCCATTCGGTCCACAGGTACGTCCACTTCTTGAAGTAAGTGATCGCAGCGAACAGCGCCAGACCACCGAGGGCGATCATGGCGATGGTCACCATCACGATCGGCTCGTGGAATGGGACTGCTTCCCAACTTAATTTACCAAACATCGTTTACTCCTCTGCCCCGGCAGCTGAATGCGAACCCGCGTCAATATCCGTGGCCGCCACTTCTTTCTCTTTCTTCTCGTGCTTCAGCGGCTTGCCCGGCTTCATACCTTCGTACTTGTCGACGATGATCTGGAACTGGTTCGGCGTGACCGACGAGTAGAGTTCGACTGGGTTGTTCTGGCTCGGTTTGGCCAGGGCCGCGTATTCAGCCTGATCAAGCTGTTTAGGCGACTTCTTGACTTCACTTACCCAGGCGTCGAAATCTTCCTGAGTGGTGGAGATAGCCTTGAATTTCATACCGGTGAAACCGGCACCGCTGTAGTTGGCGGAGATACCGTCCATTTCAGCGTTGCGGTCAGCGATCAGGTGCAGCTTGGTCTGCATGCCCGCCATCGCGTAGATCTGGCCGCCCAGGCCCGGGATGAAGAACGAGTTCATCACGGCGTCGGAGGTGATCTTGAAGTTGATTGGCGTGTGCGCCGGGAACACGATCTTGTTGACCGTGGCAATGCCTTGTTCCGGGTAGATGAACAGCCACTTCCAGTCCAGCGCGACGACTTCGATGGTCACCGGCTTGACGTCAGACTCGATCGGACGATACGGGTCCAGCTCGTGAGTCGAGATGTAAGTGATGTAGCCCAGGGCGATGATGATCAGCACCGGGATGGTCCATACGGCCACTTCGATCTTGGTCGAGTGCGACCACTTCGGCGTGTAGACGGCGTTCTTGTTCGAAGCGCGGTACTTCCAGGCAAACAGGAAGGTCATGACGATGACCGGCACGACGACCAACAGCATCAGCAGCGTGGCGGTGATGATCAGGTTGCGCTGTTCCAGGCCGACCTGGCCCGTTGGATTGAGCAAGGTCATGTTGCAGCCTCCCAGCAACAACGTGCCGAGCAGCGGCACTAGGCCTAGTAATCTGGGGTACCTGTTTTTACTCATCTCACGACCTCTAAAGCAGCTTGCGCAATGCAGTTGGGTTTTGATCGCCAACACTTCACCCTGCCAAGGGTTGGCATTTTCTTTGGATTGAATAAGGGCCGCCCGTCGCGCGTCTCACGCTCGACAAAACCTTGGGACAGCGTTCAGTTCTTATTCGAATTCGTGGTCAAAGGCCTTGTTACAGACCAATTCCATTTGGTGCGGAAAATTGGAAAGGCACCGACACCAGGGTGTCTCGAAAACCTCGCGGCTCGCTCGACACCCGACCTCCTGATCAGTTCCTTGATAAAGGCTGAACAGCGTCGGGAATTCAGTGCGGGCGATTGTAGATAGGTAGCGCCCTATACACCATGTCTTATCCCGAAATAATTTTTATCACTCAGAGCAACAATCCATCGCCATTTTTGCAAAAGTTGCGCAAGTTATCGAAAGCGTTTCTCAATAAAAGCAGCAAAATCCGTCAGCAAAACCGCCTCAAATCAGACAGCTCTGCACCCGATCTACAAACGCTGGAGCGGCGCAAAGCCCGATATTCCAAGGGCTTCGTCCATCTGCCGGCGCCTGTTAAAACTGCCTGCTCTGGTACGTCCGTGCTGAAGCCCGAAAACGCTGAAACTGGCCAATGTTTTTATGTAACAGTCGGCCAATCCGCCGCATCCCGAGTCCCTGCGACAGCCCCTGTGTGACAACATGTCGCACATTTGCCGCACGCTTCATTGCCGTTCGTCACGGTGTTTTCACAAACGCTCTGAAATGCAAAACGCCCCGATTTTCAGCAGCGAAAATCGGGGCATTTTGTTTATCGGCAGCTCTGCCGAGAAGTTGACTTCAGTGCAGCGCTTTTCGATTACGCGAAGTCAGCAGAGGCACCAGAATGACCACCAGCACGAACGCCACCAGCGCCCATTGCGCCAGCGACAGGCCGAGGATCGGCGGATACGGCGTCGAGCAGAAACCGTCAACCCGGAAGCCCAGCGGGAAGATCTTCGCCAGCGGCAGATCATCGACAATCGGCTGCAGCACATCGACGCCACAGCTCACCGCCGGATAGAACTGCGTATAGACGTGATGCCCGGCCACACCGGCCCCGGCGATCGCACAGATCACCACCAGCGTCTCGAACACGGTGATGCTGCGACGGCTGCGCATGCCCGCACCAATGAAGGCGAACAGTGCAATCAGCAACAGTGCATAGCGCTGCAGGATGCACAGCGGGCAAGGTGCTTCGCCGAGCACGACCTGCATGTAAAGTGCGCCGCCGATCAACGCCAGGCAGATGATCCCCAGCAACACCAGATAGCGCCGCTCACGCCCCAACCGCATCGTTTCCTCGCTCATTGCCTTTCCTTTGTAAGTCCATGGTCCAGCCGGCCGGCGGCTGAAATTGTCGCAAGTCTACACCGGGGCAATAAACGATAGAGCGGTTAAGGAATGATTAACCAACATGGCTTTGCGGCGCGCAGAAGATTCGCGTGCAGGCTCGCTCCCACCGGACCTGCGTCGAACGCAAATCCGGTGGGAGCGAGCCTGCTCGCGAACGAGACAACTCGGTCTCGGATCACTCCAGAGCAGCAGCCGGGCCGAAGAACTCGTAACGGCTCTGTTTCTCCGGAACGCCCAACGCTTTCAGATGCCGCTTGATCGCGCCCATGAACCCTTTCGGTCCGAGGAAGTACGCATCGACATCGCGCTGTACCGGCAGCCACTGGCCGAGCAGTTCTTCGTTGAGCAGGCCAACCTTGTCCGCCGCCGGGCTGACGCCATCCTCTTCGGCGTAGCAATAGAAGCGCTTGAGTTGCGGATGACGCGCCGCGAGCCCATCGACCCAGTCGCGGAACGCATGGACGCTGCCATTGCGCGCGCAGTGGATAAAGTGCACCGGACGTTCGGTGGCCAGCGCGGCTTCCAGCATCGCCAGCGTCGGGGTGATGCCGACGCCGCCGCTGATCAGCACCAGCGGCTTGTCGCTGGCCGCCAGGGTGAATTCGCCCGACGGCGGGAACAGTTGGATGCTCGCGCCGACGTGCAGTTGATCATGCAGGTAGTTGGACGCGCGACCATTCGGTTCACGCTTGACGCTGATGCGGTACTGACCGTTATTGGCCAGTGCCGAGAGCGAATAGTTGCGGCGGATTTCTTCGCCGTCGAGGATCAGCTTCATGCCGATGTACTGACCCGGTTCGGCCGCAAGAATCAGCCCTTTGTCTGCCGGTTCGAAGTAGAACGAGGTGATTTCCGCGCTCTCCTGCACTTTCCCCGCGACGATGAATTCCCGCGCACCGCGCCAGCCGCCGACGGCGTGTTCCTTCTGGTCATAGATCGCGGTTTCCGCGCCGATCAGGATGTCGGCCAGTTGCCCGTACGCAGCGCCCCAGGCACTCATCACCTCAGGCGTGGCGATCTCTTCGCCGAGCACTTCGGAAATGGCGCGCAGCAGGCAGCTGCCGACGATCGGGTAATGCTCCGGCAGAATCTGTAGAGCGACGTGTTTGTTGATGATTTTCGCCACCAGATCGCCCAACTGGTCGAGTTGATCGATGTGCCGGGCGTACATCAGCACGCCGTTGGCCAAGGCACGCGGCTGATCGCCACTGGCCTGATGCGCCTGGTTGAACAGTGGGCGCACCTGCGGGTATTCGGAGAGCATCATGCGGTAGAAATGCGTGATCAACGCCTCGCCGCCGCTTTCCAGCAGAGGCACGGTGGATTTGATGATGGCACGATCCTGGACGCTAAGCATAAAAGTAACTCCTGCGCTTTCTTGAAAGATTGCCTTGGGGATATCAGCTTTCGTGCCAACTAATTAATCGTTTAAATTCAATGAGTTGAGATGCGCATAGTCATTTAGACACAAATGAACGTATAGTCATCTCGACTACACCTTGTCTCTTTGACTACAAAAAATCATGACCGCTAAATCCTTGCTTACCGCCCTGCTGCCTCTGGTCGCCGACCTCTCCCGCGAACTGCCCGAAGGTGAGCGCTACCGGCGCCTCCTCGAGGCCATGCGCGCCTTGTTGCCTTGCGATGCCGCCGCGTTGTTGCGTCTGGATGGCGAATCATTGGTGCCGCTGGCGGTAGACGGCTTGAGTACCGACACCCTCGGGCGCCGCTTCAAGGTCAGCGAGCATCCGCGTTTTGAAATCCTGCTGGCCGGCGCCGGGCCGACGCGCTTCGCTGCCGACAGCGACCTGCCCGATCCTTATGACGGTTTGGTCGATGGCCTCGACGATCACCTCGAAGTTCACGACTGCCTCGGCTGTCCTTTATTCGTCGATGAAAAACTCTGGGGCCTGATCACCCTCGACGCGCTGGACCCCGAGCGTTTCGAGCCGATCGAACTCGACGCCCTGCAAGCCTTCGCCAGCCTCGCCTCGGCCACAGTCAATGCGGCCGAACGCATCGAACGGCTGGCCACTCGTGCCGAGGACGAACATCAGCGCGCCGAGGTTTACCGTCAGGCCAGCGGCCAGCAGAACCGCGAAATGATCGGCCAGAGCAAAGCGCACAAACGTCTGGTGGAAGAAATCAATCTGGTCGGCGGCAGCGACCTGACCGTTCTGATCACCGGCGAAACCGGCGTCGGCAAAGAGCTGGTCGCCCAAGCCATTCACGCTGCTTCCGCGCGCGCCGACAAACCGATCATCAGCCTCAACTGCGCCGCGCTCCCCGACACGCTGGTGGAAAGCGAACTGTTCGGCCACGTGCGCGGCGCCTTCACCGGCGCCACCAGCGACCGCCGCGGCAAGTTCGAACTGGCCAACGGCGGCACGTTGTTTCTTGACGAAGTTGGCGAGCTGTCGCTGACGGTCCAGGCCAAGTTGCTGCGCGTATTGCAGAGCGGTCAGTTGCAGCGCCTGGGCTCGGACAAGGAGCATCAGGTCGACGTGCGTCTGATTGCCGCGACCAATCGCGATCTGGCCGAAGAAGTGCGCAGCGGTCGCTATCGTGCCGACTTCTATCACCGCTTGAGCGTGTACCCGCTGCGGGTGCCGGCCCTGCGCGATCGCGGGCGCGACGTGTTGCTGCTCAGTGGCTTCTTTCTCGAGCAGAACCGCTCACGCATGGGCCTCAATAGCCTGCGTTTGAACAGTGATGCTCAGGAAGCGCTGCTCGCCTATACCTGGCCGGGCAATGTCCGCGAGCTGGAGCATTTGATCGGGCGCAGTGCGCTGAAGGCGTTGGGCAACTGCAAAGTGCGGCCGAAAATTTTGAGTCTGAGCGCGGCGGATCTGGATCTGCCCCGTGAGGTTGTGAATAACGTGGTTGCGCCTGCCAATGCAGATTTGGCTAATGTGATGCCGATGATCGGTGGTGATTTGCGCAGTGCCACCGATGAGTTTCAGCGGCGCCTGATCAGTGCAGCGCTGGAGCGTCATCAGGATAACTGGGCGAGTGCGGCCCGGGAGTTGGGGGTGGATCGGGCGAATCTGGGGCGGATGGCCAAACGACTAGGCATGAAGAGCTAAAAGTGCAGTGGTCAACTAATTCCGGACACCTCGATAGGTGGTTTTGACGCCATCGCCCGCTCATAGACGGTCGGTGGCAGATAGCCCAGTTTCGAGTGCAGCCGTTCGTTGTTGTAAAACCCAACGATGTACTCGGTGATGTCGCGGATCGCTTCAGCATGGTTCGCGTAGTCACGTCGCCATACCCGTTCCATTTTCAAACTCAGGAAGAAGCGCTCCATCACGGCATTGTCCCAGCAATTACCTTTACGGCTCATGCTCTGCTGCATGTCGTTTCTTGCCAATAACTCTCTGTAAGTTGCGCTCGCGTATTGGCTGCCACGATCCGAGTGGGCAATCAGTCCTGGCGGTGGTTGACGTTGCGCGATGGCCAGCTGCATTGCGGTGCACACCAGCTCTGCCGGCATGTTGGGAGCCATCGACCAGCCCACGATCTTGCGTGAAAACAAGTCCAATACCACGGCCAGGTACAGCCAGCCACTGCGGGTGCGGATGTAGGTGATGTCAGCCACCCATGCCTTGTTTGGTGCCGCTGGATCAAATTTTCGGTTCAGCACATTCCCAGCAATCGGCAGGTCATGATTGCTATCGGTCGTGTGTACAAACTTGCGCTTCCATGCCGAGCGTAGGCCGTTGGCACGCATCAGACGGCGGATTTTATACAGCCCAACAGACAAGCCTTTGCCACGCAAAGCGTCGCGCAATGGGCGGCTGCCGTAGCAGCCACCACTCTCGGCAAAAGAAGCCTTGAGCTGCACAACGACAGGGCAACTCTGCCGAACGGGCGCATCAACCCGCTTCTGAGACTCATAGAAGCCCGAACGGCTAATGCTCAGTAGTCGACAGACATGTGCCACTGAGTAAGCCTTCTCTTGCAGCTGCCGAACCAGTCGATACCTTACTTCAGCTCGCGGGCAAAGAAGGCGGTAGCCTTTTTTAGGATGTCGTTATCCACTTTGAGCTGCCGATTTTCCTGCTCCAATTGCCGGATGCGCTGTTGCTCCGCCGTTAATGGTTTACCGATTCCGGCCTGCCCCAATTGCTCTGCCTCGTATTGCTGAAGCCAGCGTCGAACGGCTGTCTCACCAATGTTCAGATCCTGGCAAACCTGCGAAACGGTTAGCCCCTGATCCTTGACCATCTTCACGACTTGCAGCTTGAAGCTGTCGTCGAATGCCCTGCGTTTTTTGGTCATGAATAACTCCTCGATAGATGTATTTTCCACCTATCGGGGTGTCCGGGGAAATTAGACCACTGCAAAGCACACCCTCACCCTAGCCCTCTCCCAGAGGGAGAGGGGACTGATTGGGGGATATTGAAGAATTCCACTGACGTGAAAGATTTCTTCCGAATTCATAATCGACTCGGTCGTTCAGGTCGGTGTAAAACGCCAGACACCTCCGTCGGCCCCCTCTACCTCTGGGAGAGGGCTGGGGTGAGGGGCAGTGATAGAGAGAACAGCGATCAACTAAAGCCGACTACCCGACAACTAACCTAAAGCCCATCCCTTTAACGCCGATAACACGGCATCAAAGGTTTCTGGCGATTTCCACTCTCGCCCCACAGAAGGTTCTTATGTCTTCCACCAAAGCCCGCGCAGATTCACTTTCGCTTCTGCTGTTTACCTTGCGCAGCGGCAAGCTGATGGCGATCAACCTGCTGAAAGTCAGTGAAATCATCCCCTGCCCGCCGCTGACCAAGCTGCCTGAGTCGCATCCGCACGTCAAAGGCATCGCCTCCCTGCGCGGTGCATCGCTGTCGGTGATCGACCTCAGCCGCGCGATCGGCGAGCGGCCGCTGGAAGATCCCAACGGTGGCTGCCTGATCGTCACCGATGTCAGCCGTTCCAAGCAGGGTCTGCATGTGCAGGCGGTGAGCAAGATCGTCCATTGCCTGACCACCGACATCAAGCCGCCACCGTTCGGCTCCGGCGGCTCGCGCGCCTACATCACCGGCGTGACCTCGGTGGACGGCACGCTGGTACAGGTGCTGGACATCGAAAAAGTCATCCACAGCATTGCCCCGGCGCAGATCGAAATGGCGCCGACCGACCTGACCATGGAAGACGCTGAAGTGCTCGGCAACGCGCGCATTCTGGTGGTCGATGACAGCCAGGTGGCCCTGCAGCAATCGGTGCACACCCTGCGCAACCTCGGCCTGCAATGCCACACCGCGCGCAGTGCCAAGGAAGCCATCGACTGCCTGCTCGACCTGCAAGGCACCGCGCAGCAGATCAACCTGATCGTCTCCGACATCGAGATGTCGGAAATGGACGGCTACGCCTTCACCCGCACCCTGCGCGAGACCCCGGACTTTGCGCACTTGTACGTCTTGCTGCACACCTCCCTCGACAGCGCGATGAACAGTGAAAAGGCCCGGCTGGCCGGTGCCAATGCGGTGCTGACCAAGTTCTCCTCGCCTGAGCTGACCCAACGCCTGATCGAAGCCGCCAAACACGTCGCGGCGAACGGGCACTGAGTCTTGGCCGAGACGTTTTGCTTTTTGCTGCGCCGCGACTTGAGTGGGGTTCTGCCGGATGCGCAGTGGCCGGAGGGGATTGAGCTGTCCGTCTACCGCGAGGAGCTGGCGCCGGCGGTGCATCAGTTGATGCAGCTCGGACAGCTGGAAGGTGGCGGTCGAGTGCCGTCACTGCACGACTGGCGTCAGCGCTTTGCCAGCGACCCTGAATACGATCCAGCATTGTGTTTCGTGGCCTGCGATGCCGAGGGCGTGGTGGGCGTGGCGCAGTGCTGGACCAGTGCCTATATCAAGAATCTGGTGGTGCATCCGCGAATGCAAGGCCGGGGGCTTGGGCGGGCGTTGTTGCTGCATGCCTTCAGCGTCTTTCAACAGCGCCGCGAGGGGTTTGTCGATTTGCGGGTTCTGGAGGACAACCTGCGGGCGCGGCGGTTGTATGAGAGTGTCGGGATGTGTGTGGTCCGCCGGGAATTGGTGCCGAACTGATCAAAGTCAAAAGATCGCAGCCTCCGTCCTACAGGAAACCGCATTTCCATGTAGGAGCTGCCGAAGGCTGCGATCTTTTAGCGGTGCCCCAGGCAACAAAACTCTTCAGGCAGACTCAAACCTTGGCCATAACCAAGGATGCCCCAACCATGAAAGCCATCACCCTGGCCCTGCTCAGCCTCACCGCCCTGGCCTCCCAGGCCCACGCCTCCAGCCCCGACGCCTGGGCCGCCTACGACAAAACAGTGCTCGCCAGTTGCACGAAGACCAGCGGGCTGAAAAACGTAAAACCGGTCGGCACGCCCGCGCAATTCGACGACCGCGTCGGTTACACCGCCGTTCTGCTGCAAGGCCAATACCCGCAAAAACACATGAAAGGCCAGCAAGGCAGCGAGCTGTGCCTGTACAACAAACAGTCGAAAACCGCGTTCGTCACCGAGTGGGATTCGATTCGCCCGACCGCCAAATATCAGTGAATGGCGCACAACTTGCTTCGATCCGGCCCTGTGCGGTGGTTTTCCGCCACCGTTTCACACCCTGATTGAAGAAAGATCGCTCAATGAATACGACGTTTTCCTGCGTAGGTTGCGGCAAATGCTGCACCGACCACCATGTCCCGCTGACGCTCGCCGAAGCCCGCATGTGGGCGGCCGATGGCGGTCAGGTGATCGTGCTGGTCGAGGCATTTCTCGGCAATGGCCTGGGCCTGCCGGCGCAGCAGCGCGAACATGCCGAGCGCCGTTCGGCAGTGGTCCGCAGTGGCACTGCCGATGCTCATGTGGCGATCACCTTTGCCGCCTACAACGTCGGCCCCTGTCGGAATCTTGACGACGACAAGCGCTGCCGAATCTACGAGCGCCGCCCGCTGGTGTGCCGGATTTACCCGGCGGAAATCAATCCGCACATCCCGCTCAATCCAGCTGCCAAGGATTGCCCGCCAGAGTCGTGGGAGCAGGGGCCGGAGTTGATTGTGGGAGGCGAGCTGGTTGATCGGGAACTGGTTGAGCTGATCCAGCGTTCGCGTCAGGCGGATCGGGATGACATCAAACTCAAGGATGCGATCTGCGCAACGTTGGGAATTCGCACCACGGCGCTCAAGGGCGACGGGTTCACCGCGTACTTGCCGAACATGGATGCGTTTGCAGCAGTGATCGACCAAGTGAGCGCGCAACCGCTGGCGGCGCAAACCAGTGAATGGCTGTTTCATTTGTCCGGCGATGACGTGGCCGGACAGGTACTGGCTGCGGGTGGGCAGGTGGTGACGGAACCGGCGCAGACTTATGCGTTCATTTCATTGCGCGCGGCTTGATCTGATATTTGTGCTGTAGCGGATGTCGCTTTCGCGAGCAGGCTCGCTCCCACAGGTTTGGGTTCTACACAAATCCAATGTGGGAGCGAGCCTGCTCGCGAAGAGGCCAGCACAAGCACCATCGCTTTCCGATGTCAGCGCTTGCCCATCGACCGACGCGTGCCCGGCGGCGCCATGCCCGGGGTTTTGGTGTGGCCATTCTTCGCGCCATTCTTGTACCACGGCTGATTCGAGCCTTTCGCCGAAGCCAGCTCGCCCGGCTTGAACGGGAACTTGAACGCCGGGATCTCGGCCTTGGTTTCGCTGGCGTCAGCCACTTCAGCCGGGACGTCGCTCACAGCGTCGTCAACCGGTGGTTGGGTCGGGGAAGTCATAAAAGCTCCGGGAACAAAAAGTCGGCCCGATCAGAGAGCCGCAAAGGCGCGCAGTATACCTGTGCGCTCTGGCTCGGCATCTGAAGATTTGCGCGATGCGCTGAATGGCTGCCTGGCACTGACACTGCGTGATGATATTTCAGTTCATGCGATGCTGAACGTCACTCAACAATTGCGAGGTGCTCTCCAGCAACTGCTCAAGAAGCGCGTCATCTTCATCCATATAGCCTTCATATTCGGCGAGATTGCGCCGCTCGTGGCATAGCGCAAACAATCGCACCTGAACCTTGCTGCTTTGAGTGGTATGGATCAGGCACTGGAATACCAGATAGCGCTTGTCCGATCGATAGCCACTCAAGCGAAGAGCTGTCAGCGCCAGCGCGTGAGCGGCGTTGTAGGCCAAATCGAACCGGCTGGAAAACGACAGTGTGCAAGTGTGCGCATCCTTGAGCCTGTCCAAAGCCGATCGCATCAGACCTTCACACTCCTTGCGGTCAGGTGGCTCCGCTTTCAGTACACCGCTACGTAGAAGATTCTCCAGACTCTCGTTGCTGCCCATCCTTGGACTCCAAAGGGTTTGCCCCTGACAGATCGATTTTTTCCTGCTGCATCACTCGCATGACAAAACTGTTCTGTGCCGCCAGCTTCCTGGCCCAGTCTTGCGGGGTGTATAGCGTCGGGTTGATGGGACGCCCCAATTGCTCCTCCAACGGCATGAGTCGCTCCATCAACTCACTGTAGTGCAGACCTTCGCCAATCAGCATGAGATCTATGTCACTGAGTGTGTTCGCCGAGTTTTTGGCGATGGAGCCATACACAAACGCCCACGTGATCTGTTCGGCAAACGGTTCTAATGCCTGACGAAGAGGCTCGGCAAAACCGAATGTCTTGCGCGTGATGCCCAGAAGCTCCGCGTAAATAGGACATGCGGGATTGGCCTGGTAATGGGTCTGGTTACCCACTCGAGTCATGCTGAGGATCCCGGCTCTTTGCAATCGATCGAGTTCACGCATCAGGCCGCCTTTGCCAACCTGTGCCCAGCGCACAATTTCGTTGGCGTAGAACGTCTGGTCAGGCTTGCCGAACAACAATCCCAACACTTTTTGCTGGGTGGCGGTGAACAGGGCTTCGCTTAAAGAAAGGTTTTCCACTGGCGCAAACCGAAGAGTCCCAAAACAGGAACGATAGGTCCCTTTTAGGGACTTATCAACTCAACGGTAATCGCAGCCAGAGCAATTAACGTCGGAAACTGACAATCCTGACAGCCAGGCGTCACCCTGCCGACCGCCTGACCGGTTTATAACTGGTCAATCTGCCCAAACTCCAGACTTCGGCGCCGCGCATGTCCATCCAGAAAAACAAAATCCTGCTGGCCACTCTCCTGATTCTGCTGGCAGCCGCCGGCCTGTGGTTCGCGCTCAAGCCAGCGCCGACCAAACTGGCCAGTCCGACCGCCATCCCGGTACGCGTCGTAACGGTCAGCGCCAAAGACGTGCCGCGTTACACCAGCGGCATCGGCTCGGTGCTGTCGCTGCACAGCGTGGTGGTGCGTCCGCAGATCGACGGGATCCTGACGAAAATTCTGGTCAAGGAAGGTCAGCTGGTCAAAGCAGGCGACCTGCTCGCCACCATCGACGATCGCTCGATCCGCGCCAGCCTCGACCAGGCCCGGGCGCAGTTGGGCGAGAGTCAGGCGCAGTTGCAGGTCGCGCTGGTCAATCTCAAGCGCTACAAACTGCTCAGCGTCGACGACGGCGTATCGAAACAGACCTTCGACCAGCAGCAAGCGCTGGTCAATCAGCTCAAAGCCACCGCGCAAGGCAATCAGGCCTCGATTGATGCGGCGCAGGTGCAACTGTCCTACACGCAGATTCGCTCTCCGGTTACTGGGCGCGTCGGTATTCGTACGGTCGATGAAGGCAACTTCCTGCGCATGACCGACACCCAAGGCCTGTTCACCGTCACGCAGATCGACCCGATCGCCGTCGAGTTCTCCCTGCCGCAGCAGATGCTGCCGACCCTGCAGAGTCTGATCAGCGATCCGCAACGCGCCCCGGTCAAGGCGTACATCGGAGCCGATACTGATGGCGAAACCGGCAATCTGCTCGGCGAAGGTCAGCTGACCCTGATCGACAATCAGATCAACGCCAACACTGGCACCATCCGCGCCAAGGCCGAATTCGCCAATGCCAGCCAGAAGCTCTGGCCGGGTTTGCTGGTGACGGTAAAAATTCAGACGGCTGTGGATAAAGATGCGCTGGTGGTTCCGCCCACCGTCGTACAGCGTGGCCTCGAACAACACTTTGTTTACCGCGTGAAGGACGACAAGGTCGAGGCGGTGCCGGTGCAAATGGTTTATCAGGGCAGCGGCCAGGACATCATCAAAGGTGTCAACGCTGGTGACGTCCTGGTGACCGATGGCCAGTCGCGACTCAAACCGGGCTCGAGCGTGCAAGTCATGAGCGAGCCAGCGCAAGTGGTGCAGGCGGAGCCGAAGCCATGAACTCGCACAAAGGCATATCGACCTGGTGCATCGATCACCCGGTGGCGACGATTTTGCTGACGTTCGCTCTGGTACTGGTCGGCGTAATTGCCTTCCCGCGTTTGCCGATTGCGCCACTGCCGGAAGCGGAATTTCCTACGATCCAGGTCTCGGCACAGTTGCCCGGCGCCAGCCCCGACACCATGGCTTCCTCAGTGGCCACGCCGCTGGAGGTGCAATTCAGCGCCATCCCCGGCATGACCCAGATGACCTCCAGCAGCGCGCTGGGCTCAACTCTGCTGACCTTGCAGTTCACCCTTGAGAAAAGCATCGACACCGCCGCCCAGGAAGTACAGGCGGCGATCAACACCGCCGCCGGCAAGTTGCCCAAAGACATGCCGACGCTGCCAACATGGAAGAAGGTCAATCCGGCCGACAGCCCGGTGCTGATTCTCAGTGTCAGCTCGACACAGATGCCCGGCACCGAACTCAGCGACCTGGTGGAAACCCTGCTGTCGCGTCAGATCAGTCAGGTCGACGGCGTCGGCCAGATCAACATCACCGGTCAGCAACGTCCGGCGATTCGCGTACAAGCCTCGGCGGACAAACTCGCGGCCATCGGCCTGACGCTGGCCGACATTCGGCTGGCGATCCAGCAAACCAGCCTTAATCTGGCCAAAGGTGCGTTGTACGGCGAATCGAGTATCTCGACGCTGTCGACCAACGACCAGCTGTTCCACCCCGAGGACTACAGCCAACTCATCGTTTCCTACAAGGATGGCGCCCCGGTTCACCTGCGTGATGTCGCCAAAGTCGTCAACGGTGCGGAAGATGCCTACGTGCAGGCCTGGGCCGGTGATCGCCCCGGTGTGAATCTGGTGATTTTCCGCCAGCCCGGCGCCAACATCGTTGAAACCGTCGACCGCATTCAGGCCGCCCTGCCCGGCCTCGAAGCGATGCTGCCGGCCTCGGTGCAGGTGAAAACCCTGATCGACCGCACGCAGACCATCCGCGCCTCACTGCATGAAGTCGAAATCACCTTGCTCATCGCGATCCTGCTGGTGGTCGCGGTGATGGCGCTGTTCCTGCGCCAGTTGTCGGCGACGCTGATTGTCTCGGCGGTGCTCGGCGTCTCGCTGATCGCCAGTTTCGCCCTGATGTACATCCTCGGCTTCAGCCTGAACAACCTGACGCTGGTGGCGATTGTCGTCGCGGTCGGCTTCGTCGTGGACGATGCGATCGTGGTGGTGGAAAACATCCATCGCCATCTCGAGGCCGGCGACGATATGCGCGAGGCGGCGATCAAGGGGGCCGGCGAGATTGGCTTCACCGTCGTTTCGATCAGTTTCTCACTGGTGGCGGCGTTCATTCCGCTGCTGTTCATGGGCGGTGTGGTCGGGCGCCTTTTCAAGGAATTCGCCCTGACCGCGACTTCGACGATCATGATTTCCGTGGTGGTGTCGCTGACCCTGGCGCCAACCCTTGCCGCGCTGTTTATGCGTAAGCCGGTACATCACGCCAACGCCAAACCCGGTTTCAGCGAACGCCTGCTCGGCTGGTACGAAAAGGGCCTGCGCAGCGCCCTCGACCACCAGAAACTGATGATTGGTGTATTTGGCCTTTCGCTGGCGTTGGCGGTCGCCGGGTACATTTTCATTCCCAAGGGGTTCTTCCCGGTGCAGGACACCGGGTTCGTCCTCGGCACCACCGAAGCCGCTGCGGATATTTCCTACGGCGACATGGTGAAAAAACACTTGGCGATGGCCGAAATCGTCGCGGCCGATCCGGCGGTGCAGGCCTTCTCGCACTCGGTCGGGGTGTCCGGCAGCAACCAGACCATCGCCAACGGGCGCTTCTGGATCGCCCTGAAAAAACGTGGCGATCGTGATGTCAGCGCCAGCCAGTTCATTGATCGCATCCGCCCGCAACTGATGAAAGTCCCCGGCATCGTCCTGTATCTGCGCGCCGGGCAGGACATCAACCTAAGCTCCGGCCCCAGCCGTGCGCAGTACCAATACGTACTCAAGAGCAACGACGGCGCGACCCTCGCCACCTGGACCCAGCGCCTGACCGAAAAACTGCGCAGCAATCCGGCATTCCGCGACATATCCAATGACTTGCAACTGGGCGGCAGCATCACTCACATCAGCATCGACCGCAGCGCCGCCGCGCGTTTCGGCCTGACCGCCAGCGATGTCGACGAGGCGCTGTACGATGCATTCGGCCAACGGCAGATCAATGAATTCCAGACCCAGGTCAACCAGTACAACGTGATTCTGGAACTGGATACCAAACAGCGCGGCAAGGCCGAAAGCCTCAACTATTTCTACCTGCGCTCGCCACTGAGCGGCGAGATGGTGCCGCTGTCGGCGCTGGCAAGGTTTGACGCGCCAACCATCGGCCCGCTGTCGATTGCTCACGACGGCATGTTCCCCGCCGCCAACATGTCATTCAACCTCGCCCCCGGCGTGGCATTGGGCGATGCGGTGATTCAGCTCAATCAGGCCAAGGCCGAGATCGGCATGCCCACCGCGATCAGCGGAAATTTCCAGGGCGCGGCGCAGGCGTTCCAGAGTTCGCTGGCCAGCCAGCCGTGGCTGATTCTGGCGGCGCTGGTGGCGGTGTACATCATTCTCGGCGTGCTTTATGAAAGCTTCGTGCATCCGCTGACGATCATTTCGACCCTGCCGGCGGCAGGTCTGGGCGCGGTGATCATGCTGTGGATCTGCGGCCAGGACTTTTCGATCATGGCGTTGATCGGCCTGGTGCTGCTGATCGGTATCGTCAAGAAGAACGGCATCCTGATGATCGACTTCGCGCTTGAAGCGCAGCGCCAGCGTGGCCTGCCGCCGCAGGAGGCGATTTTCGAGGCGTGCATCACCCGGTTCCGGCCGATCATCATGACCACCCTCGCCGCCCTGCTCGGCGCATTGCCGCTGATGCTCGGCTACGGCACCGGCGCCGAATTGCGCCAGCCGTTGGGCATTGCCGTGGTCGGTGGTTTGCTGGTCAGCCAGATGCTGACGCTGTTTACCACTCCGGTCATATACTTGTGGCTTGAGCGGCTGTTCCACCGGCCCAAACCTGCGCCTGTAGCGGCGTTGGCGACCACAGACTGAGGCAGGGTCATGCGCGTTCTGATTATCGAAGACGAAGAAAAAACCGCGGATTATCTGCACCGTGGCCTGACCGAACAGGGCTACACCGTCGACCTTGCCCGCGACGGTGTCGAAGGCCTGCATCTGGCGCTGGAATGCGACCACGCCGTGATCGTCCTCGACGTCATGCTGCCGGGGCTCGATGGCTTCGGCGTACTGCGCGCATTACGTGCGCGCAAGCAGACCCCGGTGATCATGCTCACCGCCCGCGAGCGCGTCGAAGATCGGATAAAGGGCCTGCGCGACGGCGCCGACGATTACCTCGGCAAACCGTTTTCCTTCCTTGAACTGGTCGCTCGCCTGCAAGCGCTGACCCGGCGCAGCGGCGGCCATGAACCGGTGCAAGTGAGCATCGCCGACCTGTGGATCGATTTGATCAGCCGCAAAGCCACCCGCGCCGGCACGCGCCTGGATCTGACCGCGAAAGAATTCTCCCTGCTCAGCGTGCTCGCCCGTCGCCAGGGCGAAATCCTTTCGAAGACCGCAATCGCGGAAATGGTCTGGGACATCAATTTCGACAGTGACGCCAACGTCGTCGAAGTCGCGATCAAACGCCTGCGCGCCAAGCTCGACGGCCCGTTCAACGAAAAGCTGCTGCACACCATTCGCGGCATGGGTTATGTGCTGGAGAGCCGTGGTGTCCAGTAACTCGATTGCCTTGCGCCTGAGCGGCATGTTCACGCTGGTGGCGCTGGTGGTGTTTCTGTTGATTGGCGGCGCGCTGTATCAGCAGGTCGACAAGGGCTTGGGATTGTTGCCCGAAGCCGAGCTGGATGCGCGTTACAGCGTGCTCGAATCCACCGTCGGCCGTTACGGCACGCCGGAGCATTGGGTGAAGATCAACAACAAGCTCAAGCTGCTCGGCGAAGAAGACAAGCGCATCAGTTTCTGGATCAGCAGCGGTGATCCGCGCTACGAATACGGCAACCTTACCCCGCAGATCCGTGCCGCCATCAATGGCCCGTTGGGCATGCACGATCTGCAACTGCCCGATCAACCCTATCCGCTGAAAGTGCTGGTCAGTCAGTTCCCCGCCAAGGACCAGCGCCCGCCGCTGCGCTTCATGATCGGCATCGCCACCGAGACGCTGCATCAGACCCAGCATCACTTGCTCATCGCCCTGATCAGTCTGGCGATTGTCGGGGTGCTGCTGGCCTCTGCATTGGGCTATTGGGTCGCAAGAATCGGTCTGAAGCCGTTGATCAAACTATCGCAGGAAGCCCAGCGTCTGGCCCCACCGCTGCGCGCCGGACGCTTGCGCCTGTCGCCGCTGCCGCCGGAACTGGAACAGTTTGTCGAGTCGTTCAACTCGACCCTGGAACGGGTCGAACTGGCCTATTCACGGCTGGAATCATTCAACGCCGACGTCGCCCATGAACTGCGCTCGCCGCTGACCAACCTGATCGGCCAGACCCAGGTCGCACTGACTCGCGGGCGCTCCGCCGAACACTATTTCGAAGTGCTGCAATCGAACCTCGAAGAGCTGGAGCGGCTGCGTTCGATCATCAACGACATGCTGTTTCTGGCCAGCGCCGATCAGGGCAACAAGGCGACCAAACTGACCTCGACGTCATTGGCTGATGAGGTGGCGACGACGCTGGACTATCTGGATTTCATCCTTGAAGACGCGCAGGTTGAAGTGCAGGTCAGAGGAGATGCGCAGGTGCAGATCGAGGTCGCGCATTTGCGCCGGGCGCTGATCAATTTGCTCAGCAACGCGGTGCAGCACACCGAACCGGGTCAAGTGATCGAGGTGCGCATCGAGGTTGAAGAACATCAGGTGAGCATTGGCGTAGCCAATCCCGGGTCGCCGATTGCCAGCGAGCATCTGCCGAGGTTGTTCGAGCGGTTTTATCGGGTCGATGCCTCGCGCAGCAACAGCGGCAATAACCACGGGCTGGGGCTGGCGATCGTCAAGGCGATTGCGCTGATGCATGGCGGGGATGTGTTTGTGCGCAGTGACCGGGGCATGAACACCTTCGGCATTCACCTTCCGGTCTGAATGCTCAGCCAAGCCCTGTGGCGAGGGGATTTATCCCCGCTCGACTGCGCAGCAGTCGCAAATCCTGTGCACAAGGTCCAAGAATCTTTGAGGCTGGAATTCTTGGGGCCGCTTCGCAGCCCAACGGGGATAAATCCCCTCGCCACAGGCCACCATCACGCACAGACCGGGTTGTTACCCGTGCCGATCTTTGCTTTTGCTGTAACAGTCATTTATGAAAATCACGCTGTTTCCCAACGCGCGGCAACCTTATCTTTGCCCGCACCAAACAGCACTCGCCAAGCGAGAAGGTTTTCAAGATGTCCAACAGTATGGGTATTGCCAGCGCATTCGTTTTGTCCTCATTGATCCTGTCGCCGATGGCGATGGCTGAAGAATCGCAAGCGTTCGTGGCGCACAACGTCGCTCGTGCGCAGGCATTCGATCAGCATCAGGCCGAAGTGATGGCCAGGGCTCAAGACGCGACGCAATCCCCGCAGGCCGCTACTTCCCAGGCTCAAGCGTTCGAGAAAGACAGCTGAGTCTCACCGCGAAAGGTTTCCCTCGACGCGGTTGTTTGGCTCTTCCCGTTCAACCGTCGTCACTCCAGGCCGCTGCCATTCAGCGGCCTTTTTTCGTTGTGGTCTGAAAGCCGCCTGGTGCGTCTGTAACAACAAGAAACATCAAGCCGCTCATGAAACAGAGCGGCCCGCTGACCCAAGGAGCCCCACCACACGTGTTTTACCCTGTCCGCCTCACCCCGCTGTTCATTGCAATTGCCGCAACGATTGCCCCCGCTGTCCACGCCGATGAGCCTGCCCAACAGGGCTTCGTCGCAGGCTCGAGCCTCAACCTCAACGCCCGCAACTACTACATGAATCGCAACCGCTTGCAGAAGGCCGACGACAATATCGAGTGGGGTCAGGGTTTTCTCGGCGTGTTCCAGTCCGGCTACACCGAAGGCACGGTCGGCTTCGGCGTCGATGCTCACGCCATGCTCGGCCTGAAACTCGACGGTGGTGGCGGTACCGACGGTTCGAGCATCCTGCCGATCAGCGATGGCAACGGCAAAGCGCCGGGCTCGTTCTCCACCGCAGGCGGGACGTTGAAGATGCGCGCCTTCGATACCGAGTTGAAGGCCGGTGATCTGTTCCTCACCAACCCGGTCATCGCCGGCGGCGACACGCGGATGCTGCCGCAGACCTTTCGTGGCATCAGCCTGAGCAACCACAGCTTCGACGGCTGGCTGATCGAAGGTGGCCAGGCCAGTTTCACCAAACCCTATAACCAGAGTGGTCATACCCGAATCGGAACGTCATACGGCACCCTCGCCGACGGCGACGAAAGCCAGCACCTGAACTGGGCCGGTGTGGCCTGGAGCGGCGTTGAGGGCCTGACCAGCAGTCTTTACGCGTCCGAGCTCAAGGACATCTGGAACCAGTACTACTACGACCTTGACTACACCTGGCAACTGAACGATCTGGTCAGCCTCAACCCGGGCCTGCACTTCTATCACACGCAAGACACCGGTGATGCGCTGCTCGGCGATATCGACAACAACACCTGGAGCACGCATCTCACCGTCGGCATCGGCAGTCACAGCGTTACCGCCGCCTATCAGCGGGTCAACGGAAATACGCCGTTCGACTACATCAGCCAAGGCGACAGCGTTTATCTGGACAACTCTCAGCAATACTCGGACTTCAACGGCCCGAACGAACGCTCGTGGAAGCTGAAATACGCTTACGACTTCACCGGTGTCGGCATCCCCGGCCTGACTTCGGCGCTGTCTTATTCACGCGGCACGTTGGACCTGACCAAAGCCGACCCTAACAGCGCAGGCTATTCGAGCTGGTACAGCGCCGATGGCCGCAACGCCAAGCATTGGGAACGCGACATCGATTTGCAGTACGTCGTACAAAGCGGCCACGCCAAAGACCTCGCGGTGCGCCTGCAATGGGCCACCAACCGTGGCGGCAACGGCTACGGCGTGATTGATTCGGATACAGATGAATACCGCGTGATCATCGACTACCCGGTCAACGTCTTCTAAGATCGGCGCTGCGTTTTTCAGACCCTGTGATTTCCCCTGTGGGAGCGAGCCTGCTCGCGAACGCGGTTGATCCATCAACATTGATGTTGAATGGCACACCGCTTTCGCGAGCAGGCTCGCTCCCACAAGGTTGTCCGGCGTCAGCCCTACTAAGCTTACGAAACCACTCCTACCGACAGCCCATCATGATCGCCAGCCGCACGCCTTCCATCACAGGCCTTACCGGTCGCCCCGAGCGCCTGCTGATCCTCGGCAGCCTGCTGACCGTGATTGCGATGGTGTGCATCGTCACCTTCCTGCTGATCCGCGAGTACGCCAGTGCGCAGGAAGTCGCCACGCGCCGCGCCACGACCATCGCGCAATTGATCGATGCCGATGTGCTGCGCACCGTCGAGCTGTACGACCTGACGCTGCAAGGGCTGATCGCCGCCGCTCAGCGTGACGACCTGCAGAACGTCTCGCCGCAGATCCGTCATCTGGCGCTGTTCGATCGCTCTGCCACCGCGCGCTTCAAGGGCGACATCCTCCTGCTCGACAAGCATGGCGAGGTGATCGCCGATTCCTCGCGCATCGAAGCGAAACCGGGCAATTTCGCCGACCGCGATTATTTTCTCGCTCACGCATTCAACCGCGATATCGGCATGTTCATCAGCCGTCCGTTCAAGACCCGCTGCGATTGCGAAGAGGCCGACCAGTGGCGCATCAGCTTCAGCCGGCGCATCTCCTCGCAGACCGGTGAATTCCTCGGCGTGGCGGTGGCGTCGCTGAAACTCGACTATTTCGACGACCTGTTCAAAAGCCTCGACATCGGCACCGACAGTACGTTGAACATCATCAACAGCGATGGCGTGCTGCTTGCGCAGAAGCCGTATCTGCAGAGCGATTCGGTCGGCAAGAGTTTCGGCAACCGCCCCAATGTCGTGCGGATTCTCAACGATCGCGATGGCAGCGGCAGTTTCACCAGCACTTCGAGCATGGATGAACAGCGGCGGCTCTACACCTACTCGCGGGTCGGCAATCTGCCGTTGACCGTGATGGTCGCACTGTCCAGCGATGAAGTGTTCGGCACCTGGCGGCGCACGGCGATTTTGATCAGCGTCGCCACCGGTGTGCTGTGCGCGGGCCTGCTGTGGCTGACCTGGCTGCTCGCCCGGGAGCTGCGCTTGCGCCATCGCGCCGAACGCGAACTGGCGCAACTGGCTGCCACCGATGATCTGACCGGCGTAGCCAACCGGCGCATGCTCGATCAGACCCTGCGCCACGAATGGTTCCGCGCCCAGCGCTCGGGCCAGCCGCTGTCGGTGATGATGATCGATGCCGACCACTTCAAGGCCTTCAATGATCGCCATGGCCATCAGGCTGGGGATCAAGTCTTGCGTGAACTGGCCAAGGTAATCACCGCGAACGTGCGGCGCCCGGCGGATCTGGTCGCGCGGTATGGCGGTGAAGAGTTTTCGGTGATTCTCGCCGAGACCGACAGCGCAGGAGCGCAGCAGATCGCCGAGCAGATTCGCCAGGCTGTGGAAAACTTGCCCTGGGTCGAAGGCGCTGAGCGGGCGATGACCGTGAGTATCGGTATCGCCACCTGGACATCGGCGAGCGAGATGACACTGGAGCAATTACTGTTTGCGGCGGACAAGGCGCTGTATCAGGCCAAGGAAGGCGGGCGTAATCGCGTTGTAGTGTCAGTTTAAAGTCAAAAGATCGCAGCCTTCGGCAGCTCCTACATCTGGAATGCGTTCCCCTGTAGGAGCTGCCGAAGGCTGCGATCTTTTGCTTTTGAAAGGGCATAAAAAAAGGCCATCCGAGGATGGCCTTCAAAAAACTAGAGAGGTTTTTTACTTACACCGCCGCAACCGGGCGCATGTAAGAGATTGGTGCGGTGCTGGCGTCTTCGAACGTCACCACTTCCCAAGCGTCTGTCTGCTCAATCAATTTGCGCAGCAGCTGGTTGTTCAGTGCATGACCGGACTTGAAGCCTTTGAACTCACCAATCAGGCTGTTGCCCAGCAGGTACAGGTCACCAATCGCATCGAGGATCTTGTGTTTGACGAATTCGTCTTCATAACGAAGACCGTCTTCGTTCAACACGCCATCAGCGTCGACCACGATCGCGTTTTCCACGCTGCCGCCGAGTGCGAGGTTGTGCTTGCGCAGGTACTCGATGTCACTCATGAAACCAAAAGTACGGGCGCGGCTGACTTCTTTAACGAACGAAGTGCTGGAAAAATCCACGCTTGCACTCTGGGTGCGGTCCCGGAATACCGGGTGATCGAAATCGATCTCGAAGCTCACCTTGAAGCCTTCGAAAGGGACGAAAGTGGCGCGCTTGTCGCCGTCTTCCACTGTCACTTCACGCAGGATGCGGATGAATTTCTTGGCGGCGTCCTGTTCTTCCAGGCCTGCCGATTGAATCAGGAATACGAAGGGTCCAGCGCTGCCATCCATGATCGGGACTTCGGACGCGGAGAGCTCGACGTAGGCGTTATCGATGCCCAGGCCAGCCATGGCCGAGAGCAAGTGCTCTACCGTGTCCACTTTGACGTCGCCATTGATCAGCGTCGTCGACATAGTGGTTTCACCGACGTTTTCCGCGCGGGCAGGAATCTGCACCACAGGGTCGAGGTCAGCGCGACAAAACACAATGCCAGTGTCGACAGGCGCAGGCTTGAGGGTCAGATAGACCTTCTCGCCGGAGTGCAGGCCTACACCTGTGGCACGGATAATATTTTTCAGTGTGCGTTGTTTAATCATGGCTTGGGCCGCTTCAGCGCAAATTGCGAACTGGTATCAACAAAGGCTGGCGATGATAGCAGACCATGCCTTTGCTGAACACCAATCACCTTCATAGCCCTGATACATTCCATCAATCGGCCTGACGACGCAGGAATGCCGGAATGTCCAGGTAGTCCAGGTCATCCTGCGGATTCATCTTCGCGGCAGCCGCAGCACCGGCCTGAGCCTGGTTGCGCATGACGGTCGGACGGTCCAGATCACGGTAGTTCACCGCTGGCTGCTCCTGACGGGCCGGAGCCGGTTGTTGCACCTGCGCCGAAGCCATCGAGGTGTGAACGGTGTTGTCGATAACCTTCACAGGCTTCTCGATTTTCGCGCCCAGACCGGTGGCAACCACGGTTACGTGCAGCTCGTCGCGCATGTCCGGATCGATAACGGTACCGACCTTGACCATCGCGTGCTCGGAAGCAAAGGCTTCGATGATCGAACCAACGTCGGAGTACTCACCCAGGGACAGGTCAGGACCGGCGGTGATGTTCACCAGAATGCCGCGCGCGCCTTGCAGGTTGACGTCTTCCAGCAGCGGGTTGCGGATTGCCGCTTCGGTTGCTTCACGTGCACGGTTCGGACCGCTGGCGCAGCCAGTGCCCATCATCGCCATGCCCATTTCGCTCATCACGGTGCGTACGTCGGCGAAGTCGACGTTGATCATGCCCGGACGCTTGATGATGTCGGAGATACCGCGAACGGCACCGGCCAGAACATCGTCAGCCTTGGCGAAAGCCGACAAGAGGCTTGCGTCTTTGCCGAGGATGGTCAGCAGTTTTTCGTTCGGAATGGTGATCAGCGAGTCAACGCTTTCCGAAAGCATGCGAATGCCTTCGTCGGCGATCTGCATACGCTTGCGGCCTTCGAACGGGAACGGACGGGTAACGACCGCAACGGTCAGAATGCCCATTTCCTTGGCCACTTCAGCGATGATCGGCGCTGCACCGGTACCGGTACCGCCGCCCATGCCGGTGGTGATGAACACCATGTTGGTGCCGGCCAGCACTTCAGCGATGCGCTCGCGGTCTTCCAGAGCGGCTTGACGGCCGACCTCAGGATTGGCGCCGGCGCCCAGGCCTTTGGTCACGCCGGTGCCCAGTTGCAGGATGGTCCGCGCGCCGATGTTTTTCAGCGCTTGAGCATCGGTGTTGGCGCAGATGAACTCAACGCCTTCGATGTTGCTCTTGACCATGTGATTGACAGCGTTGCCGCCGCCACCGCCGACACCGATAACTTTGATTACCGGGCTTGCGGGGATGTTGTCTACGAGTTCGAACATTTTCCCTCTCCTTACATTCTCTAGTTTTTTCGCCTACTGCTGTTTGTAGCGGTGTTGCGGTAAAGCTTTTAAAAATTGCCCTGAACCCACTTTTTCAGTCGGTCCAGCAGCGGCGCCTGAGGCTCTTCGCTGCTGTAGCTGTCGCGGCTGCCGATGCCGGAGAACGAAACTCCATCGGACTGCTTTTGCAGGCCGTACATCAACAACCCGACGCCAGTGGAATAAATCGGGTTGCGCACCACGTCATCCAGACCTTTCACGCCATGCGGCACACCGAGGCGCACCGGCATGTGGAAGATCTCTTCGGCCAGTTCAGTGGCGCCTTCCATTTTCGAGGTACCGCCGGTGAGCACGATGCCCGCCGGGATCAGGTCTTCGTAGCCGCTGCGACGCAGCTCGGCCTGGATCAGGGTGAACAGTTCGTCGTAACGCGGCTCGACCACTTCGGCCAGGGCCTGACGCGACAGTTCGCGCGGTGGACGGTCGCCAACGCTCGGCACCTTGATGGTTTCGCCGGCACCGGCCAGTTTCGCCAGGGCGCAGGCGTAACGGATCTTGATCTCTTCGGCGTACTGGGTCGGAGTGCGCAACGCCATGGCGATGTCGTTGGTCACTTGATCACCGGCAATCGGGATCACCGCGGTGTGACGGATCGCGCCTTCGGTGAAGATCGCGATGTCGGTGGTGCCGCCGCCGATGTCGACCAGGCACACGCCCAGTTCTTTCTCGTCGTCGGTCAGCACCGAGTAGGCCGAGGCCAGTTGCTCGAGAATGATGTCGTCGATTTCCAGACCGCAGCGACGCACGCATTTTTCAATGTTCTGAGCAGCGTTGACGGCGCAGGTGACCACGTGAACCTTGGCTTCCAGACGCACGCCGGACATGCCCAGCGGCTCGCGCACGCCTTCCTGGTTATCGATCACGTAATCCTGCGGCAGGGTGTGCAGCACGCGCTGGTCAGCCGGGATCGCCACGGCCTGGGCGGCGTCGAGTACACGCTCAAGGTCCGCCGAGCTGACTTCGCGATCACGGATCGCAACGATGCCGTGGGAATTCAGGCTGCGGATGTGATTGCCGGCCACGCCGACGAACGCCGAGTGAATGCGGCAGCCGGCCATCAGTTGGGCTTCTTCGATCGCGCGCTGGATCGACTGCACGGTGGATTCGATGTTGACCACCACGCCCTTCTTCAGGCCGCGGGACGGATGCGTGCCGATCCCGACGATTTCCAGCTGGCCGTCGTCCGCGACCTCGCCTACCAGCGCCACCACTTTGGAGGTGCCGATATCCAGACCGACGATCATTTTGCCGCTTTGCACGTTTGCCATGGGTCCTGCCTCTTCTTAATTCTTTGCGACAGCGGGTTGGGCTGTCGTCGGCGCTACGGGTTCCCGCCAGCCAACAGCGAGGCCGTTGGCGTAGCGCAGATCGATGCGCGCAATGTTCGTAATCTGCTCTTTCAGCGTCTTGTCATAGATGGCGATGAAGCGGCGCATCTTTTCCACCAGGTTGCCGCGTCCCAGCAGCAACTCGATGCCGGGGCCGGAACTGCCGGCACCGGTGGTCAGGAACCAGCTGCCGCGTTCACGCAATTCCAGGCGTGCAATCGAAAAACCCAGCGGGCGCAACATCTGGCTCAGCACCTGATACTGCTGCATCACCTGCTGCTGAGCCCGTTGTGGGCCGAACAGCTGCGGCAGGTGTTCATAATTCGCCAGTTCCTTGGGCGTGAACGCCTGGCCCTGGTTGTTGAGCAACGACTCGTCGCCCCAACGCGCCACCGGCAATTGCTCTTCGAGGCGGATCACTACCTGATCCGGCCACACCCGACGCACTTCGGCGTGGGCGATCCAAGGCATCTGCTCAAGCTCGGTACGCATACCGGCGAGGTCGATGGTGAAGAAGCTCGACGCCACGAACGGCGCGATCCGCTGCTGCACCGCCTGCTGGCTGATGTAACTCAGGTCGCCCTGCACCGCGACCTTGCTGATCGGCCGGTCGGCGTACGGCAGCAGACGCTGCGCGCCTTCGTAGGTGCCAAAGCCCAGCGCCACCAGCAGCACTGGCCAGAACAGGCTTTTCAGAAAGCTGAAATTGGCTTTCGGCAGGCGCGCGGACATCGGCTCTTTCGCCACCATTCGGCTGGCACCCCGCGGCACCGGCTTGCGGCCGGGTGCGGGTGGCTGATGTCTGAGATGAGCGCCTTGCATGGTCTTAACCTCGCGCCTCTGTTGCGCCTGCGTCTTCAACGCTGGCGGCCAGAATGGCCAGAACCAGTTGCTGGAAATCCAGACCGGCAGCCCGCGCCGCCATCGGCACCAGGCTGTGATCGGTCATGCCCGGTGCGGTATTGACTTCGAGGAACCAGAACTGCCCGTCGGCGTCCTGCATCACGTCCGCCCGGCCCCAACCGGCGATACCCAGCGCCTCACAGGCCTTGGCCGTGAGTTCCATGAGTTCCTGTTCCTTGGCCGCGTCGAGCCCGCACGGAATGCGGTACTGGGTATCGTTGGCGATGTACTTGGCGTCGTAGTCGTAGAACGTGTGCGGTGTACCCAGGGCGATAGGAGGCAACACCTGGTCACGCAGGGTGGCGATGGTGAACTCCGGACCTTGAATCCATTGCTCGACCAACACTTGCGAATCGTAGGTACTGGCCGCTTTCCATGCGTCGATCAACTCGGACGCAGAATTCACTTTGGCCATCCCGATACTTGAACCTTCATGCGCCGGTTTGACGATCAAAGGCAGGCCCAGTTCCGTCGCTGCGGAAATACAATCGGCTTCGCTGCACAGTACGGCGTGACGCGGCGTCGGAATCCCGAGACTGTGCCAGACCTGCTTGGTACGCAGCTTGTCCATCGCCAGTGCGGAAGCAAGAATGCCGCTGCCGGTGTACGGGATGCCCGCGCACTCGAGCAGGCCCTGCATGCTGCCGTCTTCACCGCCGCGACCGTGGAGAATGATGAACGCGCGGTCGATCTTTTCGCTGAGCAGACGCTGCAGGAAGTCTTCGCCCACATCGATGCCGAACGCGTCGACGCCAGCGCTTTGCAGCGCCTCGAGCACGGCGTTGCCGGATTTCAGCGAAACCTCACGCTCGGCACTCAGGCCGCCGAAGAGCACGGCGACGCGGCCGAAGTCTTTCGGCGCGATGGTGGAGAACAGCTTGGCGTAGGCAGCAGTCATTTCAACTTCCCCTCGACCGGCGCCGCCACGGCGCCGGCGAACAATTCACTTTTCAACAGCTTCGGCGCGAGACCGCCGATATCACCAGCGCCCTGGCACAGCAGAATGTCGCCGGCGCGCAGCAGCGGCTTGACCAGCGGTGCCAGATCAACGCCACGCTCGATGTAGATCGGGTCGAGCTGACCGCGCTGGCGGATGCTGTTGCACAGCTTGCGGCTGTCGGCGCCCGGGATCGGCTCTTCGCCGGCCGGATAGACTTCCATCAGCAGCAGCACGTTGGCGTCGGCCAGGACATTGACGAAATCGTCGTACAGGTCGCGGGTGCGGCTGTAGCGATGCGGCTGGTAGACCATCACCAGACGACGCTCCGGCCAGCCACCGCGCACGGCTTTGATCACCGCAGCGACCTCGGTCGGGTGGTGCCCGTAGTCGTCGACCAGCATTACGTTGCCGCCGTCCACCGGCAGTTCGCCGTAGACCTGGAAGCGTCGGCCAACACCCTGGAAGCCTGACAGGCCCTGAACGATGGCTTCATCGCTGACGCCTTCGTCGGTGGCGATGCAGATGGTCGCCAGCGAGTTGAGCACGTTGTGATTGCCGGGCATGTTCACCGACACGTCCAGCGGCTCGCGATCCGGGCGCAGCACCGTAAAGAAGGTCTGCATGCCCTGCTGGCGCACATTGATTGCGCGTACGTCGGCGTCTTCGCTGAAGCCGTAGGTCACAGTCGGACGTTTCACCAGCGGCAGGATTTCGCGCACCACCGGATCGTCCAGGCACATCACCGCCAAACCGTAGAACGGCAGGTTGTGCAGGAATTCGACGAAGGTTTTCTTCAGTTTGTTGAAGTCACCGTCGTAGGTCGCCATGTGGTCGGCGTCGATGTTGGTGACCACGGCCACCAGCGGCTGCAGATGCAGGAAGCTCGCATCGCTTTCGTCGGCTTCGGCAATCAGGTAACGGCTGGTGCCGAGCTGGGCATTGGTGCCCGCTGCATTCAGGCGACCACCGATAACGAACGTCGGGTCCAGACCACCGGCCGCGAACACCGAAGCGATCAGGCTGGTGGTGGTGGTTTTGCCATGGGTACCGGCGACGGCGATACCGTGGCGATAGCGCATCAGCTCGGCGAGCATTTCTGCACGCGGCACTACGGGAATGCGGCGCTCAAGGGCAGTCGCCACTTCCGGGTTGGACGTGTTCACTGCGCTCGACACCACCAGCACGTCGGCGGTAGCGGCGTTCTCGGCACGGTGACCGATGAAGATCTGCGCGCCAAAGGTTTCCAGGCGCTCGGTGACCGGCGACGCCTTCAGGTCGGAACCGGAGACTTGGTAGCCCAGGTTCAACAACACTTCAGCGATACCGCACATGCCCACGCCGCCGATGCCGACGAAGTGGATGCGACGGATGCGGCGCATTTCCGGTTGTGGCATGGCTTTCTGATTCTCAACCATGGGCCACCTCCAGACAGGTATCGACCACGCTACGGGTGGCATCGGGTTTGGCCAGTCGGCGGGCCGCTTGGGCCATTGCTTCGAGTCGTTGCGGTTGCATCAAGACCTCTGTCAGGCGCGCGGCAAGATCCGCGGCACCAGTCGTTCTTTGCGGCATCAGGAAGGCAGCGCCTTCGCGGGCCAAATAATCGGCGTTGCGGGTCTGGTGATCGTCGATCGCGTGGGGCAAAGGCACCAGCATCGAGGGCAGACCGGCGGCCGCCAGCTCACTGATGGTCAACGCGCCAGCGCGGCACACCACTAGGTCAGCCCAGCCATAGGCCTGGGCCATGTCTTTGATGAACGGCTGCACCTGCGCTTCCACACCCACGGCGCGGTAACGCTCGGCAGTCACTTCATCGTGATTTTTGCCGGCCTGATGAAACACTTCCGGGCGCAAATCGGCAGCGACTTGGGCCAGGGCTTCAGGCAGCAATTTGTTCAACGGTTCTGCGCCCAGGCTGCCGCCAAGGATCAGCAAACGCGCTTTGCGCCCGGCCAGCGCCGGTCGCGATGTGTCGAGGAACAGCTCGCTGCGCACCGGATTACCGGTGGTACGGCGGCTGTCCGACAGAGTAAAGGTGTCGGGGAACGCTTCACACACTCGGGCGGCGAACGGCACCAGCAACCGATTGGCGGTGCCGGCGACAGCGTTCTGCTCGTGAACGATCACCGGCACGCCGGCCAGTTTCGCAGCAAGACCACCAGGGCCGGTCACATAACCGCCGAAGCCGACCACGCACACCGGTTTCAGACGGCGCATGATCGCCCGCGCCTGCCACACCGATTTCAGCAGCATCAGCGGCGCCTTGAGCAGCGACAGCTTGCCCTTGCCGCGCAAACCGCTGGCGTTGATCCGGTGCAGTTCAAGCCCTGCCGCCGGAACCAGTTCGTTTTCGATCCCGCGTGGCGTGCCGAGCCAGTGCACGGTGTAGCCGCGCGCCTGAAACTCGCGGGCACAGGCCAGCGCCGGGAACACGTGGCCGCCGGTACCGCCGGCCATGATCAATACATTAGCGCCCATGAGTCGGCTCCTCGGCGAAGTCGCTCTCCTGGAATTCCATCTCTTCGCTGCCCAGGTGGGTTCGACTCTCCCACTCGATGCGCAGCAACAGGCCGAGACAGGCGCAGCAGATCACCAGCGAGCTGCCGCCGTAACTGAGGAACGGCAAGGTCAGCCCCTTGGTTGGCAGCAGGCCGACGTTCACACCGATGTTGATCAGGAACTGACCAATCCACAGGAACGACAAGCCGTAAGCCACGTAAGCGGCAAAGAACTGCTTGGCCTTCTCCGCCCACAGGCCGATGTACATGCCGCGAATACACACGAACACGAACAGCGCGACGGTGCACAGCGAACCCACCGCACCGAGTTCTTCGGCGAGTACCGAGAACACGAAGTCGGTATGCGCTTCCGGCAGGTAGAACTGCTTCTGCACGCTGTTGCCCAGGCCGACGCCCAGCCACTCGCCGCGACCAAACGCGATCAAGGCCTGCGACAACTGATAACCGGCGCCGAACTGGTCGGCCCACGGGTCGGCGAAGTTGGTCAGACGCGCCATTCGATAGGGCTGCATCTGGATCAGCAAAACCACCGCGCCGACCGCCAGTACCACCATCAGCGAGAAACGGAACAGTCCGACCCCGCCAAGAAACAGCATCGCCGCCGCGGCGCCCATCATGACTACGGTGGCACCGAAGTCCGGCTCCATCAGCAACAGACCGGCCATCGGCAGCAGAACGATGAACGGCTTGAAGAAGCCCATCCAGCTCTCGCGCACTTCTTTCTGCCGGCGCACCAGATACCCGGCGAGGTAGATCACCACGAACACCTTGGCGATTTCCGACGGCTGCACGTTGAAGAAGCTGAAACCGATCCAGCGCATCGAACCGTTCACTTCGCGACCGATGCCGGGAATGATCACCATCACCAGCAGGCCGAACGCACCGATCAGCATCATCCAGCCGAGGCGCTGCCAAGTGGCGATCGGGATCATCATGGTGACAATGCACGCGCCCAGACCCAGCACCACATAGATAAGGTGGCGAATCATGTAATACAGCGGACTGCCCGACTGCGCCGCCGCCACTTCGGTGGACGCCGAAGCGATCATGATCAGGCCGAGACCAAGCAGCGCCAGGCAACCGGCGAGCATCGGGAAGTCGAGGTCGATGCCACGCCCGGTGATCAGCGGCGACGGGTACGGCTTGATGATGTTTCTCAGGTTCATGCCAGTTCCTCCACAGCGCGGACGAACTGGTGACCACGGTCTTCGTAATTCTTGAACATGTCGAAACTGGCGCAGGCCGGCGACAGCAGCACCACATCGCCCGGTTGGGCAGCGGCGCGGCATTGCGCAACAGCGTCGATCAGCGAGCTCGCGCGAATCAGCGGTACGGCGTCGCCAATGGCCGCGCCGATCTTGTCGGAGTCGCGGCCCATCAGCACCACAGCGCGGCAGTTGGCCGCCACCGGATCACGCAGATCATTGAATTCGGCGCCTTTGCCGTCGCCGCCAGCGATCAGAATGACCTTGCCATCGATGTCCGCACCGAGGCCTTCGATGGCGGCCAGAGCGGCGCCAACGTTGGTGGCTTTGGAATCGTTGTAATAGGCCACGCCGTCGAGATCGCGCACCCACTGGCAGCGATGCTCAAGGCCGGCAAACGTACGCAATGCAGAGAGCATGGCGTCGAACGGCAGGCCCACCGCGTGACCCAGTGCCAATGCGGCGAGAGCGTTGGACTGGTTGTGCGCGCCGCGAATCTTCAGTTCACGCACCGGCATCAGGTTCTGGAATTCGAAGGCGAGGTACTTCTCGCCGTCTTCTTCGCGAATGCCGAACGCTTTGAAATCCGGTTTGCTCAGGCCAAAGGTCCAGCATGGCTGACCTTCACCGATCAATGGACGGCTCAGGGCATCCTGACGGTTGACCACAAACTGCTTCGCGCCCCGGAAGATCCGGTGCTTGGCCAGGTGATAGGCCGGCAGACCGCTGTAGCGATCCATGTGGTCTTCGCTGATGTTCAGTACGGTGGCGACCTCGGCGTTGAGCTGGTCGGTGGTTTCCAGCTGGAAACTCGACAACTCCATTACGTACAACTCGACATCATCGCTGAGCAGATCCAGCGCCGGGGTGCCGAGGTTGCCGCCAACGGCGACGCGCTTGCCGGCAGCAGCCGCCATCTCGCCGACCAGAGTAGTGACGGTGCTTTTCGCGTTGGAACCGGTGATCGCGACGATCGGCGCCCGCGCGTTACGCGCGAACAGCTCGATGTCGCCGGACATTTTCACGCCACGGGCTGCGGCGGCTTGCAGGGCCGGGGTCGCCAGCGCCAGGCCGGGGCTCACGTAGAGCTCGTCGGCACGGCAGAGGAATTCGACGTCCAGCTCGCCACAACGCACTTCCACGTGCGGATAGTCACGCTTGAGCGTGGCCAGTTCCGGTGGATTGTCCCGCGTGTCGGCCACAGCAAACGACGTGCCCCGGTTCGCCAGGAAGCGAACCAGGGACATGCCGCTCTTGCCGAGGCCGACAACGATGCGGAAGTGGTCAGAAGCGATCAGAGACACTCGTTCTACCTCAGCTTCAGGGTGGCAAGGCCGACCAGGACGAGAATCACGGTGATGATCCAGAAACGGACGATCACGCGCGGCTCGGGCCAGCCCTTGAGTTCAAAGTGGTGGTGAATCGGCGCCATGCGGAACACACGGCGACCGGTCAGCTTAAAGGAGGCAACCTGAATGACCACTGACAGGGTTTCCATCACGAACACGCCGCCCATGATGAACAGGACGATTTCCTGACGGACGATCACCGCGATGGTGCCCAGTGCCGCGCCGAGTGCCAGGGCACCGACGTCGCCCATGAACACTTGCGCCGGATAGGTGTTGAACCAGAGGAAACCGAGACCGGCACCGATCAGCGCACCGCAGAACACGATCAATTCGCCTGCGCCGGGCACGTAAGGGATCAGCAGGTACTCGGCGAATTTCACGTTACCCGACAGGTAGCAGAAAATCCCCAGGCCGCCGCCGACCATCACGGTTGGCATGATCGCCAGGCCGTCGAGGCCGTCAGTCAGGTTGACCGCGTTGCTCGAACCGACAATCACGAAGTAGGTCAGCACGATGAAACCGGCGCCCAGCGGAATGCTGTAGTCCTTGAGCATCGGCAGGATCAGCGTGGTTTCCACCGGCGTCGCGGCAGTCATATAAAGGAAGATCGCTGCGCCGAGGCCGAACACCGACTGCCAGAAGTACTTCCAGCGGCTCGGCAGGCCACGGGAGTTCTTCTCGATGACTTTGCGGTAATCGTCGACCCAGCCGATGGCGCCGAACAGCAGGGTCACCAGCAGCACTACCCAGACGTAGCGATTGCTCAGGTCAGCCCAGAGCAGAGTGCTGACGCCGATCGAAGACAGAATCAGCGCGCCACCCATGGTCGGCGTGCCGGATTTGGACAGGTGCGATTGCGGGCCGTCGTTACGTACCGATTGGCCGATTTGACGGTTCTGCAGAGTACGGATCATCCACGGGCCATAGCACAGCGACAAGACCAGCGCGGTCAGCACACCGAGAATCCCGCGCAGGGTCAGGTACTGGAAGACCGCGAAGCCTTTGTAGAACTGTTGCAGATACTCCGCTAGCAGCAGCAGCATTAATGTTTCTCCAGACTGGACCCGCACAGAGCCGCAACGATGTTTTCCATCGCTGCGCTGCGCGAACCCTTGATCAAAATGGTGGTGTTTGTGTCCTGCTCGGCGGCGAGGGCCTGGATCAGCTCGGCCTGGGTGCCGAAGTGCTGCGCCTGCTCACCGAAAGCGTTTACGGCGTGGACCATGTTCGGCCCGACCGCGTAAAGCGCGGAAACCTTGCCTCGGGCGTACTCGCCCACGTCGCGGTGCCCCTGCTCCGCCCAGTCGCCCAACTCGCCGATATCTCCGAGCACCAGGACGGTGCGGCCGGAAAAGCCGGCGAGTATATCAACGGCCGCGCACATCGAGGTGGGGTTTGCGTTGTAGGTGTCATCGATCACGCGCATGCCGTTTTTCGCCAGTTGCGCGACGGTGCGGCCCTTGACCGGTTGCACCGCGCCGAGGCCGGTGGCGATGCCGAACAGCGACACGCCCAAGGCGTGCGCAGCAGCAGCGGCAGCCAGGGCATTGGCGACGTTATGGGTACCGAGCAGGTTCAGTTGCACGCGCTCACTGCCTTCAGGCGTGTGCAGATTGAACGCCGGGCAACCACGGGCATCAGTGGCCAGATCGCTGGCATGGAAATTCGCCTCGCTGTTGCTCAGGGCGAAGGTCAGCACCTGACGACCGGCAGCGCGGGTCTTCCAGATACCGAAAGCCTTGTCATCGAGGTTGAGCACGGCGATGCCATCGGCGGCCAGACCCTCGATGATTTCGCCTTTGGCTTCGACGATTTTTTCCGGACCGCCGAACTCACCGACGTGAGCGGTGCCGGCGTTGTTCAGGATCGCTACGTGCGGCTTGGTCAGCCCGACGGTGTAGGCGATTTCACCGAGACGCGAGGCGCCCAGTTCGATCACGGCCGAGGTGTGCTCCGGCGCCAGTTCGATCAGGGTCAGCGGGACGCCGAGGTCGTTGTTCAGGTTGCCACGGGTCGCCAGCACCGGACCGCGCGTGCGCAGGATGCTCGCGAGCATTTCCTTGACCGTGGTCTTGCCACTGGAACCGGTCACCGCCGCCACTGGCTGGGTGAACGCAGCACGGTTCAACGCGCCGAGTTGGCCCAGCGCCTGACGGGTGTCCTTGACCAGCAATTGCGGCAACGCGCTGTCGGCGACTTCGCGCTCGACCAGTGCCGCCACGGCGCCTTTACCGGCAACGTCGTTCAGATAATCATGACCGTCGAAACGCGGGCCGGTCAGGGCGATGAACAACTGGCCGGCCTGGATCGCCCGACTGTCGATGCTGACGCCGTCGAAACTCGCGTCAGCGCCGATCAAACGGGCTTCGAGTGCGTTGGTCAGTTCGCTGAGTGTCAGGGCCTTAAGCATGGGCCACCTCCCACGCGGTCAGGGCGCGATCGGCCTCGACCAGATCGGAAAACGCATGGCGCACGCCGTTGATTTCCTGATAGTCCTCGTGACCTTTGCCGGCCAGCACAATGACGTCATCAGCGGTTGCGCCAGCAATCAATTGCGCAATGGCCTGGCCGCGACCGGCGACGAAAGTGACTTTATCCACAGCGCTGAAACCGGCGCGGATGTCGTCGAAAATCACCGCAGGATCTTCGGTGCGGGGATTGTCGTCGGTCACCAGCACTTGGTCGGCCAGACGCTCGACCACTTCGGCCATCAACGGACGTTTGCCGCGATCGCGATCACCGCCGCAGCCGAACAGGCACAGCAATTGGCCTTTGACGTGCGGGCGCAGTGCGGTAAGAACTTTTTCCAGCGCATCGGGCGTGTGGGCGTAATCGACCACCACCAGCGGTTGCGTACCACCACCCAGACGCTGCATGCGTCCGGCCGGGCCTTCGAGCTTGGGCAGCACTTTGAGAATTTCGTCGAGGGCGTAATCCAGACCGAGCAAGGCGCCGACTGCGGCCAGCACGTTGCTCAGGTTGAAACGGCCGAGCAGCGTACTGCGCAGGTGATGTTCGCCCTGCGGCGTGACCAGCGTGGCGCGCACGCCGTGGTCGTCGAACTGCGCTTCGCGGCAGAACAGGTACGCGCTGCTGTCGAGCAGGCTGTAGGTGATCAAGCGCGACTCGCGTTTTTCCGCCGCCAGTTGCCGACCGAAATCGTCGTCGAGGTTGACCACGCGGCACTTCAAATCATTCCAGGCAAACAGCTTGGCCTTGGCCTCGGCGTAGGCCTGCATGGTGCCGTGGTAATCCAGGTGATCGCGGGACAGGTTGGTCATCACCGCCACGTCGAACGCCAGCGCGGTGACCCGGCCCTGATCCAGACCGTGGGACGACACTTCCATGGCCACGGCTTTCGCGCCGGCCTTTTTCAGATCACCCAGGGTCGCTTGCACCGCAATCGGATTCGGCGTGGTGTGCAGGCCACTTTCCAGCGCGCCGTAGAAACCGGAACCCAGCGTGCCGACGATGCCGCAATGCTGGCCGAGCAGATCCAGCGCCTGCGCGACCAGTTGGGTCACGCTGGTCTTGCCATTGGTGCCGGTGACGCCGATCAGGTTCAGGTGGTGACTCGGTTCACCGTAAAAACGCCCGGCGATGTCCGACAGCTGCGCCGCCAGACCCTTGACCGGAATCAGCGGCACGTCAGTGATCGGCAGCACGGTGGCGCCTTCGACTTCATAAGCCACGGCAGCCGCGCCGCGTTGCAAGGCATCGGCGATATGCGCACGGCCATCGAAACGGCCGCCGGGCACGGCGAGAAACAAGTCGCCGGCGCGCACGTTGCGGCTGTCCAGCGCCAGTTCACGGATCAACAGATCGTGGCCGGCGTGGGGGAATATCTTGTTCAGACTTAATGACATCAGCCGCGCCCTCCATTGGCTTTCAGCGGAACGACCGGGGTGGCGTTGGCCTGTTGCGTAGTCGGCAGGTTGTCCGGGGTCACGTTCATCAGGCGCAGGGTGCCGGACATCACGCGGCTGAACACCGGCGCCGACACCAGACCACCGAAGTAACCGGCCTTGGTTGGCTCATCGATCACCACAACAATGGCGTAACGCGGATCGCTCATCGGGCCGAAGCCGGCGAACAGCGAACGGTAGGAGTTTTCTGCGTAGCCCTTGGTGCCGACCGAGGTCTTACGCGCGGTACCCGACTTGCCGCCGACGTGATAAGCCGGCACCTGCGCACGGAACACGCCGCGCGGCGCTTCGATTACCTGCTGCAACATGCCCTGCATGGTTTTCGCCACGGCTTCCGGCAGCACTTGGGTGGTCTGCGGCATCTTGTCGGTTTTGATCAGGGTCAGCGGCGCGAGGCGGCCGTTGTTGGCCAGCGCCGAGAACGCGTGCACCAGCTGGATCGCGGTCACGGAAATACCGTAGCCGTAAGACAAGGTTGCAGTTTCAGCCTTGCGCCATTCGCGGTAGTTCGGCAGATTGCCGACACGTTCGCCGGGGAAGCCCAGGCCGGTGTCCTGACCGAGGCCGACTTTCTGTGCGAGACGGAAAATCGTTTCGCCGCCGATATCGAAGGCGACTTTACTCATGCCGACGTTACTGGAATTGATCAGGATGCCGGTCAGATCGAGCACCGGCCCTTCGGTCTTCGACACGTCTTTGATGGTGTATTTGCCGATCTGCAACGAGCCCGGATACACCTCGACGGTGTCGCTCGGTTTCCAGCGGCCGGTTTCGATCGCCGCGCTCATGGAAATGGCTTTCATGGTCGAACCCGGTTCGAACACGTCGATCATCGCGCGGTTGCGCATCATCGCCGGTTGCAGGTTGCGACGGTTGTTCGGGTTGTAGGTCGGCTGGTTGACCATGGCCAGGATCTCGCCGGTCTTCACGTCCATGATCACCAGACTGCCGGCCTTGGCGCCGTTCTCGATGATCGCGTTACGCAGCTCGCGGTTGGCCAGGTATTGCAGACGCAGATCAATCGACAACGCCAAGGGCTTGCCGGCCTTGGCGTTCTTGGTGACCTGAACATCCTTGATCAGCCGGCCACGGCGATCCTTGATGACTTGTCGTTTGCCCGGCACCCCGGCCAGCCATTCGTCATAGGCCAGCTCGACGCCTTCGCGACCGTGATCGTCGATGTCGGTAAAGCCGACCATGTGCGCGGTGACTTCACCGGCCGGGTAGAAGCGGCGGAACTCTTCGATGCCATAGACGCCGGGCACTTTCAGATCGAGCACAGCCTGGCCCTGCTCGGGGGTCAGCCCGCGCACCAGATAAATGAATTCTTTGTTGGCCTGGGCTTCGAGGCGTTCGCTTAGCGCTTTCGGGTTCTGGCCCAGCGCGGCGGCGAGTGCCGGCCACTTCTCTTTGGCCGACTGCATTTCCTTGGCGTTGGCCCACAGCGTGGTCACCGGCGTACTGACCGCCAGAGGCTCGCCGTTACGGTCGGTGATCAGGCCACGGTGCGCCGGAATTGGAATGTGCCGAAGGCTGCGCGCATCGCCCTGGCCTTTGAGGAAGTCACGGTCGACCACTTGCAGGTCGATGATCCGCCAGCAGATCGCCGCGACCATCAGGCCGAGCAGCGCCACCATCAGGCGGAAGCGCCATGGGAACAGTGCGCCTTCGAGTTTCATCATGGCGCCACCATCTTCACGTCAGCCGCGCCAGGGATGTGCATTTTCAGTTGTTCGGTGGCCAGCACTTCGATGCGGCTGTGCGCGGTCCAGGTGCTCTGCTCGAGAATCAAGCGTCCCCACTCGGCCTGCGCCTTGTCGCGCACGCTGAGCTCGTTATAAAGGGTGTTGAGCAACTGCCGGTTCCAGTGCGCGCTGTACGACACGGCAATGGCCGAAAACAGCACGCCGATAAACAGCAGCAGCATCAGAAAGCTGCCGCCGGGCAGTGGTTTGGCGAAAAGCTTGCTCACCGCAACTTCTCCGCGACACGCATGACGGCGCTACGGGAACGTGGGTTGGCTTTGAGTTCGGCGTCGGAGGCCGTCTGCGCTTTGCCGTGGATTTTGATTTTCGGTTCGAAGGCGACGTGGCGAACCGGCAGGTTGCGCGGCAGATTGTCGGCCTCGCCTTTCACCAGTTTGCGCATGAACAGTTTGACGATGCGGTCTTCCAACGAGTGGAAGCTGATGACCACCAGACGGCCGCCAACTTCCAGCGCTTCCAGCGCGGCGTCGAGGCCGGCTTCCAGATCGCCGAGTTCGTTGTTGACGTGAATGCGCAAACCCTGGAACGCGCGGGTAGCCGGGTTCTTGCCCTTTTCCCACGCCGGGTTGGCGACTTTCAGCACTTCGGCCAGATCGGCGGTGCGCTCGAACGGCTTGATGTCACGACGCTCGGCGACGGCACGGGCCATACGCCCGGAGAAACGTTCTTCGCCGTACTCCTTGAACACCCGGGCGATTTCTTCCACTGGCGCGGTGTTGACGAATTCGGCAGCGCTGATGCCACGGGACGGGTCCATGCGCATGTCCAGCGGCCCGTCATTGAGGAAACTGAAGCCGCGCTCGGCGTCATCGAGCTGCGGCGACGACACGCCGAGGTCGAGCAGAATGCCGCTGACCTTGCCGGTCAGGCCTTGCTCGGCAACCACCGAACCGAGCTCGGCAAAGCTGCGCTGCACAACGACAAAGCGGCCGTCTTCGGCCGCTAGCGTTTGCCCGGTGGCAATCGCTTGAGGGTCCTTGTCGAATCCGATGAGTCGACCGTCCGGCCCGAGCTGGCTGAGGATCAACCGGCTGTGCCCGCCGCGCCCGAATGTGCCGTCCAGATAGCAGCCATCAGGACGTACGGCGAGAGCCTCGACGGCTTCGTCAAGCAGTACGGTGATGTGGTTAAAGCCGCTATCAATAGTCACAGGATCAAATCACGCAGTTCATCAGGCATCGCGCCCGGTTGTTGAATAGCAGCAAGGTCAGCGGCAGATACCGCGTTCCATGCATCCTCGTCCCACAATTGGAACTTGTTCAGTTGGCCGACCAGCATCGCGCGCTTATCGAGCTTGGCGTATTCGCGCAAACGCGGCGGAACCAGGAAACGACCACTGCCATCGAGTTCGAGGTCGACGGCATTACCAATCAATAAACGTTGCAGGCGACGGTTCTCTTCGCGAAGCGAAGGGAGTGCGCGCAACTTGGTTTCAATAATTTCCCACTCATCGAGTGGATAGACACACAGGCACGGATCAACGGCATCAATGGTCACGATCAATTGACCGGAACTGCGCGAATCGAGCTCGTCACGGTACCGGCTCGGCATGGCGAGACGGCCCTTTGCATCGAGACTGATAGCGTTAGCTCCGCGAAACACGTCAGCGTTTCTCCAATTTTTATCGTTTTGAGCTCAAAAAACCCACTTCATGCCACTTTCCGCCACTTGCGCACACTATAGGAATGCGCCCACCACACCGTCAAGGCGCGGATTAAAGGAAAAGCCTTACAGAACGGAGATTTAGCGACGTAAAAGGAGGCCCAACGAGAATCTGACGTGAAGTTTCGACCAATAACTTGATGCAGCACTGAAAGCTGCGCTCGAAAGTTAAAGTAGTTTGTTAAGAGTAAGATTTTTTCGGTATTACAAAGGCGCTTCGGCTGTTGATTGAAGCAGGGTGGGAAAAGGCTATTACCGCGTTTGCCGCTGCCGGAGTTTCAGACCAGGCCGGCTGACATTACACAGCCGCGTCTTCTTTGTTTCAAGCAGGGAAAGAAAAAGGTGGAGAGTCGATCTGTAAGCCGGGTTCTGTCTTGAACAGTCATTCGTCTACGATGGCCATCACTGGACATCTTTAGCAACCTACCCGGTCCCAGCGCGGGCCACGCCTTGGGACCCTATTTGGTCTTGCTCCAAGTGGGGTTTACCTAGCCACGAACTGTTGCCAGACGTGCGGTGCGCTCTTACCGCACCTTTTCACCCTTACCGGCGCTTGCGCGCTTAGGCGGTTATTTTCTGTGGCACTTTCCGTAGGCTCACGCCTCCCAGGCATTACCTGGCACTTCGCCCTATGGAGCCCGGACTTTCCTCCCCCCCCTAATTTTCATAGAGGGCAGCGACTGTCCGATCGACTCTCCGCCGCGAAGGTTAACGGCAGAGCGCCGGAAGAACAAGCGCTAAAACCCTCAGGAACGCCATGGGCGACGGCTTACACGCCTTTCTGTTTATCCAGCGCGACCTGATACAGCACGTTTTTGCGCTCGCCAGTGATTTGTGCTGCCAGTGCGGCGGCGCGCTTGAGCGGCATTTCCTCCAGAAGCAGATCGAGGATGCGCATGGCTTCGCTGCTGACCGCGTCCTCCGACTCCGGCGCCGTCCAGCCGGCCACCAGCACTACGCATTCGCCGCGCTGCTGATTGCTGTCGGACTCGACGAACGCACGCAGTTCGCTGAGCGGCAAGCCTTTGAGGGTTTCGAAGGTCTTGGTGATTTCCCGCGCCAGCAGAGCCTGACGCTCGCCGCCAAACACCGCTTCCATATCCTGCAGACATTCGAGAATGCGATGCGGCGCCTCATAGAAAATCAGGGTGCGTGGCTCTTCTTTGACTGCTTCCAGACGCGCCTTGCGCCCGACCGACTTGGCCGGCAGGAAACCTTCGAAGATAAAACGGTCGGATGGCAATCCCGCCGCCGACAGCGCCGCGATCAGCGCGCAGGCACCCGGCACCGGCACCACATTGATGCCGGCCGCACGGGCCTGACGCACCAGGTGATAACCCGGATCGGAAATCAGCGGCGTGCCGGCATCAGAGATCAGCGCGACGTTGTCGCCCGCCAGCAACCGGGTAATAAAGCGGCTACCCTCATCCCGTTCGTTGTGTTCGTGACATGCGGCCAGCGGCGTACCGATACCGAAGTGCTGCATCAGGCGCGCCGAATGCCGCGTGTCTTCCGCTGCAATCAGTGCCACTTCACGGAGGATCTTCAAGGCCCGGGCGCTGATGTCGTCCAGGTTGCCGATGGGCGTCGCCACCACATAAAGCGAGCCAGCAGCGGAATTCAAAGGACCTGGAGCAGTCAAAGCGCACACCTCGTGATCGGTAAAAGCGGCCATTGTAGCGCGTCATGAGGCTTGCGATGCGCTCCGGCCGAGTGCGGTTTTTCGCCCGGTTGTGCGCTGCCGCAACATTTACTCCAGCTAAATTGACCGATTCACGCCAGTAACATCGCGCCCCGGCCAGTGCTTGGGTACAATTCCACGCTAATTTGATCGAGTATCAGGAACACTTACATGATCGCTTGCCTGCGGCTGCTCACTGCCCTCTGCCTCGCTGCCTTGTTGGCCGCGTGTGCCAGCTCCCCTTCCTCCAGCCTTGGCGAACTTCCACGGACTCCGGACGCCAGCATCGAGCAACTGCTCGAACAGGCCGCCCAGGCTAAAACCCCGGAACAAGCCGCCCTGCTGCGCCTGAGCGCAGCAGACCAGGCTTATCGCCAAGGCAACGCCGGCCAGTCCGCGCAAATCCTGCAACAAGTGCCGGTGGAGCAACTCAAGCCAGGCCAGCAGATTTTCGCCAATACGCTGTCCGCCGAACTGGCCATGACGCGCAATCAGCCGAAAGCTGCGCTGACTGCCCTGAGCCATCCAAGCTTCCAGAAGCTCAGCGAAATGCCGGAAGAGCAGCAAGTGCGCACTGGCACTGTTCACGCCCGCGCCCTTGAAGCCGATGGCCAGACGCTGGCCGCTGCCCGTGAGCGTGTGTTCATTGCACCGATGCTGGAAGGCGAAGCGGCGAGCAAGAATCACGAAGCGATCTGGACCCTGATCGCGTCGCTGCCAACCGATCAATTGCAACCGAACAACACCGACGATCTCGGCGGTTGGATGGCACTGGCGCAAGCGGTGAAAACCGCAGGCACGCTGGAACAGCAACAGGCCGCGATCGACAACTGGCGTGCGCAGAATCCAAAGCACCCGGCGGCGATCAACCTGCCGCTGCCGCTTACCAAACTCAAGGAACTGGCCAGCCAGCCACTGAGCAAAATCGCCCTGCTGCTGCCCCAGGACGGCCAGTTGGCGTCGGTCGGCAAAGCGCTGCGTGAAGGCTTCATGGCCGCGCATTATCAGGCGCAACAGGCCGGCCAGAACACGCCTGCCATCGAGTTCTACGACAGCTCGAAGCTGACCTCGATGGACGAGTTCTATCGCAAGGCCCAGGCGGACGGCGTGCAACTGGTAGTCGGCCCGCTGGAAAAACCACTGGTCAAGCAACTGAGCACTCGCCCGCAACTGCCGATCACGACCCTGGCGCTGAACTACAGCGAAGGCGAGCAAGGCCCGGCGCAACTGTTCCAGTTCGGCCTCGCTGCTGAAGATGAAGCTCGCGAAGTCTCCCGTCGCGCCCGTGCCGATGGCCTGCATCGCGCCGCGATCATGGTGCCGAAGGGCGAATGGGGCGATCGCGTCCTGCGTGCCTTCAGCCAGGACTGGCAAGCCAATGGCGGCAGCATCGTTGCCACCGAACGTGTCGATCAGCCGGTGCAACTGGCCCAGCAGATCGCCGATATGTTCCAACTGCGTCAGAGCGAAGCTCGCGCCAAGAGCCTGCAGAATGTTGCCGGCACCAATGTCGCCGCCCAGCCTTCGCGTCGCCAGGACATCGAATTCATCTTCTTGGCCGCCACGCCGCAACAGGCCCAGCAGATCAAGCCGACCCTGAACTTCCAGTACGCCGGTGACGTGCCGGTCTACGCGACTTCCCACGTGTACAGCGCCAGCGGCGACGTCAACCAGTACAACGACATGAACGGCATTCGCTTCTGCGAAACCCCATGGTTGCTGGAAACCAGCGATCCGCTGCGCCAGCAGGTGGCTGCGCAATGGCCGCAAGCCAATGGCAGCCTCGGTCGCCTGTACGCCATGGGCGCCGACGCCTATCGCCTGGCCCCGCGCCTGGGCCAACTCAAAGCCCTGCCGGACAGCCGCATCGAAGGTCAGTCGGGCAGCCTCGGCATGACCCAGACCCAGCGCGTTGTGCGCCAGTTGCCGTGGGCACAGTTCGTCAGCGGTCAGGTGCAGCGCCTGCCGGACACACCGCGCTGATGCCCGACAGGTCACGCTCGCAAAGCGGCAAGGATGCCGAGCGCCAGGCGCTCGAACATCTGCAACAACAAGGTCTGCGCCTGTTGGCGCAGAACTGGTTATGCAAACGCGGCGAGCTTGATCTGGTCATGCTTGATGGCGATACAGTAGTATTCGTTGAAGTTCGCTACAGAAAAAACACTCAATGGGGTGGCGCGCTCGCCAGTATCGACGAGCGCAAGCAGCAGAAACTGATCTTTGCAGCACAGTATTTTCTTCAGCGCGAGTCGCGTTGGGCCAATTCCCCCTGCCGCTTCGATGTGGTGGCAATCGACAGCCACCCGAATCAGCTGAACTGGTTGCAGAATGCTTTCGACAGTTGATCGCCTGCACCCTGCCCTGTTTTCGTCCGACACATTTTGCTCTTTGTTTTGCCGGCTGCACATTCACGTGCCGAACAGCCGCGCCACTTAAGGTCACACAGATGGACATGCAATCCCGAATTCGCCAGCTTTTCCAGGCCAGTATCGACACCAAGCAACAGGCGATGGACGTACTTGCACCGCACATCGAGCAAGCCAGCCAGATCATGGTCAACGCCCTGCTCAACGAAGGAAAAATGCTCTCGTGCGGCAACGGTGGCTCGGCTGGCGATGCCCAGCATTTTTCCTCGGAGCTGCTCAACCGCTTCGAGCGCGAGCGTCCGAGTCTGCCGGCGATTGCGCTGACCACCGACACTTCGACGATCACTTCGATCGCCAACGATTACAGCTACAACGAAGTGTTCTCCAAGCAAATCCGCGCGCTCGGCCAGCCGGGCGATGTGTTGCTGGCGATTTCGACCAGCGGCAACTCGGCGAACATTATTCAAGCGATCCAGGCCGCACATGATCGCGAAATGATTGTCGTAGCTTTGACCGGACGCGATGGCGGCGGCATGGCGTCGCTGCTGTTGCCCGAGGACGTCGAGATTCGCGTACCGGCCAACGTCACTGCACGTATTCAAGAAGTCCACTTGCTGGCGATCCATTGCCTTTGCGATCTGATCGACAGCCAACTGTTCGGGAGTGAAGAATGACCCCTAATCGCCTTGGCCTTCTGGCCTTGACCCTGTGCCTCGGCATCAGCGGCTGCACCTCGGTGGTGAACGCCAGCCGTGAAGCGCCGATTGAAGACGACCGTGGCACGCGCACCTTCGGCAGCAAGATCGACGACTCGCTGATCGAAACCAAAGCAGGCGTGAACATCGCCAAGGCCGATCCGGCACTGGACAACGACTCGCACATCGTCATCACCAGCTTCAACGGCGTGGTCCTGCTCGCCGGCCAGACTCCGCGCGAAGACCTCAAGGCCAAAGCCGAACAGGCCGCCGCCAACGTCCAGCGCGTGAAGAAAGTGCACAACGAACTGCAAGTGCTGCAACCTTCCTCGCTGCTGGCGCGCCAGAACGACGCGTGGCTGACCACCAAGATCAAGACCCAGATGCTCACCGACGCCAGCATTCCTGGCTCGCGCATCAAAGTCGTGACCGAGAACGGCATCGTCTACCTGCTGGGCCTGCTGACCAAACAGGAAGCCACTCAGGCAACCAATCTGGTTCAGGGTGTGTCTGGTGTGCAGAAGATTGTGAAGCTGTTCGAATACATCGACTGACCGTAAAAGGCAGACATAAAAAAGGCGATCCATCCGGATCGCCTTTTTTTTATTTCACAACCTTCAAACTTGGCCGGCCACTGGGGCGTGGCGGCTCGCTGCCCGGTGGCGGCGAGTCGTCATCCGGATCGATGTCTTCCTCGTCGTCCATCGGCAACTCGAGGTCAAACACCATTCCCTGGCCGTTCTCACGCGCATAAATGCCCAGGATCGCGCTGATCGGCACGTAGAGACTGTGCGGAACACCGCCGAAGCGGCCTTCGAACGTCACCACGTCGTTATCCATGTGCAGATGACGCACGGCACTCGGCGAGATGTTCAGGACGATCTGGCCGTCACTGGCAAAACCCTGTGGCACCTGCACCGCCGGGTACTCGGAGTTGACCAGCATGTGCGGGGTGCAATCGTTATCCACAATCCACTCGTAGAGCGCGCGGACCAGATAAGGTCGACTGGAGTTCATAGCGGCTCCTTAAGCCTTAGCGCATATCGCGTTCGACACCAGACAGACTCGCCTGGAAAGCCTCACGCGCAAACTGGCGCTCCATATAATCAAGCAGCGGCTTGGCCGGCCGCGGCAGTTCAATACCCAGAATCGGCAAACGCCAGAGTATGGGTAATAGGCAGCAATCCACCAGACTTTGTTCCTCACTGAGGAAGAACGGCTTGTCGGCGAACAGCGGCGAAACGCCGGTCAGGCTTTCGCGCAATTCCTTGCGCGCCACGACCCGTGCGGCCTCTTTGCTCTTGGGATCCAGAATCAGATCCACCAGCCCGCACCAGTCACGCTGAATCCTGTGGATCAGCAGACGGCTGTTGGCCCGCGCCACCGGATAAACCGGCATCAGCGGCGGGTGCGGGTAACGCTCATCCAGATACTCCATCACCACGGTCGACTCCCACAACGCCAGGTCACGATCGACCAGCGTCGGCAGACTGCCGTAAGGGTTCACCTCAATCAGTTTAGGCGGCTGGCGGCCCGCTTCCACGTAAATGATTTCGGCGCTGACACCCTTCTCTGCAAGCACGATGCGCACTCGGTGGGAATAGTGGTCGGCGGGGTCGGAGTAACAGGCCAACCGATTGGTCACGCCCATGGCGATCCTCCTCGCTTGTTGAATTTGTCGGAACCGGAAAAACGCGCGCGCCCAGAGGGCACCTCCCGCAGGGTCTGACTGAGCAGATCCTGCTTTAGCGGAGGCGCCCTTGGGCGCGCGCGATTAACAGCAATGCTTGAAGCGTATCAGTGCACGTCTTTCCAGTATTCACGCTTGAGCAGGTAGGCGAACACGAAGAAGAACGCCAGGTACAGCAAGACATAAGTACCGATGCGCTGATGTTGCAGCTTAACCGGGTTAGCCGAGTAAGCCAGAAAGGTTACCAGATTCTTGACCTTCTCATCGAACTGCTCTTCGTTCAGAGCACCGGACTTCGGCACGATGGTCAACTGATCGCACGCTTCGTGGGTCAGCGGCGTGCCGGTCAGCGGATCGTATTGCTTCTTGCCGTCTTCGACGATCTGCACCTGCTTGCAGCCGACGACCTGACGACCTTGCAGGCCGACCAGCACGTTAGGCATGCCGACGTTCGGGAAGACCTTGTTGTTCACGCCCCATGGACGCGCCGGGTCTTCATAGAACGACTTCAGGTAACCGTACAGCCAGTCGGTGCCGCGTACCCGCGCTACCAGCGTCAGGTCCGGCGGCGCTGCGCCGAACCAGGTCTTGGCGTCGGCCGGCTGCATGCCGATGTTCATGTGGTCGCCGATCTTGGCACCGGTGAACACCAGCTTCTCCAGCATCAACTCGTGCGGGATGCCGAGGTCATCGGCGACGCGCTCGTAACGCTGGAACTTGGCACTGTGGCAACCCATGCAATAGTTGGCAAAGGTCCGCGCACCATCCTGCAGGGCGGCTTTGTCGGAGACGTCGATATCGACACTTTCCAATTCCGGACCATGACCCTCGGCAGCAAAAACCAGGGAAGGCAGCGCAGCAAAAATCAGAGCAAGAAATAACTTTTTCATCAGCCAGTCACCCTTTCCGGAACCGGTTTGGTCTTCTCGAGCCGGGTGTAGAACGGCATCAGAATGAAGTAGGCGAAATAAAGGAAGGTGCAGACCTGCGACAGCAACGTGCGCCCTGGCGTCGGCGCCAGAACGCCAAGAATGCCGAGAATCACGAAGGAGATGCAGAACACCACCAGCCACATTTTGCTCAGCCAGCCCTTGTAGCGCATCGATCTCACCGGGCTGCGATCCAGCCAAGGCAGCACGAACAGCACCGCAATCGCCGCCCCCATGGCGATAACGCCCAGGAGTTTGTCCGGCACCGCACGCAGGATTGCGTAGAACGGCGTGAAGTACCAGACCGGGGCAATATGCTCAGGCGTCTTGAACGGGTTGGCCGGCTCGAAGTTAGGCTTTTCGAGGAAGTAGCCGCCCATTTCCGGGAAGAAGAACACAATGAAGCAGAAGATGAACAGGAACACCACAACGCCGACAATGTCCTTCACCGTGTAGTACGGGTGGAACGCGATGCCGTCCAGGGGGATGCCGTTTTCGTCTTTGTGCTTCTTGATATCGACGCCATCAGGGTTGTTCGAACCGACTTCGTGCAGCGCCAGAATGTGCAAGACCACCAGACCGAGAATCACGATCGGCAGCGCGACAACGTGCAAGGCGAAAAAGCGGTTCAGGGTGATTCCGGAGATCAGGTAGTCACCACGAATCCACTGGGTCAGGTCATCGCCGATCAGCGGAATCGCACCGAACAGCGAGATGATCACCTGGGCGCCCCAGTAGGACATCTGGCCCCACGGCAGCAGATATCCCATGAACGCTTCGGCCATCAGTGCCAGGTAGATCAGCATGCCGAACACCCAGACCAGCTCGCGCGGTTTCTGGTACGAACCATAAAGCAGGCCGCGGAACATGTGCAGATAGACGACGATGAAAAACGCCGAGGCGCCGGTCGAGTGCAGCAGACGCAGGATCGAGCCGTACTCGACATCGCGCATGATGTATTCAACGGAAGCAAAGGCTTCTTCTGCCGACGGCGTATAGCTCATCGTCAGCCAAACGCCGGTGACGATCTGGTTGACCAGCACCAGCAGCGCCAGCGAGCCGAAGAAATAGAAGAAGTTGAAGTTTTTTGGTGCGTAATATTTGCTGAGATGGTCTTCCCACATTTTGGTCGCGGGAAAGCGCGCATCAACCCAATCCATGAACTTGCTCATCACGCTTTCTCCGTATCGACGCCAATGACAATCAGGTCATCGGTCTCATAGGAATGCGGGGGAACTGGCAGGTTCAAAGGCGCAGGTTGCGACTTGTAGACGCGGCCAGCCAGATCGTAGTGGGAACCGTGGCACGGGCAGAAATAGCCGCCTACCCAGTCTTTGCCCAGATCCGCAGGTGCCACTTCGGGACGGAAGGTCGGTGAGCAACCCAGGTGCGTACAGATCCCGATCAGCAGGAGAATTTCCGGCTTGATCGAGCGTACTTCGGGGTCGACATAAGTGGGTTGCGTGGAGTTTTTGGAGGTAGGATCGGAGAGCTGACCCTCGATCTTCTTGAGATTCCCCAGGATTTCCTCGGTACGGCGGACAATGAACACCGGCTGGCCGCGCCATTCAGCAATCATCTGCTGGCCTGGCTCGATTTTGCTGACATTCACTTTCACCGGTGCACCGGCAGCTTTCGCCTTGGCACTGGGAAACCATGACCCCACGAACGGGACCGCAGCCCCCACCGCTCCTGCAGCACCCACCACGGATGTGGCTGCCACCAGGAAGCGACGCCGGCCTGCATTCACGCCGTCATTGCTCATTCAGTCCTCTCCCATCAGCTTTTTTGGCCTGTTAAATCAGGCGTCTACTAAATAAATCAAATGTTACTTATAAAAATTTTGCCCGAATGGTAATGAAAACCCCCAATTCTGACAAGGTTAATTCCCCGGGGATCAACCCCTCAAGCCTTGGAGTATAGGGGGTCTACGGCTGTGGCAAGTTGTCACAACGCAATTCTTTGATAAATCGCACGCATAAAAAAACGCCCGCTTCCGTGAGGAGGCGGGCGTTCTTTTTTGAACGTGGAAGCGGAATTAACGCTTCGAGTACTGCGGACGCTTACGCGCTTTACGCAGACCAACTTTCTTACGTTCAACTTCACGGGCGTCGCGGGTAACGAAGCCAGCTTTGCGCAGAGCGCTACGCAGGGTTTCGTCGTAGTCCATCAGAGCGCGAGTGATGCCGTGGCGGATTGCGCCAGCCTGACCACTTACACCACCGCCGATCACGGTGACGTAGATGTCGAACTTCTCGACAGTCTCGGTCAGCTCCAGCGGCTGACGAACTACCATGCGGGCAGTTTCGCGGCCGAAGAAGTTATCCAGCGAACGGTTGTTGATGGAGATGTTACCAGTACCCGGACGCAGGAAAACGCGTGCGGTTGCGGTCTTGCGACGGCCAGTGCCGTAATTTTGAGTCGCCGACATAATGAACTATTCCGTTAAATCTTCAGTTCTTGGGGCTGCTGAGCAGTATGAGGGTGTGCAGCGCCCGCATAGACTTTCAGCTTACGGTACATGTCGCGACCCAGTGGGTTTTTAGGCAGCATGCCTTTAACCGCGGTCTCGATCACGCGCTCAGGGGCTTTCGCGATCAGCTTTTCAAAGTTGATCGACTTGATGCCGCCCGGGAAACCGGAGTGGGAGTAGTACATTTTGTCAGTGGTTTTAGCGCCGGTAACACGGATCTGCTCGGCGTTGATCACGACGATGTAGTCGCCGGTGTCAACGTGAGGAGTGTACTCAGGCTTGTGCTTGCCACGCAGACGGCTCGCGATTTCGGTGGCCAGACGACCCAGGGTCTGACCAGCAGCGTCGACGACAAACCAGTCGCGCTTTACTGTTTCCGGTTTAGCAGTAAAAGTTTTCATTCTTTATAGCCTCAGGGGCCGCCTGTAAATAAGACGGCGGATCTTACTGAATAGTGCGTACTTTGACAAGTCAAAGGCAGCCGGATACAGACGCTTTCGGGGGCTCGGGTCGGCGCGTCCGTTCAACGGCAAGATTCTTCGGCGGCGGCGCATCACTTCCACTGCAGAAAGAGGTCGGCAATTATGCAGATTGCGAAAAATTTTTCAACCTGCTTTTATGATTGTTTTGCCCAAGGAGCACCCGATGGACTATCGCCAGCTAGGCCGTACCGACCTGAACGTGAGTGCAATCTGCCTCGGCACCATGACCTGGGGCGAGCAAAACACTGAAGCTGAAGCCTTCGCCCAGATCGAGCGAGCCAAAAAGGCAGGGATCAATTTCCTCGACACCGCCGAAATGTATCCGGTGCCGCCCAAAGCCGAAACCTACGCCACCACCGAGCGCTACATCGGCAATTACTTCAAGAGTCGCGGTGACCGTGCCGACTGGATCCTCGCCAGCAAGATCGCCGGCCCCGGCAACACCATCGACTACATCCGCGACAAGAACCTGCGCCACAACCGCCAGCACATCACCGAAGCACTGGACGGCAGTCTCAAGCGCCTGCAGACCGATTACATCGATCTGTATCAATTGCACTGGCCGGAACGCAGCACCAACTTTTTCGGACAGCTGGGCTACAAGCACAAGATCGAAGCCAACCTGACGCCGCTGGAAGACACCCTCGAAGCCCTCGACGAACAGGTGAAGGCCGGCAAGATCCGCCACATCGGTCTGTCCAACGAGACGCCGTGGGGCACCATGCGCTTTCTGGCCCTGGCCGAAGCCCGTGGCTGGCCGCGTGCGGTATCGATCCAGAACCCGTACAACCTGCTCAACCGCAGCTTCGAAGTCGGCCTGGCCGAGATCGCCATTCGCGAACAGTGCGGCCTGCTCGCCTACTCGCCACTGGCGTTCGGCTTCCTCTCCGGCAAGTACGAGGGCGGCGCCCGTCCACCGAAAGGCCGTCTGAGCCTCTACAGCCGCTTCAGCCGCTATTTCAACCCGCAATCGGAGGCGGCGTGCAGCCGTTACGTAGCCCTGGCCCGCGAACACGGTCTGGACCCGGCACAAATGGCCTTGGCCTTCGTGACCCAGCAACCGTTCGTCACCAGCAACATCATTGGCGCGACGACGCTTGAGCAACTGGACAGCAACATTGCCAGTTTTGATCTGAAACTGTCCGATGAAGTGCTGGCCGGGATCGAGGCGATTCACAAGGATCATCCGAATCCGGCGCCGTAACTGACCGCCAAAAGCTTCGCGAGCAGGCTCGCTCCCACAGGTACGGTGATCACCTGTGGGAGCGAGCCTGCTCGCGAAGAGGCCAGTCGGATTACCTCAACAGCGGAACGCGGAGCGTCCCCGGCGGCATTCCCACGCAGAGCGTGGGAACGATCATCACAGCGACCGCGCAATAATCTCCTTCATGATTTCATTGGTGCCGGCATAAATCCGCTGCACCCGCGCATCCGCCCACGCCCGGGCCACCGGGTATTCCCACATGAAGCCGTAGCCGCCATGCAATTGCACGCACTCGTCGAGGACTTTGCATTGCAGGTCGGTGCCCCAGTATTTGGCCATCGCCGCCGTCGGCACATCGAGTTTGCCCTGCAGATGCAGCTCCAGGCAGCGGTCGACGAAGACCCGGCCGATCTGAATCTCGGTGGCCATCTCGGCCAGTTTGAAGCGGGTGTTCTGAAAATCGGCAATCGCCTTGCCGAACGCCTTGCGATCGCGGGTGTAATCCAGCGTCCATTGCAGCGCTGCCTCGGCCGAGGCCAGGCCGCCGATAGCCACGGTCAGACGTTCCTGCGGTAACTCCTGCATCAGATAGGCAAACCCGGCCCCCGCGTGGCCGAGAAGGTTTTCCTTCGGTACGCGCACATCCTGGAAGAACAGTTCCGAGGTGTCCTGCGCCTTCATGCCAACTTTCTCCAGGCGCTTGCCCTTCTCGAAGCCCGGCGTATTCGCCTCCACCAGAAACAGACTGGTGCCCTTGGCGCCAGCCTTGGGATCGGTCTTGGCCACCACGATCACCAGGTCAGCCAGAAAGCCGTTGGTGATAAAGGTTTTCGAGCCGTTGATGACATATTCGTCACCGTCCAGCACCGCCGTGGTCTTCACCCCTTGCAAGTCGGAACCGGCGCCCGGCTCGGTCATGGCAATCGCCGTGACCATTTCGCCCGAGACCAGTTTCGGCAGGTATTTGTGTTTCAGCGCCTCGCTGCCGTAATGCAGGATGTACGGTGCGACGATGTCCGAGTGCAGCGAAAAGCCGATACCGGTCAGGCCCAGACGCCCGACTTCTTCAATTACTACGGTGCTGTAGAGGAAATCCGCGCCCAGCCCGCCGTACTCTTCCGGCAGATGCGAGCACAGCATCCCCGCCTCTCCCGCCTTGTTCCACAGTGCGCGATCAATGTGCCCCTGCTTCTCCCACTGCGCGTGATACGGCACGGCCTCTTTTTCGAGGAATGTTCGCACGCTGTCGCGGAACAATTCGTGCTCGGGGCTGAACAGGGTTCTGGGGATCATGCGGCACCTTGCTTTGTTGTTGGAGGGATTCGGCTCTCAGAGACTAAGCCCGACTTCCGCTACGGGACACTGGACACATCCGACAAAAAATAAGACGATCCAGCCGTTTGGTGACCACTTTCCCTTATAAAAACAAAACAAAAGTTGAATTATGTCTAAGCACGTCTCCCCGCCCTTGCGGCGCGTCAGCATCCTGGCCATTGACCGGGTTTTCGCTTACACCCTCATGCAGGCCAAGGATTTTTTCCATGTGGCCAGCCTGCGTTACGGCAAACAACTGGGCCACGGCCTGACGCCGGCGTTCGAAACGCGCCTGGTCAGCCCCGATGGCAAACCGGTAAAAAGCTTCAGCGACGTAGTGATGCCGGTCGACGGCGGCCTGGAAAATGCCGATGTGATCATCCTCCCGGCGTTCTGGGACGATTTCGACACGCTGTGCAGCCGTTACCCGCAAATCCTGCCGTGGCTGCGCGAACAGCATGCGCGCGGCGCGGTGTTATGCGGCGAAGCCACCGGAGTGTTCTGGCTCGCCGAAGCCGGGCTGCTCAACGGCAAGGAAGCGACCACCTACTGGCGCTTCTTCAATGCCTTCGCCGAACGCTTCCCCAAGGTCTATCTGAATCAGGACAAGCACCTGACCGACGCCGACAATCTCTATTGCGCCGGCGGCACGACCTCGGCCTGCGATCTCTACATCTATCTGATCGAACGCTTCTGCGGCGCGAACGTAGCGCAAGCGGTGGCCCGCGACATCCTTTACGAAGTGCAACGCAGCTATTCGCCGGGACGTATCGGCTTCGGTGGGCAGAAGCTACATCAGGACGTGATCATCCTGCAGATCCAGCAGTGGCTCGAAGAACATTTTGCCGACAAGTTCCGCTTCGAAGACGTCGCCCGCGAGCACGGCATGAGCATCCGCAACTTCATGCGCCGCTTCCAGACCGCCACCGGCGACAAACCGCTGCACTACTTGCAGCGCCTGCGCATCGAGACGGCCAAGGGCTTGCTTTCGGGCACGCGCAAGAGCATCAAGACCATCAGTTATGAGGTTGGTTACGACGATGCGAGCTTCTTCGCGCGACTGTTCCGCCAGCACACTGAACTGTCGCCGAACCAGTATCGGCAGCAGTTTCAGCAGGCTGCGTAAACTTCCGCCAGACTGACGTCCCTGTGGGTGTAGTCCTTCCACGGGGACTGGCTCGTAAGTTGTGATTCGTCCGACACAAATGAACGAAAACAGAACAGCGTCTGGCTGTGTTTTACGACTGTTCGGACGTGCCTGCGCCGACCAGACTACTTCCCAAGCACATCGCATCAGGGAAGATCAACAGTGACCATCGGCTCCAGCTACAACTATCCCTCACAGGCTCCAGGCCTTGAAAAACGCAAAAAACGTTCGCCACAGGACAAATGGAAAGCCCGTTTCCCCAATCCGCCGGACCTGTGTTTTGACTACCGCGCGTTACTGGAGCAGCCAGGCGGAATCGCCCAAGCGACTGATTCGAGCCATCGAATCTGCATCATCGGAGCAGGCATCACAGGCCTGACGGCAGCGAGAGAATTGCTGCGCTGCGGCTTCACCCAGATCACGCTGATCGAACAGTCCTCGCGAATCGGCGGCAGACACCTGACCGTTCCCGGCAGTCCCCGATCCAAGGCCAGCCATACCCCATTCGAAATGAGTGCGATGCGTATGCCTTTGTTCAATCGCGAAGGAGAATCGCCGAAGGACGGTCGTTCGCTGATGGCCTACTACGCGACGATATTCGACCTGGCCCTTTCAGACTTTGCCAATCCCGGCAGCCAATGGGTCAAATCAACCGGCATCTATCTGCGCGAGGGCAGCCTGTCAAAGCAGGCTACGCCGCAAATGCTTATCTGGAAAAACGCCGACGGTCAGACCCACCCTCCCGGCGAGGAGCTGCAAGCGGTGTATGCAAAATGGAGAGCGTTCGCCGACCGCATGACCCGGCACGTTTGCGACAGTTATGCGAGCGAGGAATGGGAGTCCGTGTGGGCAGCTATTGTCGCCAGGTATCACGCCGTTTCCTTCCGTGATCTGGTGAGCATGCCAGTGCTACAGCGCTGGGAAAAAGAAACTCCGGGCGACTTCGGTGGAATGGGGATGTCGGCAGAAGAGTCGGCGATTTTTTATGCCATCGGCATTGGTGACGGCAGCTGGGGTGCATTCTATGACGTCTGCGCACTGTATCCGCTGCGCACCGCCATATTCGGCTTCAGCAGTCACTTGCAGTTGGTGTTGGGCCGAGTAGATGAAAAAGGCGACCCTCTGTCTGACTCGCCGCATGTCTTCAGCAATGCGGTTTTCGATTCCACCGGACTGCAATTTGAAAGGCCACGCTACCTCGGGCTCGCGGCGCTCAGCGAGTGCCTGATGTTCATCAAGCCAGATGAATCGCCGATGTCGCTCCATGAGCACAGCTTGCAGCGCCGAGAAGGCCTGCTGACAGACAGCTCGGTCACCCGCCTGAAAAAGCTCGCCAGTGGTAGAACCCGCGTCTACTACAACTGGAAACAGAGTCACCCGCAGCAAGCTCAGGAACACTTCAATGATTTTGATTCGGTGATCATGACGCTGCCTTCGTGGCTGATCGAGACAAGAATCAAGCTGGACAATTTCCCTGCGCAAATGTTGCCGTTCGAAACGATCAACGCGTACAAGACCGCGCATTGGGAAACCAGTTGCAAGGTATTCGCGCCGCTGAAGAAATCCTTTCTGTCCGGCAATACCGCCATCCCCCAGGCCATCGTCACGGACAGCTTCATCCACGACGTTTATACCTACCGCTATAACGAGCACTATAGCTATGACTGCATTCTTCTCAGTTACACCTGGGAGGATGACGCGACCAAACTCAGCTGTTTCAGCGACAAGGAACTGGTCGCCAAATGCGCCGAAGAACTTGATCGCATCTTGCTCAACTGCAGCAACATCGGCCAGCGCATCTCGCCATACATAGGCCTGGAACAGGCCGTCGTCCAGCGTTGGATGACCGACAAGAACTCACTGGGCTGTGCCAAGCTTTACCGCCCCGGCGCCTACCACGACGCTGTATGCCTGATGAAATACAACCGCGACTATTCAAGCGTTTCCGGACTCTATCTGTCTGGCGAGTCGTTTTCGGTGGATGCCGGCTGGACAGAGCCCTGCTTTCGCGGTGCCATCGATGCTGTGATCCATATTTGTGAAAAGACCGGGGCCCGGTTCAATGGCGGCTTCAAGCTAGATGACTATCCGCATTACCAGACTGGGCCATGATCGGGCCTCACGCTGCCCCTCGGTCATGGGCAATTCAACGCGCTGAGCTTGCGCCGTCGATATACGTTCAAGCGTCCTAGGAGGCGTACTACACACTAACCGGAAAGCGCCGACTTACGTTCCGCTGCCGACTCGACTCTTATGTGCCTCGCCATTCAATGGCGTGAAAACAACAATAAGGGATCATGAAAAATGAATGAGTCAACGAGCCCCGTTCGTGTTGCGGTCGTGCAATGTGATCCGCAGGTGGGTACGCAAAATCGTGCAGCGAATCTGAGTAACAGCCTGGAGCTGGCACTGCAGGCGGTCAATGGCGGTGCCAATCTCATCGTTCTGCCCGAACTGACGAATACCGGTTATTACTTTCGTACTCGACAGGATGCGTTCGAACACGCCGAATCGGTTCCAGATGGGCCGTGCGTGAGCCGGTGGCAGGATTTTGCTCGCCAGCATCAGGTGTATCTGGTGGCCGGGCTGGCCGAGCGCGACGGATCGCGGCTGTACAACACAGCCGTGTTGCTGGGGCCCGACGGTTTCATCGGCAAATACCGCAAGGCGCACCTGTGGAATCTGGAGAAGCTCTGGTTCACTGCCGGCGATAGCGGCTTCCCGGTGTTCGAAACGCCGATCGGCCGTATCGGTCTGCTGATCTGCTGGGACATCTGGTTTCCCGAAGTTCCGAGAATCCTCAGCCAGCAGGGCGCGGATATCATCTGCAGTCTGAACAACTGGGTCTGGACACCACCGCCCTTGTTCGATGAGGCCGGCAAGTGCATGGCTTCGTACCTGACCATGACCGCCGCGCACGTCAACAATGTGTTCATTGCGGCGGCAAGCCGAATCGGCGAAGAACGTGGCGCTCGCTACCTTGGATGTTCTTTGATCGCTGGCACCAACGGCTGGCCGATCGGCCGCGTAGCGTCCGCCGATCAGCAGGAAATCCTCTTCGCCGATATTGACCTGACCAGCTCGCGCAGTGCGCCAATCTGGAACGACCTGAATGATCTGCACCGTGATCGGCGCTGTGACGTCTACGACCGGATGCTCGGTTACACCCTGCATCCATCCCTGCCGCGTTAACCGGAGGCAGGGCTATGGACATTCACACAAAACAACGAAAACCAATCATGACCAGAACCCCGATGGACAACACCATCATCGGCCTGCTCCTGGGGGCAGCGGCATTGATCGCCTGGCTTTCCTTAACAAATCATTCGCTGTGGTCGGCGCGCTGGCCGGATTACGGCCATATGGTCTCGAGTTTTCCCGACACCGCTGCATGGCTGCGCTGGGTGCTCGGCGACATCAGCGAGGTGGCTTTCTATAAACACGAGTTTGCCTCCATAGGCCTTCTGGCCGGTGCTTACCTGGGTTACTGGGCGAATCGAACCGGGAAAACCTGGCAAGGCTTCACCATTTGCTACGGCAGCGGACTGTGGCCATGGTTAGTGACAAGCTCGTTACTGGGTCTGGTGCTGAGCAATCTGCTGTGGGGCTGGACCGTTACCGCCACCAGTTGGCAGCCCACCTTCGCGGCATTTGTGTCCTTGCCGGCCGCGATGGTGCTGATGTTTGGCGCCGGCTGGAAAGTCGCGATCAACGGCGCAATCATGGGCGCCCTGTTCGTGACACCGCTGTGTCTGCTCATCGTTAACTACGTGTGCAATCCACTCGGCCTGCCGGTGGTGATCGGCAACGTTTCGGGCATGGCCATCGTCAGCATCGGCGCGTTCTTGCTCTGTCGCTGCGTGCCGAGCCTGGTGAAATCCGCGGAAGCCGAGCAGGCCGCCGTGGAAGCCAGTGTCACCGTGCCCAGCAAGGCGCCGGATTATGGCGTGGTATGGAGCATGCGCCGGGTCTTGGCGGATTTCTCCGAAGCGCCTTTCTTCGGCAATGAGTGGGCCAGCCTGGGGCTGATTGTCGGTGCTTTGCTCGCATTCACACTGAATCCGATGAGCCCGGTCTACGGCACCGGTCTGCTGCCGCAACTGCTGGCCGGTCAGGCGTTGACGTCGGCCCTGGGCGTGGTGATCTGGCGCAAGCAGTGGATGGTGCGTGGCTGGTACCCGACCTACGTACCGTTGGTGTCCGTGGTTCCGGCTGCGATCCTCACCTACGGCGGCGAATGGCAAGTGATCATTTCCAGTGCGCTGCTCGGCGCCCTGATCGCTCCGCCATTGGCCTGCGCGCTCGCGCAGCGACTGCCGGGCTACATGCACGGTTTCATCGGTAACGTTCTGTCGATGGCTCTCAGTACGCTATTGATCCTGCCAATCATTGGATGGCTGGCCACCCTCTGACCCCATCCTGCCCCGGCTGACTTTGGGGCTCTCCAGAGCAGCCGGCTTTCTTTGCGAGGTATCACATGGAACTGCCAAAACTGGCCATTGCCGCGCTCGGTGGCACTGTCAGCATGCAATCGACGCAAAGCGGCCAAGGCGTCGTCCCGGCGGTGTCCGGGGAAACGCTACTGAGCACCGTGCCGGAGCTGAAAACGCTGGCACGAACAACGGTCGAAACATTCGGCCTGTTGCCCAGCGCGTCACTGGATTTCGAATACCTCTTGGACGTGCTGGACTGGGCCAACGCGCAGATCAGCCAAGGCGTGGCCGCAGTCATCATCATCCAGGGCACAGACACTCTGGAGGAATCCGCGACGTTTTTCGATTACCTGTGGGCGCATGACGAGCCTCTGGTGCTGACAGGCGCCATGCGCTCTGCTGCGCAAGCCGGGGCTGACGGTCCGGCGAACCTGCTGGATGCCGGTCGCGTTGCGTTGGCGGAATGCAGTCGTGGACGCGGCGCGCAGGTGGTTATCAACGGCGAGATTCACCGCGCCACCACCGTGCGTAAGGTCGACTCAATGACTATGCATGCCTTCGTCTCTCCGTTGACTGGCCCTGCTGGCTTGCTGGTCGAAGGCGCCCCGCGCTACTTCCAGCCGCCCGTTGCGCGCCATGTCTTGTCCCTACCGCAAGACACCGGCCAGACCGTTGCATTGCTGGAAGCTTCGCTGTCTGCAGACAGCCTGCTGTTGGAGAAGGTCGTCGAGCTGGGTTACGACGGCCTGGTGATCGCCGGCTTTGGTGCCGGCCATGTTTCCGCGCACTGGGCCGAGGTCATCGAAGGCATCGCCCGGCACATCCCAGTGATCATCGCCACCCGCACCGGTTGCGGCGCGACGGCGCAAGCGACGTATGGCTTCGTTGGCAGTGAAATCGACCTCACGCGCAAAGGCGCTGTGATGGCAGGGTTTCTCTGTCCGCGCAAAGCGCGAATTCTGCTGTGGCTTTTGATTGGCTGCCAACAGCAATCAACGTTGGCAACCTGCCTCGCTGAACCGGCGCCATAAAAAAAGGCCTGCAAATGCAGGCCTTTATTTTGGAGAATCCGCTTAAGGCTTATGCGCCCGCGACAGAAACTCGTGGGATTGCATCTCCAGCAGTCGGCTCAGCGTGCGCTGGAACTCGAAGTTCAGGCGTCCGCCGGTATACAGATCCTTCAGTTCGACTTCGGCAGAAATGATCAGCTTGACGTTGCGATCGTAGAATTCGTCGACCATGTTGATGAAGCGGCGGGCGATGTCGTCGGTGGTGACGCTCATCTGCTCGACGCCGCTGAGCAGCACGGCGTGGAAAATCTTGCCCAGCTCGATATAGTCGTTCTGGCTGCGTGGGCCGTCGCACAGTTCGCGGAAGTCGAACCAGGCCACGTCGTCGCAGGTGCGCAGGGCACGGATTTCGCGGTTCTCGATGATCAGCACATCGTTTTCCACCGCCGCCGTGCACTCCGGCGTCAGCGCCTTGAAGCTCTTGCGCAGGCTTTCGTGCGCAGCTTCGTCGAGCGGATAGTGGAACAGCTCGGCTTGCTCGAGGTGACGCAGACGATAATCGACGCCGCTGTCGACGTTGACGATCTCGGTGTTCTGCTTGATCAGGGCGATGGCCGGGAGGAAGCGCGCCCGTTGCAGGCCATCCTTGTACAGACCGTCCGGAACGATGTTCGACGTCGCGACCAGGGTCACGCCGTTCTTGAACAGTTCTTCCATCAGCGTGCCGAGGATCATCGCGTCGGTGATGTCGGAGACGAAGAATTCATCGAAGCAAATCACCCGCGACTCGGCCGCAAAGCGCTTGGCGATGATGGTCAGCGGGTTCTTCTCGCCGCCCAGGGTCTTCATTTCTTCGTGCACACGCTTCATGAAGCGGTGGAAGTGCGTGCGGGTCTTTTCCTTGAACGGCAACGCTTCGAAGAAGGTGTCGACCAGGTAAGTCTTGCCGCGACCGACGCCACCCCAGAAATACAGGCCCTTGACCGGTGCCTGATCCTTTTTGCCAAACAGCTTGCCGAGCAAGCCCGGCTTGTTCTGGTCAGCGGCGATCAAGTCGTCGTACAGACGCTGCAAGTGACGCACAGCAGTTTCCTGCGCGGCGTCATGGAAGAAATCCGGGCGTTTCAGATCAGCTTGATATCGTTCTAGGGGCGTCATAATTCGTTAGCAAGGCAACAAAAACGGGCCGTCACTGTAGCGACGGCCTGTGGGAATGGCAATCGGCCCTTGGTCGGGTCGTGCCGCCGATCAGTCTTGAGCTGGAGTCAGCGCGACGCGCAACGCCTCGATGGCGGCGTCTCTCGCGGCAGCGTCGGCGAAGGCCGGGCTGTCGCCGACGCACTCACCGGCCAGCCAGACGCTGAAGCTCAATTCTTCAGTACGCACGTCCAGCGGCTCGCCGGACTGCAACTGTTTGGTCACCTGGCCGGCAGTTTTGCCGTCGGCGAAGTTGCGCGACAGCAGCAATTGCTCGCCATCGGCCGCCAGCAGACGGAAACGGAAGCTGCCGTCGTCCTCGCGGAAGCTGACGAAACGTGCGGCTTTCGCGGCTTTCTTCTTGGTAGTCGCGGCGACCTGAACCTGATTGACGAAAGAACGCAGGCCAACGGCTTCGCGCAGTTCGTTGAGGAACGGCGTGGCCACCGCACGAGCCTTCTTCGCACCGATCTGCAGAATGTCTTCCAGATCCGCCGGACGCTCGATCAACTGGTGATACTTCTCGCGCGCCTCGCCCAGCTCGTTGTCGAGCAACTGGAACAGGCGGTTCTTCGCTTCACCCCAGCCCAGACCACCGAGTAGCTCGCTGCGGAACTCGTCAGCCTGCGCCGGGGTGGCGAAGGCCTGGAACAGAGTGAACAGGTGCGAGTTATCGGGATCTTTCGCTTCGCCCGGGGCCTTGGAGTCGGTGACGATCCGCGAGATCGCGTCCTTCATTTCCTTGGCGCTGGAGAACAGCGGAATGGTGTTGTCGTAGCTCTTCGACATCTTGCGACCGTCGAGGCCTGGCAAGGTCGCCACGCTTTCTTCGATCAGCGCCTCGGGCATGGTGAAGAACTCTTTGCCCTGGCCGAACAGATGGTTGAAACGCTGACCGATATCGCGAGCCATTTCCACGTGCTGAATCTGATCGCGACCGACCGGCACCTTGTGCGCGTTGAACATCAGGATGTCCGCGGCCATCAGCACCGGGTAGCTGTAGAGCCCCATGGTGATACCGGCATCGGGGTCTTCACCGGTTTCAACGTTCTTGTCCACCGAGGCCTTGTAAGCGTGCGCGCGGTTGAGCAGGCCCTTGGCGGCGACGCAGGTCAGCAGCCAGGTCAGCTCGGGAATTTCCGGGATGTCGGACTGGCGGTAGAAGGTCACCCGATCGACATCGAGGCCACCGGCCAGCCAGGTCGCGGCGATTTCCAGACGCGAGCGCTGGATGCGCAGCGGGTCATCGCATTTGATCAAGGCGTGGTAGTCAGCCAGGAAATAGAACGAATCAGCCTGGCTGTCGCGGCTGGCGAGGATTGCCGGGCGAATCGCGCCGGCGTAGTTGCCCAGGTGCGGCGTGCCAGTGGTGGTGATGCCGGTGAGAATGCGGGTACGGTTGGTCATGGGTAATCGCTTGTCAGACTGCAATCAATTCGAGAGACGCGGCAGCAGCAGATCCTTGAGATCGGTCAGCTTGCCGTGAAAAAAGTGTCCGCATTCTGCCACTTTCAGCAGCTCATGGGGGCGCTGGAGTTGTTCCGACCATTGGTAGACCAGTTGCGGATCGATGACTTCATCGGTTTCCGGCTGGATCACGGTCAAATCGCCGTGTTGTGGCAGTTGATCCTGCTCGCCCAGCCGCATCACCGCCGGGGCAACCATGAACAGGTGGGCAAGCTGGACGCCTTGGGCTTCGAGACGGCCGCCGAGACTTGCTGCAACAAATCCGCCGAAGGAGAAACCGAACAGGGTCAGCGGCAAGTCCGGGTGCTTTTCCCGCAGCCATGCGGCGGCGGCCTGGGCGTCGTCGACTTCACCGGTGCCCATGTCGTGCGAGCCCTGGCTGGCGCCGACGCCGCGATAGTTGAAACGCAAGGTGATCAGGCCTGCGTCGCGCGCGGTGCGCTGCAGGGTCGAGACGACCTTGTTGAGCATCGTGCCGCCCTGCACCGGGTTCGGATGGCAGATCAGCGCGATGCCGCGCGGCTGCTCGTTATCCAGGTAAAGGCTTTCCAATTGACCCACCGGGCCGTCAATCACTACAGGGGTTTCACGCATCAGCAAGGGAGGAACTCCGTGACCTCGAATCGGGTCGACTCGTCTAGCAAATTGTCTGTGCCAATCTATTGCGAGTGAATCGCGGTATACAGCGCAGGTTCGAGCCGTTAACGTAAAGCAAAGCCGTTTATAGAGGAAGGACTCGTGGAACACTCGCTCTTAGTTTGGTTGTTACCGACTCTTGCCCTGGTTGTGGGTGTCGCCATTGGATTCCTGATCGCGCGCGTTGCGCCGAACGCCGCACCGAGCCGCACGCAGCGTCAACTGGATGATATCCAGGAGCGTTTCGACAGTTATCAGAACGAAGTGGTCACCCACTTCAACAGCACCGCGATGCTGGTCAAGAAGCTGACACAGAGCTATCAGGAAGTGCAGGATCATCTCGCCGAGGGCGCCAATCGTCTGGCCCTGGACGAGCAGACCCGCCAGCGCCTGATCGCCGCCCTGCACGCCGACGCAGCGCAGGCACCACGTGAACGCCTGACGCCACCGCGCGATCAGGAGCCGCCGCGTGACTACGCGCCAAAGAGCCCGAATTCGCCGGGCATGCTCGATGAGCATTATGGTCTGAAGAAGTAATCGGGTTTCGCGCCCAACAAAAAGCCCCCGGACAATGCTGTTGTCCGGGGGCTTTTTTGTATCGGCTGATTTTGCGGTGACAACACTGGCCTCTTCGCGGGCAAGCCCGCTCCCACAGGGGTCAGGTGTGGAACACAGATTTTGGGTACACCACCAATACCTGTGGGAGCGGGCTTGCCCGCGAAAGGGCCGGCACAGATGACACCAAAAAATGCCCGATCACAGGATCGGGCATTTCTTCATTCAGGCAATCGCTTACGGATACTGCTGAACCGTACCCGGCTGTTGCTGCTGACCACCGTACTCCTGGCCTGGAATAGCCTTCAGGTTGACTTCGACCCGGCGGTTCTGCGCGCGGCCATTCACGTCACCGTTGCTGGCAATCGGGTTATCCGGGCCTGCGCCACGGGCCGACAGGTTGGCACCGCTGACGCCTTGCGAGGTCAGGTAGGTCGCCACGCTCTGCGCACGACGCTGGGACAGGTCCATGTTGTGCTGGCGGCTGCCGGTGCTGTCGGTGTAGCCGACGATTTCGATCTGGTTCTGGCTGAACTCTTTCAACGAGTTGGCCAGGTTGTTCAGAGGTTGATAGAAGCTGGACGCGATGTTCGCCGAATCGGTGGCGAAAGTGATGTTGCCCGGCATGATCAGCTTGATCTGATCGCCCTGACGCTGCACTTCAACGCCAGTGTTGGCCATGCTCGCGCGCAGTTTCTTTTCCTGCTGGTCGGCGTAGTAGCCGTAGCCTGCTGCGGAAGCACCGACCACGGCGGCGCCGATCAAGGCGCCCTTGCCACGGTTGTCGTGGCCGATGGCGGCACCGGCAAGTGCACCGGCCAGCGCACCGAGGCCACCGTATTTGGCGGTTTTGCTCATGCCTTGCGAGCCACCGTCGGCCTGACCCTGATTGTCATACGGATTAGGCGAGGCGCAGCCGGACAGCACGGCCACGGCAGTAGCGACAATAATCAAACGACGCGTGGTGAACATGGAGAGCTCCTGGTCTTTTTGCATTCTGTGGTGCAGCGGCCACTGATCAATCAATGGACCTGCGCGGGCGTTGGATCATGACAATGCCTAAAAATTCCACCCGCTGCCCGTGACAAAAAATTCAGGCACGCACAAACGGGTTCTCACGCATCTCATCACCCAGACGCGTGTCCGGACCGTGCCCGGTGACAACCGTTGCGTCCTCGTCCAGCGTATACAGCCGCTGCTTGATCGAACGCACGATGGTCGGCTGATCGCCACCCCACAAATCCGTACGCCCTACCCCGCGACGAAACAGCGTGTCGCCGGCTATCAACAGCTTAGCCTCGGAAAACCAGAAGCTCATGGAACCGGGTGTATGGCCCGGCGTGTGCAGTGCCACACCGCAACCGCAGGCGAGTTCTTCGTCATCGCTCAACCAGCGATCCGGCGACGGCACCGGGGTGTAGGGCACGCCGAACATCTGGCATTGCATTTCGAGGTTGTCCCAGAGGAACTGGTCTTCCTTGTGCAGATGCAGGGTCGCACCGGTTTTCTCCTTCATCTGCCCTGAAGCGAGAAAGTGATCGAGATGCGCGTGGGTATGGATGATGCTGACGACTTTGAGGCCATGGGCGTCGAGGCGGGCCATGATCAGGTCAGGGTTACCGCCCGGATCGACGACGATGGCTTTCCTGGTGACCGGATCACCGATGATCGTGCAGTTGCACTGGAGCGGGCCGACGGGGAAGGTTTCGCGGATTAGAAGAAAACTGCTCATCGCAATCCTTTATTATTTAATTCAAATTGATTCAAGTCAGCTTGAGCATTTCTTAGGGACCGCAGTACCAATCACGATCACGCGCAGAGCGATGCGAGCTCTAGCAGACTCACTTCATCCCCCCGCAACCAAGGCGAGAGGCAGATACTTCATCATCGTGCCTACATGAGTACTCAGAATCAACTCAAAGTCCCGTGTAACAATTTGCTTAGGAACCTCGAACTGTGACTGCCCAAAACCTTATCTCAAATGGTATTGTGCATGCTATCCAGCAGCTAACGCCCAACCTAAACTTCGAGTATTGATATGACAGACTTTTTCGGGGAGCAAGGAATTCTCTTTTATGAAAACGTCCTTACATCAACCAAAACGTTAATTAGCTCAGGATTATGGAAAGATATAAATCTACGCTCCATTGAAAAATGGACTAAGTACTTCGAGAGCAACGAAGAGAAAACCCTATGTGGCCTCCTTCTGGACTCTCTCACATTCAGATCAAGGATACAGACCCAAGCGCTACTGTCTAACATCATTGAAAAATCAATTCCTCAAACAACTTTAGTCTCCAACGTTTCGAGCAAAACCCTTCAAAAATCCCTTACAGCCCAATACCCGGGAAAACAAAAAGACATAATTAAAATAGTACCAGTTATCAGTGACATGGATCCACCAACAAAAAGCGGCCCTCTAGTCGCACGCTTATACAAGAAAGAAATCGGAATAAACGAAAAATTCATGGAGTGGCCTTGGAAACTTGAGGATCATGCCGACTCAGCAAAGCTAGTAATATTTATCGACGATTTTATTGGAACTGGCGATCAGTTCCTAGAGTTCCTAGATCGTTTTTTTCCGAAAGGCAACTTCGAAGATGGAACTGAATACATATACGCACCACTGGGCGCATGCAAAAGCGGTGTAGATCACATTCTAAAAGAAGCACCTAGAATAAAAATCTGCCAGTCAGAATTAATACAGAAAGAAAACCATTTTTTCTCCGGCTTAAGCTCTCGGTATAAAGAACTGGACGACGCGTTTGCGGACGAACTTCGCTTAGTTTATTTAGATTTTTTAAAAAAAGTCGGACTTAATGGTCTTAAAAATAAGTTTGGCTATGGCGACCTGGAACTGACATACGCTTACGCACATGGGACACCCAACGCGACGCTACCGATTTTTTGGGCAGCGAATGAAAATTACCAACCAGCTTTTTCGAGGTAATCATGGAGCTAAATTATAAAGACAGCTTAAGCGCAGTTCTCGCCAACAACCGAAGCGAGCACATTGGCATGGACGTATGGGAGGATTTTGTACTCCCCTATTTTTATAAAAAAATAGATTTCAACAGCAGTTTTCCTTTAAGAATTGAGGGGGGGAGAGGTTGCGGAAAAACAATGCTTCTAAGATACCTGTCGTATCATAGTCGCTTCTCTGACAAAAGAACTAACATCCCTCTATCAGAACTAGAAGCTATTGGCCTTTACTTGCGAGCCGATACACAATTCCTCAGACAGCTACAGAAAAGAGGACTTGAAGAACATAAGTGGCAGTCAATTTTTTCACACTACATCAATATTTGCTTATTAATGGAGACGTCTAATGCCTTGATAAAAATATCGAGCGCTAGTTATGCAGAAGGCGAAAGCTTCGACGTCAGCAACTTAGAGCTGAGCTCGCTAAAAATATATGGCAGTAACTTCAGCGGTACAATTCTCGAGCTTTTTGAAGAGTTTAGGAACCAAAGAAAACTTTGCGAACTTGCAGTCGCCAACCCTAGAATGATTGACGACCTTTTGATTCTTCCGGATTCAGCGTTGATCGACCTAATCAATGAAGTAAAAGAAAAAGTCGCCCCTAGAGAACTGAAATTCAAAGTCTATTTTGACGAGTACGAAAATCTACTTAAATACCAGCAACTCATCATAAACACACGAATGAAACACTCAGAGCCACCTCTTATATTCAATATTGCGGCAAAGCTCAATGGTGTTCCTCACTCAGAAACAACTGGCAGTGAATCACTTTCCTACAAACATGATTACACGATTGAAAACTTAGACACAAGACTTGCAGAAGAGTCATTCGAATGCTTTGCAGCCGAGATACTATTTTTAAGACTTTCTAAAAGCGACGCTAAATACAAAGACACATTTAGCGGCGTCCAGCTGAACTCAATTACGGATTTAGAGAAGCGACTGGAGCACGGGTATCAAGAACGTGTACTACTAGCTGCCAAAGGATTACTTCCTGGAAAAACTCACGAAGGCCTCGCCGAAGAAATTTTTTCAGAACCAAAGCTCTTAAAAAAACTAAAGAACGAAATAACCATAGGTTTAAAAAACAAGTCCTCACATTTGGACCCTGAATTATTTATAGACACAAATAACAAAAAAGCATCGATCGTTGCCTCATCTCTGATATTTAGGAAAAAGCTCAGCCCTGACGATATCGCTCAACAGCTGAAAAACCTAAGCGAAGGCAAAGATAACAAGTTCACTGGAACTACATCATGGATCCAGAATTTTTTCATCGGCAGCTATCTAAAACTTATCAGGTCTTTTAAAACCGAATCAACCTTTTACGCCGGCTTCGATGTATATGTTCTGCTATCGAATGCTAATATGCGCCACTTTCTTGAGCTATGCCGAACCGCATTTTCCAATTTCACACTGAAAAGTTCTGAAAATTTAAGCATTGACTGTCGCGCCCAACATATTTCAGCAATGCAAACAAGTGAAATTCTTTTTCGTGAAATATCTAGCTTTATGCCTCATGGTAAGAGGCTAAAAATATTCTGCGGTCGGCTCGGCGAAATTTTTAGTCTTTTCCAAGAGCGAAACTCCCAAAGCGAGCCTGAGATAACCCACTTCAGTATTAAAGGTGGATTCCTAACCATTACTACAGAAGAGCAAGACTTCCTTAAAGAAGCGGAAAAATGGGGGATTTTATATAGGACCGATTCAACCAAAGGCAAAAGCCTCGATGTGAAAGACGATAGTGACTGGGTGCTTAACCCTATTTATACTCCGTATTTCTTCATAAGCTATAGAAAGATTCGGAAAACGTACTTTGAACCGGAAGAAGTAAGTGCGATAATTAACGAATCAGAAACAGACTTCGATAGCATCCGCAACATTCGGAAGAAGAAGTTAGATCTGACAGAAGACATGGAAAGTCAAGATAGCTTCTACCAGAAGGGTCTCTTTTAATGGAAATTACTGAATACAACTCCTTGTCTGAAATTTCTGACAGTAGATGGAACGTTGCGATTCATGGGAAGCATGCCGATGACAGAGACAAAGAAATACGAACATTCTTTAATGAGCATTGTGATTATGTCCATACATTCCACTACGACCGCATAGAAATGCAAGCCCACCTTTCTATGGACGTACTTGAACTGCATGACATAGAAGACTCGCTAAAAAAACTTAGTGGATTAAAAATCGTTATCGACGCAACATCTTTTGATGTAGCAGAGCTCGCCATCATATGTAAAAGCTTAAAAACAGCTGGAATATCAAATTTCGACGTTATATATGCAGAGCCTTCAGAATACTCACACGACTCAACCAATGGTGAAAAAAACTTTAACCTTTCCGAAAGTCTACTTGGTTTTGAAGAGGCAGGTATCCCCGGAATATCCAAAGCGATTCCAACTACGGATCCGAAACTTTTCATTTTTTTCATGGGATATGAGGGAGACAGATTCAAGAACGCATTGGAGCTTTCTGAAATCTCAGGAAAAGAATGCAATTTGGTTTTCGGGGTCCCTGCATTTAAGTTTGGGTGGGATAAAAACTCTCTACTCAGCAGCGCAAGATCAATTTTAGAAAACAGCTTACAGGATTCATTCTTATTCTGTGGCGCGACAAACATCTATGGGGTTTCGAGATTACTTGAAGAATTGCGCCATAAATATCAGAATGAAACCTTTTTCCTAGTACCACTTGGCCCAAAGCCTATGAGCATTGGCGCTATAAAATTTCTGTGTGATGATAAAAATGCTTCGTTGCTGTATGATCACCCAGCTCGATCGGCGAATAGATCGAAAGGTATTGCAAGTATCCATTTAGTTCGAGGGTTCCTTTCTTGAGGAATTGTTTTTTTCCAACACCAGACGCTGTAGTTCAGACTATCATTAAATCTGAGGCGTCAGGAAATTACCAGTGCGTTTTAGAGCCCGCAGTAGGAGATGGTGCGTTACTACGAGCACTAAACAAAAACTATCGAAAACTCGTTGCCTTTGATATAAACCAAGAAAACTTGGACAAAGTATATACATTCACCAATACAAACAAAACCGAACTTTTTTGTACTGACTTTCTAAGCACAACGCTAGACTCTCATTATGATCTAATACTATCAAACCCGCCATTTAACAATAATCTAGCCCATCACGTAACTTATAACGGAAAAAAAATTCCTGTTGAGGCAGCATTTGTTCTCAAGTGCTTAGAACACTTAAGTTTGGGAGGCAAAGCTATATTCATACTACCTCCTTCCATCATCACGGGGGACAGAATGAAATGGCTAAGATCCTACTTGGCCACCAACTATAAAATATCCTCAATTTATAAACTTCCAAAATTCTCCTTCAATAAGGTAGAAGGCGGATTTTATGTGCTTTGCGTTCAAAGAGTCCGAGAATTAAATTACACGATCTTATTGAGCTCCGAAACTTACCCCAATCATTCCATAAACTCTACTCAGCTTCAAAACTACCACTATCATCTTGACCCCGACCACCTAAAGCGTCTCGCGACGTATAAAAAACACCTAGAAGCTCTTGGCAGTGTTTCTCTTTCTAAGATGGGGAGCATTATGCGAGGAAATGTAGGTGCTACGGGCAATAGGAAGTCCGTATACCACTCTACTGATTTTAAATCTCATACAGCCCCAGAAAAGCCACTCGATGGACTAGTTAATAGCTCCGCAACTTTGAGTAAATACGACATAGTCATCAAACGTGTTTGCAGATCTGCCAGCGCCAGCTTTTCTATTTATACTGGAAGTGCAATCGCCCCATGTAGCGACTGCCTTATCGTAATCACTCCACCTATAAAAAACAAAACCTCATCAGTCCGTCTCCTTCTTGCGCTTAGAGTCTCTGTACTACTAGGGGCAGAAGCAAATTTCGAGAACTCTGGAAGTGGTGCAAATTACATTTCACTTGGTCGACTTAGAGAACTTAACATCCCATCACAACTATTAAACATTGATAAAAAAATTGTAGAAAAATACTCTAGGTATATTTTTTCAGGAAAGACTCAGGAAGCATTGGAAATTGAGAATAATCTTTGCAAAGTATTTAGCGGCGAGCTGACTCATCGTGACCACACCGAAAATCAAAAGTGCACACTCGCAGCAAGTTAAGTAGAAAACTCAACTTAAGAAAGTTAAATCATATTATTTACTTACAACTTCTAAATTCATTCCTTCTTGATTTTATTTCTTCATTGAATAAATAGTTATTCATTTTAACGTTAGGTTACTATCAGCTCAAAACTCCCAGCTCTTTGGCCCGCGCCACCGCCTGCGTGCGACGCTCGACCCCCAACTTGCTGTTGATATGGCTGGCGTGGGTTTTCACGGTGTGCAGGGAAATGAACAACTGGTCGCTGATTTCCTGATTCGAACAGCCTTGAGCAATCAGGCGCAGAACGGCCAGTTCTCGACTGCTGAGCTGTTCGGCCACTGAAACCTCCGCGACGGGACGCGCAGCGGGAAGAGGCAGGTGCTCCAGCAATTGCTGGCTGACGGCTGTCGAAGCGATTGCTACCAATTGCCCGCGCAACCAGTCGCCATGCTCCTTCACCAGCAGATCGAATGGCTGCGCCACGCCGCCGGCCGCCGCCTCCAGCGCCTGACTCAGGGTTTTTCTGGCTTCTGGCTCACGCCCCACCACCAGCAACAGCGCCACCTTCTGCGTCAACGCCATCACGCTGAGCAATTGCCGACCGGTCTGCTGGCCGTTTTCATGCAACACGTTCAACCGCCCTTCGGCGAGCATCGGCTGCCCCTGAATCACATCGAGCAGCGCCTGTTGCAGTTCCACGTGCAGTGGCAGCTGTGGATGAAACTCTGGCGGTGCGGCAGCGTGTTCACCGGTGTAGGTCTGGCCCAGGCGCGCAAGCCACGCCTCGGCAAGATCAATACGCCCCTGCGCCAGCCACAGTTCGCATTTGACCAGGGTGATCATCGCCAGATAGTAGATCGGCGGTACGTCCCAGATGTGCATCAGGCGTTCGGCTTCGGCGAGTTCGGCGAAGGCCTTGGCGAACTCGCCGCTGGCGCCGTCGAGGCGGGCAATCACGCAGTGGCCGATCAGTACGCTGATGTCGCGACAAGCCCGCGCCTCGCCAATCCCGGCGAGCAGGCGTACGCGTGCAGCCTGCGGCTGCAAACGCATCGCCAGCAGGAAACCTTCGTACAACGTCAGCCGCGCGCGCACGGCGTACAGGCGTTGCGGCGACAGACCGCGTAAGCGCTCCAGACCCTGATGCACTTCATCCAGCGCGCGCAGAATCTCGCCCCGCGATTGCAAGACTCGAGCTCTGTCGTAGTGAGCCAACGCTTCGAATAATGGATTGCCGACTCGCTGTGCCAGCTCGAGGGACTCACGGTTCAGGCCACGGGCGCGCCACAGATCACCGTCGGCGATCGCCAGATTGGACAAGGTCGACAGGCACATCAGGCGCTGGCCATAACGCTTGGCCGGCAGGCTCTCCAGCGCTTCACTGCAATAGCGCAGGGTCAGTTCGCGATGGCCGCGCCCGCGAGCGATGATCCCGCTCAATGCCAGCCACTGCGCCAGCATGGATTTCTGCGCAGTGGCTGAAGGTGCTGGCAGAAAGCGGCTTAAATGGCTGGCCAGCTCCTCAGCGGCGTCGAGCTGACAGGCCAGCCCCAGCGCCCAGCTGTAGAGCACGATCAGCCGTGGCGTGCTGATCAGCAGGCTGTCGGGCAAGTCCATTTTCCAGCGCAGCAGCATGCCGACGTTCTGCTCGGCGAGCAGCTGTTCTTCGGACAGGTTCTGTACGAGATTTGCCGCGACATCGAGATGCCCGGCACGCAAGGCCTGCTCCACCGCTTCGTCGAGCAGGCCTTGCGCATTGAACCAGCGGCAGGCGCGCAAATGCAGGGTGGCGTTGGGCACCATCGCCTGGGCGATTGGTCGGCTGCGCAACAAGTCGGAAAACAAATGGTGATAGCGATACCAGTGACCGTGCTCGTCCAGCGGCACCAGAAACACCTGATGGGCGAGCAGAAAGCGCAGGATCTCGGCGCTGTCATGAGCTTCGCGGACCGCATCGCACAGCTCGCTGCAAAAGCGTTCCTGCGGAGCAGTTTCGTAGAGAAACGATTGCACTTCGGCCGGCAGGCAATCGATGACTTCTTCGAGCAGATAGTCGCGTATCAGTCCTTCGCCGCCGTTCAGTGCTTGCGGCAGCGCGGCATCGTTGCCCGCCTCGGCCACCGCCAACAGCCAGAAGCGCAGGCCGGCGACCCAGCCTTCGCTGCGCTGGATCAGGCTTTCCAGTGCTTCGCCGCGCAGTGAGCTGCTGTGGCGGTCGAGCAAGGTCAGGGCTTCGTCGTGGGTCAGGCGCAAGTCCTGTTCGTGCAGCTCGAGCAATTGTCGCGACAGGCGCAGACGCGCCAGATGCCAGTCCGGGCGCTGGCGACTGGTGACCATCACCAACAAGCCATCGGGCAAATGATTGAGGAAAAATTGCAGGCAACGATCCAGCACCGGGCCTTGGGCGAGGTGGTAATCGTCGAGCACCAGCAGCAGCGGTGCAGCAGGATCGAGATGCAGCGCCAGCTCATCGAGCAGACCGTCGAGCCACTCTTCGAACGCAAATGGTTGATGGCGCTGACGCATTTTCAACAGACCGAGAGCGCCAGCGCCCAAGGCCGGAAAATAGTCCTGTAGCCCTTCAAGCAAGCGCTCGAGAAAACGTCCGGGATCGCTGTCCCGTGGGCTCAAGCCCAGCCAGAGACTTTGCCAATGCGCCGGCAGGCTCTGACAGAACTCCACCGCCAGCGAGCTCTTGCCGAACCCGGCCGGGGCGCTGACCAGCAGCAACCGACCTCCGAGCCCGGCCTGCAGACGCTGGCAAAGGCGCGGCCGCAAGACATAGCCGTCAGGCAGCGGTGGGCGAAAAAAACGCCCGTCCAGTGCTGCGACGGTGATGCTTGCGGGACCCGGAAGTGGGGACAGATCAGTCATGGCCGGCTCTTGTTCGAAGGCGATTGGCGGCGTTGCAGATCTCCGCAGCCTAGCCTTAAACGAAGAGGTAATGAAGGTCGCTGCTACAAATGGCTACAAAAAGGCTACAGACACAAAAACGCCCCGAACCGGTCGGGGCGTTTTCACGAGGATGCGGCCTCGGGTTTACGCAGGTTTAGCGAACACCATCCTGACGCAGAGCGGCCGGGGTGAAGTCGCTGGTGGTGGCGGTGAAGCCGAAGTCATACGCCTGCTTCTCTTCGTTCTTCATGCCCAGTGCCAGATAACGGCCGGACTGCAGGTCGTAGAGGGTTTCGAGGGCGTACCACGGCACTTGCTTGTCGTAGTAGTTCTCGGCATGCGCCTCGGCTACACGCCACAGTTGGCCACGACCGTCGTAGTGGTCGATGACCGCTGCCTGCCAGGTGTCCTCGTCGATGTAGAAGTCACGCTTGGCGTAGATGTGGCGCTGGCCTTCCTTCAGGGTCGCGACCACGTGCCAGACGCGGCGCAGCTCGTAGCGAGCCAAGTCCTGGTTGATGTGGCCGGCCTTGATGATGTCCGAGTACTTCAGTTTCGGATCGTCGAGCTTGTAGCTGTCGGAAGCGATGTACATCTCTTTCTTGCCTTCGAGCTTCCAGTCGTAACGATCCGGCGCACCGTTGTACATGTCGAGGTTGTCGGAAGTACGCAGGCCGTCGGCGGCAGTACCCGGGCCGTCATACGACACTTGCGGTGCACGGCGCACACGACGCTGACCGGCGTTGTAGACCCACGCCGAACGCGGCTCCTTGACCTGATCGAGCGTCTCGTGCACCAGCAGTACGCCACCGGCCAGACGCGCCGGCGCGGTCACTTTCTGCTTGAAGTAGAACAGGATGTTGCCCGGGTTCGCCGGATCGTAGTCCTTCATCTTGTCGCGGAACACGAACTGATCCTGGAAGTACACCAGGCTGTACGAGCCGTTCGGTTGCGGCGTGGCCTGCGTCACCAGACGGGTCACGCTGCCGCCGCGATAGCGGGTGATGTGGTTCCAGATCACTTCCACACCGGTTTTCGGGATCGGGAACGGCACGGCGGTATCGAAGTTTTCCAGACCATTGCCGCCGGACACCAGGTTGGTGCTGGTGGCGTTCTTCTTGATCGCGGCGAACACGTCATCGGGCACGGTGGCGCCGCGATGGGACGGATAGACCGGCATCTTGAAGGTTTCCGGGTAGCGCTTGAACATCGCGTACTGGCCCGGGGCGAGCTTGTCCTTGTACTTGTCGACATCCTTGGCGGTGATGGTGAACAGCGGTTGCTCACTGGCGTAAGGGTTGGACAGGAAGCCTTTGCTGTCGACGCTGCCGGCGTTTTTCGGCAGCGGTTTCCAGGCCGGGATCGAACCGTCGGCATTACCGGCCATTTCCGCGCCCATCGGTGTCAGGCTCTTGCCCAGTTTATCCGCTTCGGCAGCAGGCACCGCCGCCATGACACTGGTCGCCAGCAGCGACAGGCCCAGAACACCGGCGTGGAACAGACTCTTTGTTATTTTCATAAATTCGTTCGTCCTGAAATGCAGTGCTTAGAAGTTCACGCCGAAGCTGAGCGCCACGAAGTCGCGGTCATCCACGGTGGTGTACTTGCCGTCGAAGAAATTGGTGTAAGCCAGGCTCGCGGTGTAGGTGTTCTGGTACTCGGCATCGACGCCCAGGCTGACCGCTTTGCGACCTTCCTCGAAGTTGCCGCCAGGGCCTGGCGAGTAACCGCTGACATCGTGGGACCAGGCCACGTTCGGCTTGAGGTTCACACCGGCAAACACGTCGTTGTATTCCCAGATCGCCCGACCACGGTAGCCCCACGACATCGACGTGGTGAAACCGTCGTTTTCGCAATTGCGGCTGCGGTTGTTCTGCGGCGAACCGGGACCGGCGCCGTTGATGGTGCTGTTGTTGAGGATGTTGGCGCAGGTATCGATACCGCCAGTGGCCGGCAACTCACCCGGACCGTAGACCGGATCGCGGCCATAACGCTTGTCGGAACGGCTTTCCAGGCCACCGACGTAGGTCGCGCCGACTTCACCAACGAGGGTCAGACGGCTGGCGCCCATGACCTGATCGAAGAAGTGCGTGAACGTCGTCTGGATCTGGGTGATTTCCTTGCGCTCATAGCCATGCAGATCCTGACCCGGCACGCCGGTCAGCAGCGAAGCGTTGGTCAGCGCGCCGCCCAGTGGACGCACACCGGCAAACAGGATGTCGGTGGAGTTCAGTTGTACCGGCGCGTTCGGACGGTAGCTGATCTCACCGCTCCACGCCGTACCGGTAGGCAGGGTGGTGGAGAAGCTCAGACCGTAGAGACGAATGTCTTCCGGGTATTCGATGAAGTAATTGGAGTTGCCCGCAACCAGCAGCGGTGCGAGCGCGGCAAACGGCCCCGGCAGACTGGCGGCGGTGTTGTAGACCGATTGCGGGGCACCGGTGGCGCTGAAGATCGGCGCACGGCTGTGGTAGTTCATGAAGTAGGCGCCGAACTCGGTGTCGAGTGGCTCGAACATGTATTTGAGGGACGCGCCCCACTGACCGCTATCGCGCGCGTCACGGTCCGGCCCACGGCGTACCAGCACGCCTTCTTGGTCGACGTTCACACCGTTGGCGGCCAACGGCCCCAGAGCGATCGCCGGAATCTGCGAACGCTTGTTCAGTACGCGCAGATTGCTGTCGCAACCGTCGGCAACGATGTCCGGCTGGGAGAAGAAGGTGCCGCAGTTGTCGACGACGGTCTGGTCCCATTCCAGTTGGTAGAACGCTTCGGCCGAGAGGTTATCGGTGAGGCTCTGGGACACGTAGAACATGTTGACCGGGATCAGGCCTTCCTTGATCTCGGCGCCCGGACGACGGAACGCGGAGACGTCGATCGGGTTGATCGAGTTGATGCCGCCGCCGATGAAGGTACTTTCACCCCAGCTCACTACCTGCTTGCCCAGACGCACGGAACCCGGCTGATCGGCAATCGCGTAGTTGTGATAGACGAAGGCGTCGAGGATCTGCCCGCCGGAGGACTTGGCGCCCTCTTTGCGGTTGCTGTCGCTGATGTCCTTGAATTCGCGGCTCTCGTCCTTCAGTTCGAAGTCGTACCAGTATTTGCCGCGGACGAACACGCCGGTGTCGCCGTATTTCAATTCAAGGTCATGGATGCCCTTGAAGATCTTCGAGAAGGTTTCGCCGCTCTTGAAGTTGGCGTGCCCGTCATCGGAAGTCTGCGACAGGCCGCGGCCGCCGTTGTTGACGCCGATGAGGTTCTTGTTCGGGCTCTGAGTAGACCAACTGGCACCGATCGACAGGGACGAGTCGAACTGGCCTTCGATTTCACCGACGTTGAAACTGACGCCGAATGCAGGCCCGGCGAGCGAGGAGGCAAGACTGACCGCCAGAGGCAGTTTCGCCCGGCGCCAGAACTGGTTTACTGAGGTCATCGACGCTACTCCATGTGCATTATTGTTATGGCAGTGAGTACTTTTAAAAACGCTGTGAAGGACCGGGAGCCAAGGCCGCCCGAAATCGCTCCAGAGTTGCTCGCCCCGTTCAGTGCGTGTGCTCCGTTTTCAAAAAGTCCTTGAGCGGACTATAGCCAGCGGGTGGTAGTGCTTGATCCCTCTAAAGTGTGATTTGCAGCCGCCAACCACTCTGGAACAGTCCTTTCGCCAGTCCGACACACGTCGGCACGGCAAGGATGGCTGATTTTTTCGATTTCACAAGCCAAGCGCTTGCTTGGTGGGTCTGGCGCGCCGGTTTCGGCGCGCCAGCAGGCACTTAAAGTGTCGAAAGGAAGGTGCTGTTGTTGGCCTGCCATTCGGTGATGTCGAGGCGGATGCGCTTCTTGTCGAGCTTGCCGACACTGGTCTTGGGAATTTCGGTAACAAGGGCGATCTGACTGGGGATCGCCCACTTGCTCAGGTGCCCCAGCTCGACGAACGGTTTGAGGTGTTCCTTCAGTTCCCGTGCGCCGATCACCTGCCCTTCGCGGACCACCAGCAAGGCAAACGGGCGCTCGCCCCACTGCGGATCGGCGATGCCTACCACTGCTACTTCGCGTACCGCCGCATGCCGGCTGATCAGGTCTTCGAGGTCGAGGGAGGAGATCCACTCGCCGCCGGTCTTGATCACGTCCTTGATGCGATCACGAATATCGATCACGCCCATGCTGTCGAGCGTGGCGACGTCACCGGTGTGCAACCAGCCACCGGCCCAGAGCTCGGCGCCCTTCTGCGGCTCGTTGAAATAACCTTCGGTCAGCCATGGCGCGCGCAGCACCAGTTCGCCCTGGGTTTCGCCGTCGGCCGGAAGGAAATTGCCCTCGCCGTCGACAATCGCCGCTTCGACCAGTGGTCCCGGCACGCCGGCCTTGATCCGGTAAGTGGTGCGCTCGTCTTCGCTGCCGGCCATCAATTCGTCGTTGAGGTGCGCGCAAGACACCAGCGGCCCGGTTTCCGACATGCCGTATGCGGCCGTCAGCTGAATGCCACGGGCCTTGGCGTTTTCATAGAGGCTGCGATTGAGCGCGCTGCCGCCGATGACGATCTTCCAGCCGCCGAAGTCGGCACTCTGCGCGGCTTTGGCGTTGAGCAGCATCTGCAGGATGGTCGGCACGCAATGGGAAAAGGTGACCTTCTCCTTGCGCCACAGCTCCACCAGATACTCCGGGTCGTAGCGCCCCGGATAAACCTGCTTGAGCCCGAGCATGGTCGCCACGTACGGCAAACCCCAGGCGTGGACGTGGAACATCGGCGTGATCGGCATGTACACATCGTTGGTGCCGAGCAGGCGTACGCTGTCGATCGAACCCATGATCGTCGCCACGCCGATGGTGTGCAGCACCAGTTGCCGATGGGTGAAATACACGCCTTTCGGGTTGCCGGTGGTACCGGTGGTGTAGAACGTGGTGGCGACCGAGTTTTCGTCGAAGTCCTGGAAATCGTATTGCGCACTCGCGGCGGCCAGCAGTTGCTCGTATTCGCCGACGAGGCTGGGCAGCTCAGCGGTGTTCTCCGGGAGATCGGTCAGCAGCAGGGTTTTCTCGACCGTGGTCAACTGCGGCGCGATGGCCTGATACAGCCCGACGAACTCGCTGTTGACCAGCACGAAGCGGTCCTCGGCGTGGTTCATGGTGTAAAGGATCTGCTCGGGCGACAGACGCACGTTGATGGTGTGGATCACCGCGCCGATCATCGGAATGGCGAACATGCATTCCAGGTAGCGGTGGCTGTCCCAGTCCATCACCGCCACGGTGTCACCAGCCTTGACGCCGGCAGCCGTCAGCACATTGGCCAGCCGCGCAACCCGCTCGATCAGGGTCGGATAGCTGTAGCGCAACTGGTCGCGGTAGATGATTTCGCGGGTTTTCTCGTAACGGGCGCCGGACATCAGCAGCCGTTTGATCAGCAATGGATACTGGTAGGCCCCATCGGCCGGCGGAATGACCCGAGTCTGCAACATAAGAATCCCTTTTCTGACTGCACGGTGTTGGCGGAGAGATTCGTACTCTAGTGCGCCTGCATGACAGTCAAATCAGCCAAAGGAATGATTTGCAGAGCCGTACAAATGCTAGCTTTGCGCCAGCATTTCGGGCCAAAGTTGAAGAAAACACGACCTGTGGGAGCGAGCCTGCTCGCGAAGGCGTCGGGTCAGTCGACATTTTTGGTGACTGGACTGGCGCTTTCGCGAGCAGGCTCGCTCCCACAGGGATTGATGTGTTCCAGTTCTCAATGCATCTCGGTGAACGCGATTTTCACGCCGAGAGCAATCAGCACCGCGCCCATGGTGCGGTCGAACCAGTGGCCCATGCGGGCGAAGCCGGCGCGCACCCGTTGCTGGCTGAACAGCATCGCCACCAGGCAGAACCAGATCGCCGTCGCCACCGCCAGGTACACCCCGTAACCGGCCTGCACGGCCAGCGGTGTGTGCGGGTTGATCACCACGGTGAACAGCGAGAGGAAAAACAGCGTGGCTTTCGGGTTCAGACCGTTGGTGACGAAGCCCGAGGTAAACGCGCCCCGCGCGGTGCGTACGCCGGTTTCCCGGTGCAAGTCATCGTTGACGGTTTTCGCCGGTTGCGCGCGCAAGGCCTTGAAGCCGATGTAAAGCAGATACGCGGCGGCGGCCCACTTCAGCGCGTTGAACAGCACGATCGACTGCGACACGATCAGACCGATGCCGAGCAACGAATAGCCAACGTGCAGGAAAATCGCCGTGCCCACGCCCAGCGCAGTCCAGGTGCCGGCGCGGCGGCCATGGGTCACGCTTTCGCGCACCACCACGGCAAAGTCCGGGCCGGGGCTGGCGACGGCCAGCAGATGGATCAGGGCAACGGTCAAGAACTCGGTCCAGTACATGGGGGCTCCTCAGGATTCGAATGTTCACACTGGGCTCATTGCCGAATGCTTTCCCTGTGGGAGCGAGCCTGCTCGCGAAAGCGCTGGGTCAGCCAACAGAGATGTTGAATGGGCCAGAGCTTTCGCGAGCAGGCTCGCTCCCACAGGTGGTTCAGGGCATTTCGGTGTCGAGTAACCATTTGTTTCATCTGGTAGGCTCGGCAGAGTACGCCCTCCGCTCACAGCACAAAAGGTACAGTTGATGACGAACACGCGCCGCGCGGTATTCCTTGATCACCCTTCGCTGGATCTCGGCGATCTGGACCTCGGTCCGTTGCGCGAATGCTTCAGCGACTTGCAGCTGTTCGCTCAGACTTTGCCGCAAGAAGTCAGCGAACGCCTGCAAGGCGCCAGTGTGGCGATCACCAACAAAGTCGTGATCGACGCGGCAGCGATGGCCGCCAACCCGCAACTGAAACTGATCCTGATCAGCGCCACCGGCACCAACAATGTCGACCTCACTGCCGCCCGCGCCCACGGCATCACTGTGTGCAATTGCCAGGCTTACGGCACGCCGTCGGTGGCGCAACACACGATCATGCTGTTGCTCAACCTCGCCACGCGCCTGGCTGACTATCAAAAGGCTGTGGGCGAAGGCCGCTGGCAACAGGCGAAACAGTTCTGTCTGCTCGACTACCCGATCGTCGAACTGCAAGGCAAAACCCTCGGCCTGCTCGGCCATGGCGAACTCGGTGGCGCCGTGGCGCGACTGGCCGAAGCGTTTGGCATGCGCGTGTTGCTCGGGCAGATTCCGGGGCGCCCGGCTCGGCCGGATCGCCTGCCGCTGGAAGAACTGCTGCCGCAGATCGACGCCCTGACCCTGCACTGCCCGCTCAACGAGCACACCCGGAACTTCATCGGCGCCGGCGAGCTGGCCGCGATGAAGCCCGGCGCATTTGTGGTCAATACCGCTCGTGGCGGCTTGATCGACGAGCAAGCGCTGGCCGACGCTTTGCGTAGCGGCCACCTCGGCGGTGCGGCGACCGATGTGTTGAGTGTCGAGCCACCGACCCAGGGCAATCCGCTGCTCGCTGCCGATATCCCGCGCCTGATCGTCACCCCGCACAACGCCTGGGGCAGCCGTGAGGCGCGCCAGCGTATCGTCGGGCAACTGAGCGAAAACGCCCAGGCGTTCTTCAGCGGTGAGGCGCTGCGGGTCGTCAGTTGATAAACTGCGGCACTTTTTTTCAAGGAGCAGTTATGGATCCGCGCAGTGAAGTACTGCTTCGTCAGGCCGAGTTATTCCAGGGTTCGCTGCTGTTGGCCGGCCTGCCCGCCGATGATTTGCTCGGGCGCTTGCCCAACGCGTTCGGCTGGTGCTGGCACGCTGGCGATCAAGCCGCACTGGACGCACGTTTCGAAGGCCGCAGCCATTTCGGCGTAAACGTGCCCGAGCGCGAATTCGACAGCGCTGTGGTGTTCCTGCCCAAATCCAAGGACCTGACCGATTACATCCTCAACGCCGTGGCGTCGCGTCTGGCCGGGCGCGAGGTGTTTCTGGTCGGGGAAAAACGCAGCGGCATCGAAGGCGCATCCAAACAGCTCAATCCGTTTGGCAAGCCACGCAAACTCGACAGCGCCCGCCACTGCCAGCTCTGGCAAGTCACCGTGGCCAATGCGCCTGAAGCGAAACCGCTGGAAAGCCTGGCGCAGACTTACGAACTGCCGCTGGCCGAAGGGCCGTTGAAAGTCATCAGCTTGCCGGGCGTGTTCAGCCACGGTCGACTGGATCGCGGCAGCGCCCTGCTGCTGGAGCATCTGGACAAACTGCCGAGCGGCCATCTGCTCGACTTCGGTTGCGGCGCCGGCGTGCTCGGGGCTGCGGTGAAACGTCGCTATCCGCACAATCAGGTGACGTTGCTGGATGTCGACGCGTTCGCCGCCGCCAGCAGCCGTCTGACCCTCGCCGCCAATGGCCTGGAAGCCGAAGTGCTGACCGGCGACGGCATCGACGCCGCGCCGATGGGTTTGAGCGCGATTCTGAGCAATCCGCCGTTCCATGTCGGCGTGCACACCGATTATTTCGCTACGGAGAACCTGCTGCGAAAAGCGGCGAAACATCTGAAAAACGGTGGCGAACTGCGCCTTGTGGCGAACAGCTTTCTGAAGTATCAGCCGCTGATCGAGGAGCATCTCGGCGTATGCGCGATCAAGGCTGAAGGCAATGGTTTCCGGATCTACCGGGCCAAGCGCGGCTGAAAATTTGTTCTTGCCCAATCGGATTTGCCTAGGCAGAATCCGCTCCGTCCTAGGGGAGTAGTCTCCCGCGAGCGCCATGCTCGTCCGGCATACGTCAACATACTTGATCCTCAGATCATGGCGTATGCGACCCAAGCGTCCGCACCAGACGGATCGCAGGGTTTGACAAGACCTATGACACGCACACCTTACCCGGGGCGGGAAGGCTGTACGTGTCATAGCCGTGTCGACCCGCCCCTTAGGAAATCCCTGATGCTGGACTCGCTACTCGTTCCCACCGCTATCGTTGCCTTGGCCGAAATCGGCGACAAGACGCAACTGCTCGCGCTGATTCTTGCCGCTCGCTTTCGCAAACCCTGGCCGATCATCGCCGGGATTGTTGCCGCGACTCTGGCCAACCACGCAGCAGCCGGTGCGGTAGGTGCCTGGGTCGGCAGTTTCTTCTCCGACGCCGTCCTGCACTGGATCCTCGCCGCCAGCTTCGCCGCCACGGCGCTGTGGACCCTGGTCCCGGACAAAATGGATGACGACGAAGCCAGCACGGCGCGCAAGTTCGGGCCGTTCCTGACCACGCTGATCGCGTTCTTCCTCGCGGAAATCGGCGACAAGACGCAGATCGCCACGGTGATGCTCGCCGCGCAATATCCGGAACTGTGGCTGGTGATTATCGGCACCACCGTGGGCATGCTGATTGCCAACGTGCCGGTGGTCCTGGCGGGTAACTTTGCCGCAGAGAAACTGCCGCTGACCCTGATCCGCCGCCTCGCGGCTTCGGCGTTCATGATTCTGGCGATTGTTGCGGTTTATAAAGCGATGCAGAGCAGCGGCTGGGTTTAACCCCGTCTACTGAACTACCCAAAACCTGTGGTGAGGGGATTTATCCCCGATGGGGCGCGAAGCGCCCCCAAACCTGCTGCCTCAGAGTGTCATACATAGCGCATTTGCAGGTTTTGGGGCTGCTTCGCAGCCCATCGGGGATAAATCCCCTCGCCACAACAGCCCTCCCAACCTGAAGAATCGTTGTGTCCTTCGACTTTTAAGACTTCGGCGCTTTTTCGTACAACGGCATCACTTTCGGAATGGCTGCCTGCAACGCAGCTATGCGGCTGCTGGATGCCGGGTGGGTGCTCATGAATTCCGGCGGCGCGCCTTCGGAAGCCTTGCTCATCTTGTCCCACAGGGTGATCGCCGCGTTCGGGTTGTAGCCGGCGCGGGCGGCCAGTTCCAGGCCGATCAGGTCGGCTTCGTTTTCGTTGGCGCGGCTGTTGGGCAAGGTCATGCCGTAGTTGGCCACGGTGTCGGCCAGCGCCAGGCTGTCCTGGCCCAGACCGAACAAGGCACCGGCGCCCTGCTTGGCCATCTCCATTCCGTAAGCCTTGGACATCGCTTCACGACCGTGCTCGCGCAGGGCGTGGGCGATTTCATGGCCCATGACCGCAGCGATCTCATCGTCGGTGAGTTTCAGGCTGTCGATCAGCCCGGTGTAGAAAATGATCTTGCCGCCGGGACCGCAGTTGGCGTTGAGCTCATCGCTCTTGATCAGATTGACTTCCCATTGCCACTGCGCCGCGTCCGGGCGGAAGGTCGGCGCCTGGGCGATCAAGCGGTTGGCGATGGTCTGCACGCGCTTGGCTTCAGGGCTGGTCTTGTCCAGCACACCTTTGCTCGACGCCTCGCCGACGGTCTTCTGATACGACTGCGCGTACATCTGATCGACCTCTTGCGAGGACAGCATGCTGAACATGTACTGCTTGCGCTCCACGCCCACGGCACCGCCGCTGGTGGTGTTGACCGACTGACAACCGGCCAGCAACAGCGCTGCGCTCAAAGCACTTACCACTAATGTCTTGTTCATTCAAAAGCTCCCTGAAAACCTGAGGCGTATCCTAGGCGGCTAATTGTATCGGCGCCAGATACAACGGACGCATTGCGCGTACATCCACCTAAGGCCGCAAGACTGGCTGGAAATTCCTCAACGCGCATTGAATCCGCCGCGCACCGATCCATCAGCGACATCGCGGGCCGATTCCGACCAGCGTCTCTAATGGCCGCGCCCACCGCGCCGATAAATCCCTCGCAGATTGTCCTCTTGCGTGCGGAGCTCCCATGAAGTTCAAGTCGATCCAGTTTTCCGTCGCCGCTCTGGCCGGCGCCATCGTTCTCAGCGTGGTCGCGGCGCTGGTGCTGTACGCGCTGTTCTCCGGCGCTCGCACTCAAGAAATGGTGCAACAGCGCACCCAGGCGCAGTTCGAGCAAGTCATCGAGCAGCGCCTGACCTCGCTGGCGCAGACCCAGGTCAGCCAGATCCAGCGCGAACTCGAAGCGCCGCTGCTGATTGCCGGCGGTCTGGTCCGGGTCAACGCCCTGCTCGGCACAACCGGCACCGATGGCCAGCCGCGCCTGAGCGTCAGCCGCGAACAACTGATCAGCCTGATCAAGGAAAACGTCGAAAAGAACCCGAAGATTCTCGGCACCTACATCGGCTGGGAAAAAAACGCACTGGACCACAATGACGCGGCCTACATCGGCAGCGCCGTGGTCGGTATCGACCCCGCCACCGGGCGCTTTTTGCCGTGGTGGTTCCGCAATACCGACGGCAGCCTGGGCGTGGACAAACTGGCCGATGTCGACGACCAGAAAACTCTGTCCACCGGGGTGCGCGCCAGCGAGTACTACCTGTGCTCGAAAGAGACGAAGAAAGCCTGTGTGATCGACCCGGCACCGTACAAAGTCGGTGACAAGATTGTCATGCTCGCCTCGTTCATCGAACCGATCATGGTCAACGGCGCGTTCCAGGGCATCGTCGGCGCCGACCTCTCGGTCAATTTCATTCAGGACATGCTACTCGCCGCCAACCAGAAGCTTTACAGCGGCGCCGGTGAAATGGCTCTGGTCGGCGGCAACGGGCGGATCGTTGCCTACACCAAGGACTCGAGCAAATTCGGTGAAAAAGTCAGCGACATCCTCGACGCCGAACAGGCCGGCAACCTAGCCAGTCTCAAGCGCGACGAGGTCACCTATGCGGTGAATCAGGCCAAGGGTCGTATCGAGCTGTACCTGCCGTTCGGCATCGGCCAGACCGACGCACGCTGGACGCTGATGCTGCAACTGCCGCTCAACGCGGTCATGGCCGATCTGCAAAACCTCCAGGCTGATCTTGATGCCCAGCGCAAGTCCGACACCTTCGGCATGGCCATGGTCGGCCTGATCATCGCCGGCATCGGCCTGCTGGTGATCTGGCTGGTGGGCCACGGCATTGCGCGGCCACTCAAGCAAATGGTCGCCATGCTCGATGACATCGCTCAGGGCGAAGGCGATCTGACCCGTCGCTTGAGCAGTGACCGCAGCGACGAACTGGGCTCGATTGCCAAAGGCTTCAACACCTTCCTCGCCAAGTTGCAGGCGATGATTACGCAAGTGGTGACCTCGGTGCAGAGCGTCAGCGATTCTTCGGAACACACCGCCGACATCGCCATTCGCACCAACATCGGCGTGCAGAAACAAATGGCCGAAATCGATCAGGTGGCGACTGCGGTGCAGGAAATGACCGCCACCGCCCAGGACGTGGCGCGCAACGCCACCCAGGCAGCACAAGCGGCAAGCCACGCCGATCAGGCCGCCAGCCAAGGCATGCAGATCGTGCGCGACACGTCGAATTCGATTGGCGTACTGGCGGTGGAAATCGGCAAGGCTGTCGAGGTGGTGCAGACGCTGGCCAAGGACAGCGAAAACATCAACGCCATCCTCACCGCCATTCGCGGCATCGCCGAACAGACCAACCTGCTGGCACTGAACGCGGCAATCGAAGCCGCGCGCGCCGGCGAGCAGGGTCGCGGTTTCGCCGTGGTTGCGGATGAAGTGCGCAATCTGGCGCAGAAAACCCAGAAGGCCACCGAAGAAATCCAGAGCATGATCCAGCAGTTGCAACAGGGCACCCGCGATGTGGTGCGCGTCATGGAAGACAGCCAGAACCGCACCGACGAAAGCGTGCAGCACGCGGCGAAAGCGGCCGAAGCGCTGGAGACCATTACCCAGGCCGTGTCGGTGATCAATGACATGAACACGCAGATCGCCAGTGCGGCAGAAGAGCAAAGTGCAGTGGCCGACGACATCAACCGCAATGTGATCAATATCGGTCAGGTGGCGAATGAAGTGGCCGGCGGTGCGGATGAGTCGAGCTCGGCGAGCGCCGGGTTGACCAAACTGGCGGAACAGCAGCGGCGGTTGATCAATCAGTTCAAGGTCTGAAAGATCAAAAGCCCCTCACCCTAGCCCTCTCCCGGAGGGAGAGGGGACCGACCTCGATGTCTTGCGTTATACATCGACCTGAAAAAAACAGTCGATTATGGATTCACAACAGATCGTTCAGGTCGGTGTACCTCTCAAGCATCCCCCATTCGGCTCCCTCTCCCTCCGGGAGAGGGCTGGGGTGAGGGGCTTTTGATCAACGCAAATCAAGCCGGGGTGAGGCACTCCGGCCCGTTCAACTTCGGATCATTCACCAGATTCGCCAACACCCGCTCGCGCAGCGCCGCCGGTTCACTGGCGAGCAAACCCTGCAAGACATGCATCGGCGTTTCGGGATCAAGCCAGGCAGCCTGCCCCGCTTCATCAAGAATCAACGGCCGCCGCTGGCTCGCCGCCGACTGAGTAATCACCGCCGTGCTCAGCCAGACCTGTTCCTGCACCGGATACGCTTCCCAGATCGCGGCGAAAAACAACGACGAGCCCTCCCCCGGCGTCAACCAGTAAGGCCGTTTGCGCTGGGTGCCGCGCCATTCGTAGAAGCCGTTGGCCGGCAGCAGGCAACGCCGCAGACGCAGCGCCTCACGAAACATCGGTTGTTCAGCGACGGTTTCGGCGCGGGCATGGGCCGGGGTCTTCGACAGATCGGTCAGCCACGGCGGCGTCAGGCCCCAGCGCGCACGGGCCAGCGTGCGCTGGCCAGCTTCTTCGGCACGCAGCATCAACACCGAATCATTCGGGGAAATGTTCCACTGCGCCTGCTGATCGGCGGGAAAACCTGGCAGGGCCGCGAACTCGCGGTTCCAGCGAAACAGGGCATAACGTCCACACATGGGGCAACACGACTCTGAATAAAACGAAGGCCAGCCTAACAGACCAGCGTGCCGGGAAAGCTTTCCGGCTCGTCGCCGGGCAGCGGCAGCGCGGCATTGTACGCGGTGATCAGCTCGCGGGCGTATTCGGCCTGATCGTTATCCACCGACAGCCAGAGCAGGCCGAAGATCGGCAATTCACCCGCACCGCCCACCAGATCACGACCGATCAGATGCGCCTCGATCCCCTCACTGGCAAGCATGCCCTTGAGCATTTCGCCCTCCATCAGGTTCGCCGGTTCGTAGATGCGCTGCATACGCGGCCCTCACTGGTTTTCGCTGAAGACTTCCAGATGCCACTCTTCTTCATGTACCTGCAGGACAAAGGTGATCGGACGACAGCACACCTGGCAGTCTTCGATATACGTCTGATCCCCACCGGATAAATCCAGAGTGGTCTCGACTTCCTCACCGCAATACGGACATTCATACAGTGCATTTTCCAGCATCGCGGTCTCCCCAGTGACTTGTGCGTATAATCGCCGGTCTATTTGCAGGGCTATTTTTGTCTGGCTACTTTTCAGACCGTGCCCCGCGGGTTTTCGATCAAACCCTTTACTTACCCTAGCCGTTTCCAACAAGAGAGCATGATGGGCGAATTCGATGCCATCCGACCTTACGACGACAGCGAAGTACCTGCGGTACTGGCAAGGCTGCTCGGCGACAAGGCGTTTCTAGATATCCTCACCCACTTCCGCTTCCCGCGTTTTGCCGGTGCCTTCGGCTGGATGCTCAAACCTCTTATAGCCCATCGGCTGCGTCGTGAGTTTGCCGACGTGAATTCCGTGGCTACCTTACAGGACAAAGTCGAGTTCTACGTCGACCACACCATCGAGCGCGCCACCGACGGCGTGACGTATACCGGTGTCGAGCAATTCAAGTCCGGCAGCGCCTACCTGTTCATCGCCAACCACCGCGATATCGTCATGGACCCGGCCTTCGTCAACTACGCCGTGTACCACGCCGGCCTGCCGACGCCGCGCATCGCGATTGGCGACAACCTGCTGCAAAAGCCGTTTGTCAGTGACCTGATGCGCTTGAACAAGAGCTTTATCGTCCACCGTTCGATCACCGGCCGTCGCGAGAAAATGGCTGCGTATCAATTGCTGTCGGCGTACATCAATCACTCGATCCGCAACGATTGCGCGTCGATCTGGATTGCTCAGGCGGAAGGTCGGGCGAAGGACGGCGACGACCGCACCGAGTCGGCGATCCTCAAGATGTTCCACATGAGCCGCAAGGACGAGCCGTTCGGCGAAGTGATCCGCTCGCTCAACGTGACGCCGGTGTCGATCAGCTATGAGTACGACCCGTGCGATCAGGCCAAGGCCCGCGAGCTGTACATCCGCGTCACCACCGGCACCTACGCCAAGGCGCCGGGCGAGGATGACGTGAGCATCGCCAAGGGCATCACCGGCTACAAGGGCCGGGTCCACGTGAATTTTGCCGCGCCGATCACCGAGGTGTTTGAAGACACCAAGCAATTGGCGATCGAAATGGACAAGCAGATTCTCGGCGGCTACCGGTTGTTCCCGGTGCATTACCTGGCGTACGCGCAGTGGGCGGATGCCGATTCGCAACTGAACGTGCCGAAAGCGGCCGAGGTGTTCCCGGCTGACGAACTGGCCAAGGCGCAGGATGAATGGCAGAGCCGACTGGACGCCTGCCCCGCTGAGCATCGGCCGTACCTGGTGCTGCAATATGCGACGCCGGTGCGCAACCAGTATCGGGTCAAGGCTGGATTGCCGCTGTAAAGCAACAGCTGTGGCGAGGGGATTTATCCCCGCTGGACTGCGCAGCAGGCCCTGTTTTTCTCAGGTAAAAACTTGGGAGCGCTGCGCACACCAACGGGGATAAATCCCCTCGCCACAGGTTTGCTATTGCTTCAGAAGCGGGTGCTGATCCAGGAGACGATCAAAGCAAGCCCCAGGCAAGCAAAACCAAAACGATAGAAAAACCGGTTCATGCGCAACGTCGCCCAATCGAGCATCGGCTCGGCATTCGGCTGCGCCTGGCGCTGTGCCGCCAGACTGGCCTGGGCGCGTTGCTCTCGTCGGCGGGTCGCGTGCAGCAGCCAACTGCCTGGAAAGGCCAGGAGCAAGGCCAGCAGGTTGATCAACTTGGCGGGATGGGCGGTAAACAGCGTCATCAAGTGCAGCGACATCACAGACCTCGAACTTAACCGGTGTGGCAGACGCCAGACCGACGACCGCGGCGCGGATTCTACCCAAACCGGCCCACCCTGCCCCAGCCTTTGCGACAAATAACCTGACAATCGACCGATGGCTGTCCTGTGTCATGGCATCGTCACGTGGATGCTTCACCCTGCGCGCCTCGAAACCCGAATGGAATGCGACATGCTGCACGCGGAAAACCAGGATCGCCTGTACCTCATCACTCCTTACGACGACCAGCAAAGCCTGGTCGGCAGCCTCGCCTTCAACGTGCAGGACCGGCACTGGCTGGTGTATTGCGCGCTGGGCGGGCATCAGCATGCGGACTTGCCCGAGACCGATTTGCTGACTGGCGTGAGCGTGCTCGATTTTTATTCTCAGGCTGCCTGAACGTCAAAAGCACCCTCACCCTAGCCCTCTCCCAGAGGGAGAGGGGACTGACCGAGGTGTTTGCGGTAGATACGCCGACATGAGATACCGCGCCGAACTCAGGTTTTGAAGCACACGCGATCGACTCCCTCTCCTTGGGGAGAGGGGACTGACCGAGGTGTTTGCGGTAGATACGCCGACTTGAGATACCGCGCCGAACTCAGGTTTTGAAGCACACGCGATCGGCTCCCTCTCCCTCGGGAGAGGGCTGGGGTGAGGGGAATCGATTTCCCATACGACACAAATCTCAGATCCACAAAAAAGCCCGGAACCATCACTGGCCCCGGGCTTTTTCAGATTCGCTGCAAACTTACTCAGCGAGCACCTGCCCCACGGTCGGGTCCTTGAACAGACGCGTCAGTGCATCGCTCAATACATCGCTGACCAGTTTGGTGTTGGTTTCCTGATTCGGCGCCATGCCGAAGCGCTGGTCCAGCGACGCACCGTAACGGCCGCTGTAGCGGCGGTTGGCGTTCTGCACGTCGGAGCGGAAGGTCGCGCCGATGGTCGCTTCGGTCACGTACATGCCTTCTTTCGGCGACTGGTATTTCAGCTCGGCCAGGGTCACGGTCAGCTGCGGCGCGTTGGGTGCGTTGGTGGTCGGGGTGAAGCCGAGCAGGCGTACGGCGGCTTCGGCCTGGGCTTGCAGCTTGGGCAGGATCTGCTCGCGCTGTACGGTGATGGCGCTGGTTTCCGGGTACAGACCGCCACGGGTGCCGAGGGTTGGCGACGGACGACCGTCGACCACACGCACGATGACAGGCTGGCCGCGACCGACCGCTGGCAGTTGCGTGGTCAGCTTCGGCTCCGGATTCAGTTGTTGCGGGCTGTGGGCGCAGCCGGCGAGGGTCAAACCGGCGACAGTGATCAAACCGAACAACAGGCGTTGCAACATGCTCTTCTCTCCAGAATCAGGCACAAACAGGCCGGCAGTATAGCGGTGGGCCACTGCGCGTAACCAGCGCCGCACAGTGAATACTGCAATGTCAGACAAACCCCACCGAAAGCGGTTCCTGTCACACATTCTTCACCGTCCATACACCCTGGCGTCATGGCTTGCCGACAAGCTTCAAAGCAGTCCTCCTTCAAGGAACTCTGCCATGCGCTATCTGATCTCGCTGTTCGCCCCACGCCCGCTGCATCGCAGCTTCGCCCTGCTCGACCGCAACGGCCATTGCCAGGCTTTCAAGCAGTGCAGCCTGCAACCGATGGGCGATGGTTGGGTGGAAATCGAAGAAATCCGCCTGATCTGGTTGAACCAGCCGCTGCCCGCCAGCGCCCGGGTCGTACCGCGACAAATGCGCGCACGGGGTCAGGTGCAGTTGAGCATCTGACCGGATGCCTAATAAAAGTCATTAAACACGAGCAACTGCGCGCATTTCTTCGCTACAATCTCCCCCCGATTATAAGGACGTCTCCTGATCGGGCCCCGCAACAGCGTCAATGCGCATGCATCGACATCAAAATCGCCCACAGAGAGCCGCCCACACAGATCGAGTGAAGTTGGCGCGCTTGCCTGTTCTTCCGGCAAAAACCCGCTTTTCGCGAATCTGCAGAGCTGTCATTCGCTCGGCCACCGCGTTGTTTTGCCCTAGCGGGCAGGTGCCAGGCCAAGGCAGCCCTTTTTTGAGGTTCACGTCTTCAAAAGAGCGTGAAAAAAACGGGTTTTCACAACTTCACAAGAGTGTGGCGAGCAAATGAATAGTTTTGCGTCTGAACATGCACCATTAGCGTCCGAAACAGCCCAACGACACAGGACCGGGTATACCTCGAACATCGGAGCCTGAAGCCTGTCCGCTACGGATTTGGTTGCACGAAAACGGATGACTCGACCATAAGTCGAATTGCCAGCCCTGCGTGAAAATGCGTTCATGGAACGCTTGAAACCAGGCCGCACGCATCCGTCGAAGTTGCGAAAAATTGCGAAGATTCGGACATGGCCCACCTGACCACGGATAGCCCGGGCCCACTGACCTGCCCTGGAACGCCTGGCAGCCATGCCGACAATTTGGTGCTGCAGATTTGGGAGACGCGTTAAATGGCGCATAACGAAGCAGTCGACGTAGTTCTGGTAGGGGCCGGCATCATGAGTGCCACCCTGGCCGTACTGCTCAAAGAGCTCGACCCCGCGATCAAGCTGGAAGTCGTCGAGCTGATGGATTCCGGCGCCGCCGAGAGTTCCAATCCGTGGAACAACGCCGGTACCGGTCACGCCGGCCTGTGCGAGCTGAACTACACGCCGCAGGCCGCCGACGGCAGCGTCGACATCAAGAAAGCCGTGCACATCAACACCCAGTTCGAGGTGTCGAAACAGTTCTGGTCGTACCTGACCAAAAAGGGCACGTTCGGCTCGAGCAAATCCTTCATCAGCCCGGTGCCGCACCTGAGTTTCGTTCAGGGCGAGAGCGGCGTGTCGTTCCTCAAGGAACGCTTCAATGTCCTGAGCAAGCACCACGCGTTCGCCGACATGGAGTACACCGAAGACAAGGGCAAGATGGCCGAGTGGATGCCGCTGATGATGCCGGGCCGCTCGCCCGACGAAGTCCTCGCCGCCACCCGCGTAATGAACGGCACCGACGTCAACTTCGGCGCCCTGACCAATCAGTTGCTCAAACACCTGAGCAGCGCGCCGGACACCCAGGTCAAATACTGCAAGCGCGTGACCGGCCTCAAGCGTAACGGCGCCGGCTGGACCGTCAGCATCAAGGACGTCAACAACGGCAACACCCGCGAAGTCGACGCAAAGTTTGTCTTCCTCGGTGCCGGTGGCGCGGCCCTGCCGTTGCTGCAGGCTTCGGGCATCGAAGAAAGCAAAGGCTTCGGCGGCTTCCCGATCAGTGGCCAGTGGCTGCGTTGCGATAACCCGGAAGTGGTCAAGCAGCATCAGGCCAAGGTCTACAGCCAGGCTGCCGTGGGTTCGCCACCGATGTCGGTGCCGCACCTCGACACTCGCGTCGTCGACGGTAAGAAATCCCTGCTGTTCGGGCCATACGCCGGTTTCACCACCAAGTTCCTCAAGCACGGCTCCTTCATGGACCTGCCAATGTCGGTGCGCGCCGGCAACATCGGGCCGATGCTGGCGGTGGCGAAAAACAACATGGACCTGACCAAGTACCTGGTCAGCGAAGTGATGCAGTCGATGGAACAGCGTCTGGAATCCCTGCGGCGTTTCTACCCGCAGGCGAAAGCCGAAGACTGGCGCCTGGAAGTGGCCGGCCAACGGGTGCAGATCATCAAGAAGGACCCGAAAAAGGGCGGCATCCTGCAGTTCGGTACCGAACTGGTCGCGGCGAAGGACGGCTCCCTCGCTGCCCTGCTCGGCGCATCGCCAGGCGCGTCGGTGACCGTTTCGATCATGCTCGAACTGATCGAGAAGTGCTTCCCGGCCAAGGCGTCCGGCGAGTGGGCAAGCAAACTCGCGGAAATCTTCCCGGCCCGTGAAAAGGTTCTGGAAACCGATGCTGCGCTGTATCGCAAGATCAACACGCAGAACAACATCGCCCTGGAACTGGTTGAAGAAAGCAGCGAGACCCCAAGCTTCGCTTGATCTTGCGGCATAAAAAAACGCCCCATTGGGGCGTTTTTTTTGCCTGTCAAAAAGCAAAAGATCTCGTCTTTTGACCTTAACCGCGAGCCTTGTCGATCAACACGATGTACTCGGCGGCATTGCGCTGATCCTTGATGTGATCAACAAAGGTCTGGCCCTCTTCATCCTTGCCATCAACGTCATAACCCGCCGCAACGAAGAAGCCCAGAAAGCGCTCGAAATCGTCGATGCGCAAACCGCGATAAGCCTTGATCAGTTTGTGCAGCGACGGCGAAGTGGCGTCGACCGGCTCAAAATCGAGGAACAGCTTGATCTGCTCATCGCCGATCTCGTCACCAATCACTTGTTTCTTATCTTTACGCATTGCCGACTCCAGCTCGCAGACATGACACGGGGCGGGCAGTTTACCCCTGCCCGACCGCCCGGCTCAACGCGGACGAATTGCCCCGGTGTGCAAATCGGCCCAGATATGGCCATTGGCATAACTGAGGAACTGCACATACACCGTGTCGTTGCGCAACAGATCCATCACCACGCGGTATTGAGCGAGCGGATAGAACAGCGTCAGGGTTTTGCTTTTGTCATCGTAAGCCGGTTTTTTCAGGCTTTTGCTCTCGCCGTCGAAACTCACCAGCACCTGGCTGATGGTCGCGCCCTTGTTCAGCGATTTGCCTTTGAGGCGGATCAACAAGGATGAGGTGACCGGAATCGGCTGCTGATTGGACTGGCGCTGCGCACCGACCACCACCGAATACTCGCTGACCTGCAGCAGTTGCTGCTGCTCGGGTTCAGCGTCGCGCAGGGTGAGATCGTCCGGCGGCAGGAACTGGCTGTGCATCGGCGCGGCGGACAGCGGCAGGCTGAGCGACAGCAACAGGGCGGCGAGACTGCGGATCAAGAGGCGCATGACAGGCTCCGGAGGGCGGGGCCGAGCACTCTAGCATGGCTGTCGCGCAAGGATCGGCACACACAAAAACAACTGTGGGAGCGAGCCTGCTCGCGAAAGCGGTGTGTCAGCTTTCAATGATGCTGACTGACACGACGCCTTCGCGAGCAGGCTCGCTCCCACAGGGGGCAATGCAGGTTCTTACATGCCTTTAACGGCGTAAATCCCGTTGGCGTTGCGCCAGTAGCCCTTGTAGTCCATGCCATAACCGAAGATGTAGCGGTCGATGCATGGCAGGCCGACGAAATCGGCTTTCAGGTCAGGACGTGCCTTGCGGTCGTGGTCCTTGTCGATCAGCACGGCGGTGTGCACTTTGCGTGCGCCGGCGTGTTTGCAGAAGTCGATGATCGCGCCCAGGGTATGACCTTCGTCGAGGATGTCGTCGATGATCAGCACATCGCGGTCGATGAACGAGACTTCCGGCTTGGCTTTCCAGAACAGGTCGCCGCCGCTGGTTTCGTTGCGATAACGGGTCGCGTGCAGGTAGGACGCTTCCAGCGGGAATTGCAGATGCGTCAGCAGTTTGCCGGAGAAGATCAGGCCGCCGTTCATCACGCAGAACACCACCGGATTGCTGTCAGCCAGTTGTTCGTTGATTTGTGCACCGACGCGGGCGATGGCCGCCTCGACTTCAGATTCGGTGTACAGGCAGTCAGCCTCTCGCATGATTTGACGGATATGCTCGAGATCAGCGGACATGGCGCTCTCCAGGGGGTTGGCGGAATTGGAAAAGCGGGCAAAGGTACGCATCCCGCGAGGTCGAATCAAGCTCTTATGGACTAACGTACAGAATGTCCTATAGGACATCACCCTCGGATAGATTAATCTAGGCCGGTTTTTTTGCCCGCCGCCGGAGCCTTTCCCATGCCCATCCTCGAGATCCGCCATCCGCTGATCCGTCATAAACTCGGCCTGATGCGCCGCGCTGACATCAGCACCAAGAATTTCCGCGAGCTCGCTCAGGAAGTCGGCGCCCTGTTGACCTATGAAGCTACAAAAGATCTGCCGCTCGAATCCTACGACATTGCCGGCTGGTGCGGCACCGTGTCGGTGGAGAAGATCGCCGGCAAGAAGATCACCGTCGTGCCGATCCTGCGTGCCGGTATCGGCATGCTCGAAGGCGTGCTCAGCCTGATCCCGGGCGCCAAGGTCTCCGCTGTGGGCGTTGCCCGCAACGAAGAAACCCTGCAAGCGCACACCTATCTGGAAAAACTGGTACCGGAAATCGACGAGCGCCTGGCGATGATCATCGACCCGATGCTAGCCACCGGCAGCTCCATGGTTGCCACCATCGATCTGCTGAAAAAGGCCGGTTGCCGCGACATCCGTGCCATGGTCCTGGTGGCCGCGCCGGAAGGCATTGCTGCCGTCGAACAAGCGCACCCGGACGTGACCATCTACACCGCGTCCATCGATGAACGTTTGAACGAGCACGGCTACATCATTCCTGGGCTTGGCGATGCTGGTGACAAGATCTTCGGCACAAAGCAGAAGGACGCGTGACCATGCAGCAAGAGTTCAACGATCCGCTCTGGCGCACGGTGCTGTCCGGCGCGCAGATGCTGTTCGTGGCCTTCGGCGCCTTGGTGCTGATGCCGCTGATCACCGGCCTGGACCCGAACGTGGCACTGTTCACCGCGGGTCTGGGGACGATCCTGTTCCAGATCGTCACCGGGCGTCAGGTGCCGGTGTTCCTGGCGTCGAGCTTCGCCTTCATCACGCCGATCATTCTCGCCAAGGGCCAGTTCGGTCTTGCCGCGACCATGGGCGGGGTAATGGCGGCCGGTTTCGTCTACACCTTCCTCGGCCTGGCTGTGAAGATCAAAGGCACCGGCTTCATTGACCGTTTGCTGCCGCCGGTAGTGATCGGTCCGGTGATCATCTCCATCGGCCTGGCCATGGCGCCGATTGCCGCGAACATGGCGATGGGCAAGGCCGGCGACGGCACCGAGCTGATCCACTATCAGACGGCGATGATGATTTCCATGCCGGCGCTGCTGACCACGCTGATCGTGGCGGTGTTCGGCAAAGGCATCTTCCGTTTGGTGCCGATCATTTCCGGCGTGCTGGTGGGCTTTGCCATGTCGTTCTATTTCGGCGTGGTCGACACAGCGAAAATTGCTGCAGCGCCATGGTTCGCCCTGCCGCACTTCACCGCGCCCGAGTTCAACTGGCAGGCGATTCTGTTCATCGTTCCGGTAGCGCTGGCCCCGGCGATCGAGCACATTGGCGGCGTGATTGCCGTGGGTAGCGTGACCGGTCGCGATTACCTGAAGAAGCCAGGCCTGCATCGCACCCTGCTCGGTGACGGCATCGCCACCACTGCTGCCGGCCTGTTCGGTGGCCCGCCCAACACCACTTACGCCGAAGTGACCGGCGCGGTGATGCTGACCAAGAACTACAACCCGAAAATCATGACCTGGGCGGCGGTCTTCGCCATCACCCTGGCGTTCATCGGCAAGTTCGGCGCGCTGCTGCAAAGCATTCCGGTGCCGGTGATGGGCGGGATTCTGTGCTTGCTGTTCGGTTCGATCGCAGCGGTGGGCATGAACACCCTGATCCGTCACAAGATCGACCTGGGCGAAGCGCGCAACCTGGTGATTGTTTCGGTGACGCTGGTGTTCGGTATCGGCGGCGTGCTGGTCGGCACCGGCACCGGTCCTGATGACTTCGGCCTCAAAGGCATCGCGCTGTGCGCGGTGGTGGCGATTGCGCTGAACCTGATCCTGCCGGGCAATGACGGCTGGAAGAACAAGAAGGCGGATGAGCCGCTGATTTAACCCCCCGCAATGATCGTTCCCACGCTCCGCGTGGGGATGCCTCAAGGGACGCTCCGCGTCCAGTGACGCGGAGCGTCACGGGCTGCATTCCCACGCAGAGCGTGGGAACGATCACTGTGTGAGCGGGCTTGCTCAGAGGGCCAGCGGCGCTCGTTCGCAGAGCGTGGCCAACGCCTTGGCCCATTGCGGGTCGTCGTTCAGGCACGGCACCAGCAGCAACTCCTCGCCCCCCGCTTCGCGGAACTGTTCCTTGCCGCGATCGCCGATCTCTTCCAGCGTCTCGATGCAATCGGCGACGAACGCCGGGCACATCACCAGAATCTTTTTCACCCCGCTTTTGGCCAGTTCATCCAGCCGCGCTTCGGTGTACGGCTCGATCCATTTCGCCCGGCCCAGGCGCGACTGAAACGACACCGACCATTTGCCGTCCGCCAGGCCCATGCTTTTGGCGAAGGCGGCGGCGGTACGGAAACACTGCGCGCGATAACAGGTCGCCAATACCGCCGGCGAGGCGGTCTGGCAGCAATCGGCGCCCTTGAGGCAGTGATTGCCCGTCGGGTCGAGCTTGCTCAGATGGCGCTCAGGCAAGCCGTGAAAGCTCAGCAGCAGATGATCGTAGTCCTGCTGCAGATGTGGTCGAGCACTGGCGGCCAGTGCTTCGATGTATTCAGGCTGATCATAGAACGGTTGCAGGATCGACAACTGCACGTCGAGTTTCTTCTCGCGTAGCACGCGTCGGGCTTCTTCGATCACGGTGGTCGTGGTGCTGTCGGCGAACTGTGGGTACAACGGCGCCAGCGTGATCTTCTTATGTCCCGCTTTGACCAGACGCAGCAGACAGGTTTCGATCGACGGCTCGCCATAACGCATCGCCAGATCCACCGGGCCGTGTTTCCACGTCCGGGTCATCTGCTCCTGCAAGCGGCGGCTGAGCACCACCAGCGGCGAGCCCTCCTCCCACCAGATCGAGGCGTAGGCATGCGCCGATTGCTCGGGGCGCTTGATCAGGATCAGCGACACCAGCAACCGCCGCAGCGGCCATGGCAGGTCGATCACGTAGGGGTCCATCAGAAATTGATTGAGGTAGCTGCGCACATCGGCCACCGAGGTGGAGGCCGGAGAGCCCAGGTTGACCAGAAGCAAAGCGTGATCGGTCATGCAACGTCCTATTTCAGAGGCGGCTGGAGAGATCATCCAGAGCCGCGCGTAAATCCGTAAAGCGGAAGCTGAACCCCGCTTCCACCAGGCGTGCCGGCGTCGCGCGCTGGCCGCCAAGCAATAACAGTGACAGCTCGCCGAGCATGACTTTCAGCGCCAGGGTCGGCATCGGCATGAACGCCGGGCGGTGCAACACACTGCCCAGGGTCTTGGCAAATTCGCGGTTGCGCACAGGTTTCGGCGCGCAGGCATTATAAGGACCGCTGGCCTGATTCCGGTGCAGAAGAAAATCAATCAGGGCGATTTGATCGTCGATATGGATCCACGGCATCCACTGTCGACCATTGCCCAAAGGCCCGCCGAGCCCGAGCTTGAACGGCAGCAACAGCCGCGACAAAAAGCCGCCCTCGGCCGACAGCACCAGACCGGTTCGCACCAGCACCACGCGGATGCCGAGGTTCTCGGCACGCAGCGCGGTCTCTTCCCAAGCGATACACAACTGACTGGCGAAGTCGTCGATGCCGGGCGGTGATTCTTCAGTCAACTCGCGTTCGCCAGCGTCGCCGTACCAGCCGATCGCCGAGCCGGAAATCAGCAGCGCCGGTTTCTGCGCGCGAGTTTCCAGCCACGCCAGCAGCGTTTCCGTCAGGGTGATGCGGCTGCTCCACAGCAACGCCTTGCGTCGATGGGTCCAGGGGCGGTCGGCAATCGGCGCACCGGCGAGATTGACGATCGCATCCAGCGGCTCTTCGCCGAGGTCCTCCAGACGCGAAATTCCGCGCACTTGCGCGCCGCAGATCTGCGCGACTTTTTCCGCGCGGCGACTCCACACCGTCAGCCGATGGCCCTGCTCCAGCCAGTGCCGGCAGAGCTGACGTCCGATCAAACCAGTACCGCCGGTCAGCAATATGTGCATGACATCTTCCTCGCGTGGCGTTTAACCCGGATCACTAGTCTATTTTTATAGGCAGGGATCTTTTCGATCGGGCAGGCTCTATGGTTTAACAATAGGCCAAGCTGTCAGAACGAGAACGCTAGAAGTTATACCAAAAAACAGAATTGTACAGGTTTGATCGACGGCGTAGTCTGTACAGAAAGGTAAACGAGGCCCCTATGACTGTACCTATCGCAATCATCGGCACCGGCATCGCCGGGCTCTCCGCCGCTCAGGCTCTGACAGAGACCGGGCATACCGTTCAACTGTTCGATAAAAGCCGCGGCAGCGGCGGGCGCATGTCGAGCAAGCGCAGCGACGCCGGCTCGCTGGACTTGGGCGCTCAATACTTCACCGCGCGTGACCGGCGCTTCGTCACCGAAGTGCAGCGCTGGCAGAGCCAGGGCTGGGCCGCCGAGTGGGCGCCGCAGCTGTACACCTTCCAGGGCGGCCAACTGAACATGTCGCCGGACGAGCAGACCCGCTGGGTCGGCACGCCGCGCATGAGCGCCATCACCCGCGGCCTGCTCGATGGCCTGGACGTGCAGTTTGCCTGCCGCATCACCGAGGTCTATCGCGGTGAAGAACACTGGCATCTGCAGGACGCCGACGGCTGCACCCACGGCCCCTTCAGCCATGTGGTGATCGCCACACCGGCACCGCAAGCCACCGCGTTGCTGGCCGCCGCGCCGAAACTTGCCGGCGTCGCTGCCGGGGTCAAAATGGAGCCGACCTGGGCCGTCGCTCTCGCCTTCGAAACCCCGCTGGATACGCCAATCGAAGGCTGCTTCGTACAGGACAGCCCGCTCGACTGGCTGGCGCGCAACCGTAGCAAACCCGGGCGCGACAGCACTCTCGACACGTGGGTGCTGCATGCAACCAGCGCCTGGAGCCGGCAACACATCGACCTCTCCAAGGAAGCAGTAATCGAGCATCTGCACGGTGCTTTCGCCGAACTGCTGCACAGCGCCATGCCTGCGCCGAGCTTCAGCCTCGCCCACCGCTGGCTCTACGCCCGCCCCGCTACCGGCCATGAATGGACCACACTGGCTGATGTCGATCTGGGCCTGTACGCCTGTGGCGACTGGTGCCTGTCGGGCCGCGTTGAAGGCGCCTGGCTCAGTGGTCAGGAGGCTGCACGTCGCTTGCACGAACACCTGCAATGAATCGCATCAATCCGCGCAAATTGCTGCTGTCGAAGTGGACAGCAGCCCATCCGCAAAATCGCGAAAAACATTTTCTGGTCACCGAACTGATCCGCGACGAGGAAGGTACGGTGCTGGAAGTTGAATTGCAGGCGGTGCTGACCCAGCGTAGCGAGCGGCTGGATTGGCAGGTGCTGAAAGACAGCGAGCACTGGTTACTCGGCTGGAAATAGATTTCCCTTGTGGGAGCGAGCCTGCTCGCGAAAGCGCTGTATCAGATTCGAATTCGTCGACTGCTCCACTGCTTTCGCGAGCAGGCTCGCTCCCACAGATCAACGCCGCACAAAAATCTTATACAAATCATTTGACTTGTACATCCATCGATCTATGCTGAGGAAAAGTTGTACAGAGATAACTCTCTGTACAGGTATAGATTCGAGGTGCTCATGTCTACTGCTTCCCTGTCCAAGCCGAAGATCGCCATCAGCGCCTGCCTGTTGGGCGAAGAAGTGCGCTACAACGGTGGGCACAAGGAATCGCGGCTATGCAGCCGTACCCTCACCGAATATTTCGATTTCGTCCCGCTGTGCCCGGAAGTCGCCATCGGCATGGGCATTCCCCGTGAGCCGATCCGGCTGGTCGGCGACCCTGAACAACCCGAGGCGGTCGGCACCGTCGACCGGACCATCAACGTCACCAGGCCGCTGGCCGAATACGGCGAGAAAATGGCCGCCGAGTTGCAGGACTTGTCCGGCTACATCTTCATGCAGCAGTCGCCCTCCTGCGGGCTGGAACGGGTCAAGGTCTATCACGACAACGGCGCGCCAGTGAACGGTGGCGGGCGCGGCATCTATGCGCAGGCATTCTGTGCACGGCATCCGGATCTGCCGGTGGAAGAAGCCGGGCGCCTCAACGATCCGGTGCTGCGGGAAAACTTCATCACCCGCGTCCTGGCCTACAGCGCCTGGCAGCAAGTGCTCGCCGAGGGCCTGAGCCGCCGCGCCCTCACCGAATTCCATTCGCGCTACAAGTACCTGCTGATGGCGCACAACCCGCTGCAATACAGAAACCTCGGCAAGATGCTTGGCAATATGGCTGACAGCGATCCCGCCGAGCTCGGCCCGCGCTACTTCAGCGAGCTGATGGCCGCGCTGAAGAAATGCGCCACGCGCGGCACCCACTGCAACGTGCTGCTGCACCTCAGCGGTTATTTGAAACAATCGTTGAGCGCCGAAGACAAACAGGAAATGCAGCAGATCATCGGCCAGTACCGCCAAGGCATCGTGCCGCTGGTGGTGCCATTGACGCTGCTCAAACACCATTTTCGACTCCATCCGGACCCGTACATCGCGCAGCAGGTTTACCTGCAGCCGCATCCGGAAAACCTCAGTCTGCGAAACGCGATCTAATGAACGATAAAACCGACAGCAGCGCCCGGGAAGACCTCGGCGCCGATTTCAAGAAAGCCCTCGACGAGGGCTGGTTGCCGATTCGCGAAGTCGCGCGGCAGACCGGCGTCAACGCCATCACCCTGCGCGCTTGGGAACGTCGCTACGGCTTGGTGGTGCCCCAGCGCACGCCCAAGGGCCATCGGCTGTATAGCGCTGAACATGTGCAGCGAATCATGGCCATCCTCACCTGGCTCAACCGTGGCGTTGCGGTCAGCCAGGTCAAGCCACTGCTCGATGCGCCGCAGGCCTTCACGGAAACCGTGGAAAACGATTGGCAGCGTCTGCATCAGACGTTGCTGGCGGCGGTCACCTCGCTCAATGAGCGCACGCTGGATGACAGCGTCAATCAGGCCATCGCCCTATACCCGCCGCGGACGTTGTGCGAGCAATTGCTGATGCCGCTGCTGGCCGAGCTCGAACAGCGCTGGCAAGGCCAATTCGGCGCGCAGATGGAGCGCACGTTTTTCTTTTCCTGGCTGCGCAGCAAGTTCGGCGCACGCATCTACCATAACAACCGCCAGCTGCATTCGGCGCCGCTGCTGTTGATCAATCATTCCGACCTGCCGCTGGAGCCACATCTGTGGCTATGCGCATGGCTGATCAGCAGTGCCGATTGCCCGGTGCAAGTGTTCGACTGGCCACTGCCGGCCGGTGAACTGGCGCTGACCGTCGAGCATCTGCAAGCCCGTGGCGTGCTGCTGTATTCGAGCAAAGCCATGCAACTGGCGCAGCTGCCCAAGCTGTTGGCGAACGTCAATTGCCCGACCTTGATTGCTGGCCCCACGGTGCACATTCACCACACCGAGTTGTCCGCACGCACCGCCCACACTGCCGATCTGTTCCTGGCTGAAGATCCGCTTGCCGCACACCAGGCGCTGCTCGAGCGCGGATTGATTTGATGATGGGTTTAATCACATGCAACTGATCTGGCTGCGCAGCGACCTGCGCCAACATGACAACACCGCCCTCGCGGCCGCCGCAGCGCGCGGCCCGACTGTGGCAGTGTATCTGTTGAGTCCGCAGCAATGGCTGGAGCACGACGATGCGCCGTGCAAAGTGGATTTCTGGCTACGCAATTTGCGCGAACTGAGCCAGAGCCTCGGCGCGCTGAACATTCCGCTGTTGATTCGCAGCGCGCCGCACTGGGATCAGGCGCCAGCAGAACTGCTCAAGCTGTGCCGGCATTTGAAGATCGAGGCGGTGCACGTCAACGAGGAATACGGCGTTCACGAAAGCCGTCGTGATGAAGCCGTGGCCGAAACGTTGCGAGCCGAAGGCATCGAATTCCACAGTTACCTGGATCAGTTGCTGTTCAAACCCGGCACAGTGCTGACCAAGACCGGCACCTACTTCCAGGTGTTCAGTCAGTTTCGCAAAGTCTGCTACGAACGCCTGCATCGCTCGATGCCGGCACTGGTCAAGGCACCCGGCAAGCAGGCCGCGCTGGATATCGCCAGCGATGCAATTCCCGAGGCGGTAAAAGGCTTCGCCACGCCGAGCGAATCCCTGCGCGCCTTGTGGCCGGCCGGCGAGCAAGAGGCGCGGCGCCGCCTCGACACCTTCACCGACGCGCAGATCGACTACTACCGCAGCGAACGCGACTTCCCGGCCAAACCCGGCACCAGCCAATTGTCGGCGTACCTCGCCGCCGGGGTGATCTCGCCACGCCAGTGCCTGCACGCTGCACTGCAAAGCAATCAGGGCGAGTTCGAAAGCGGCAAGGTCGGCGCAGTGACCTGGATCAACGAGCTGCTGTGGCGCGAGTTCTATAAACACATTCTGGTCGGCTATCCACGCGTCTCGCGGCATCGCGCCTTCCGCCCGGAAACCGAGGCGCTGGCCTGGCGCGATGCGCCGGAAGAACTCAAGGCCTGGCAGGAGGCACGCACCGGTCTGCCGATCATTGACGCGGCGATGCGCCAACTGCTGGAAACCGGCTGGATGCACAATCGCCTGCGCATGGTCGTGGCGATGTTCCTGACCAAAAACCTGCTGATCGACTGGCGCGAGGGCGAACGCTTTTTCATGCGCCACCTGATCGACGGCGACCTGGCGGCCAACAACGGTGGCTGGCAGTGGAGCTCGTCGACCGGCACCGACTCGGCGCCGTACTTCCGTATCTTCAACCCGTTGAGCCAGTCGGAAAAATTCGATGCCGAAGGCGTGTTCATCAAGCACTGGTTGCCGGAACTGGCCGGGCTCAACAAGAAGGAAGTGCACAATCCGGCGGCAGCCGGAGGACTGTTCGGCGTGGCCGATTATCCGGCGCCGATCGTCAACCTCAGCACTTCACGCGAGCGTGCGCTGACGGCGTTCAAGAACCTGCCGTCGCGCCAGCCAGTGGGCGGCAGCGATGAGTGAATTCCTGCGCAGCTTCGCCCGCGAGTTTTCCGGGTTGAACAAAGACAACCTGCATCGCCTCGGCGAGCTGTACAGCGACGACATTCATTTCACCGATCCGCTGCACGAAGTTCAGGGCCTGGCACAACTGCAGGATTACTTCAGCGAGCTGTACGCCAACGTCAGCGATCTGCGTTTCGATTTTCATGGTTTCGACCAGATCCGCGAAGGTGAGGGTTACCTGCGCTGGGTCATGAGTTATCGCCATCCGCGTCTGGCCAAGGGCCGGGAAATCAGGGTCGGTGGCTGCTCGCACCTGCTCTGGCGCGACAAGGTTTATCGCCATCGGGATTATTTCGATGCCGGGGCGCTGCTGTATGAACACTTGCCAATATTGGGCCGGGCGATTGCTTGGCTGAAAAGGAGAATGGGATGAGTCGTACACCTCCACGGCGGTATTGGTTGACCGGCGCCAGCAGTGGCATCGGCGCAGCATTGTGTGAGGACATTCTGAAAAGCGGCGCGCACCTGGCGGTCAGCTCGCGCTCGGCCGCGCCGCTGAAAGTCTTGTCTCAGCGTTATCCGGGCCAGGTGCTGGTGGTACCCGGCGATCTGACCAACAGTCAGACCGTGCGCGAAATCGGTGAGCAGATCGCCGAGGCCTGGGGTTCGCTGGACAGCGTGATTCTCAACGCCGGCACCTGTGAATATGTCGACGCGCGCCAGTTCGATTCGTCGATCATCGAGCACGTGGTGCGCACCAATCTGCTCGCCAGCAGCTATTGCATCGAGGCCGCCCTGCCGCTATTGCGCAAAGGCACGGCGCCGCACCTGGTCGGCATGGCCAGCTCGGTGACTTACCTGCCGCTGCCTCGCGCCGAAGCCTATGGCGCATCGAAGGCCGGGCTGCGTTACCTGTTCGAATCGCTGCGCATCGATCTGGCGGATGAAGGCATTGAAGTCACCATCATCAGCCCGGGTTTTGTCGAAACGCCGCTGACCGAAAGGAACGATTTCCCGATGCCGCTGAGCTGGCCTGCGGATAAAGCGGCGCGGCACATCTTCGCCAAACTCAAGGACCGTCCGCTGGAAATTGCCTTCCCGGGGCTGTTCATGGCCGCGCTGTGGCCACTGTCCAAGCTGCCCGCTCGCGCGCAATTGGCGATCGGCAAACGCATGGTGCGCAAGAACCCTCCGCAGCGGGACCCGATATGAAAATCGCCGTAATTGGCAGCGGTATCGCCGGGCTCACCTGCGCCTACCTGCTGAACCGCCGCCACGACATCACCGTGTTCGAAGCGAGTGACTGGGTCGGCGGCCATACCCACACCGTACCGGTCAGCGTGGCCGGGCAATCGTTCGCCATCGATACCGGTTTTATCGTGTTCAACGACTGGACTTACCCGAACTTCATTCGCTTGCTCAACCAGCTCGGCGTGGCGTTCAAGCCGGCCGAAATGAGCTTTTCGGTAACCGACCCGGACACTGGCGTGGAGTACAACGGCAACAATCTCAACAGCCTGTTCGCCCAGCGCAGCAATCTGTTGTCGCCGGGGTTCTGGGGCATGCTGCGCGACATTCTGCGCTTCAACAAAGAAGCCCAGCGCGACCTGATCGAACTGCGCATCGCCGCCGACACCACCCTCGACGATTACCTCAAGGCCGGCGGCTACGGCGAGCGCTTCGTCCTGCATTACATCGTGCCGATGGGCGCGGCAATCTGGTCGATGCCGATGGCGGAAATGCTCAATTTCCCGCTGCAATTCTTCCTGCGTTTCTTCAAGAATCATGGCCTGCTCTCAGTCAGCGATCGTCCGCAGTGGCAGGTCATTGAAGGCGGTTCCAGTGCCTACGTGGCGCCGCTGACTGCTTCATTCAGCGACAGGATTCGTCTGAACTGCCCGGTCAAGCGCGTCGAGCGCAACCAGCACGGCGTGGTTATCCACAGCCCGGCCGGCCTCGAACATTTCGACAAAGTGGTGTTCGCCTGTCACAGCGATCAGGCGCTGAAACTGCTGGCCAACCCGAGCGACGCCGAGCGCTCGATTCTCGGCGCCCTGCTCTACGCCGACAACGATGTCGTGCTGCACACCGACACGCGCCTGCTGCCGACGCGCAAACTGGCCTGGGCCAGCTGGAATTATCGCCTCGGCGGCGCCGGCCACACGCGCGCAGCAGTCACGTACAACATGAATATTCTGCAGGGCATCGAGAGCGACACTACGTTCTGCGTCAGCCTCAACCAGACTGCCGGCATCAGCCCGGATAAAGTGCTGGCCCGCTATACTTACGCCCACCCGCAATACACCCTCGCCGCAGCGGCCGCGCAAAACCGTTGGGGCGAACTCGACGGCGAGCAGCACACGCATTATTGCGGCGCCTACTGGGCCAACGGTTTTCATGAAGATGGCGTGGTCAGCGGGCTGCGCGTAGCCGCCGCGTTCGGTGAAACCCTGTGAACAGTGCTCTGTACAGCGGCGTTATCGGCCACCGACGTTTTTCGCCGCGCCGCCACGAATTCCGCTACCGCATCGGTTTGGTCTACCTCGACCTGAGCGAACAGGACGCCGTACTGGCCCTGTCGCCACTGGCCGGGCGCAGCCGCTTTGCGCCGTTCTCGTTTCGCGAAACCGATTACCTCAAAGCCTTCACCGGCAAGGGCATGCGCCTGATCGACGCGGTGCGCCAGCAGGTCGGCGCAGCCATCGGTCATGAGCCACAAGGCGCGGTGTGCCTGCTGACCCAGCCGCGCAGTTGGGGCCTGTCGTTCAATCCGGTGAGTTTCTTCTATTGCCATGAAGCCGACGGACAACTCGCGGCGATCGTTTGTGAAGTAACCAATACGCCATGGCGCGAGCGTTATCACTATGTGCTGCCGGCGCAGGTGCCGACCAGCCTGGTGGATTTCCACCAGCATTTCGCTGTGGCCAAGGCGTTTCACGTCTCGCCGTTTCTACCCCGCGACCTCGAATACCGCATGAGCTTCAGCCCCGCTGCGCAAAGCCTTGGCGTGCACATGGCCGATTGGCAGGGCAACGAGAAACTGTTCGACGCCACGCTCAATCTGCGCCGCGAATCCCTCGATCGCCGCAGCCTGCACCGCTACCTGCGGCGCTTCCCGTGGATGACCGCAAAAACCGCTCTGGCGATTTATTGGCAAGCGTTGCGACTGCTGCTCAAGCGCGCGCCGATCTTCCCTCACCAGGCTGCCGCCGGCAGCTTTCAAACCGCCACTGTGCCTCCGAAGGAGCCGCACCATGAAATCCTCTAGCCTGCCGCTCGGTCGCTTCAGCACCAACGGTTTGACCGGCTCGCTGCTGCGCCGTGGCGTGTTGCGCCAATTGGCCCAGCTCAAACACGGACAATTGATGGTCGTCGAGGATGGCGAACGAATGCTTTTCGGCACCCCGGGCAGTGCTCTGCTCGGCGAAGTCCATGTACTCGACCCGGCTCTGTGGGGCATGGTTGCCAGCAACGGCTCGATCGGCGCCGGCGAAGCATTCATCCACGGCTATTGGAGTTCGCCGGACCTGACCGCGGTGGTGCGCGTGTTCGTCAGCAATCTCGAGGTGCTCGACGCCATGGAGGGTGGCCTGGCGCGACTCGGCCGGCCCTTCGTGCAAGGCCTGCACTGGCTCAATCGCAACACGCGCAAGGGTTCGCAGAAAAACATCGCCGCGCACTACGACCTCGGCAATGAACTGTTCGAACAGTTTCTCGACCCGACCATGATGTATTCCGCCGCCCAGTTCCTTTCGCCGAGCGACACCCTGGAACAGGCGCAATTGAACAAACTTGAACGCATCTGCCAGAAACTCGCGCTCAAACCCAGCGACCACCTGCTGGAAATCGGCACCGGCTGGGGCAGCATGGCGTTGTACGCGGCGCAGCATTACGGTTGCCGCGTGACCACCACGACGCTGTCGAAAGAGCAGTTCGCGTTCACTGCCAAACGCATCGAACAATTGGGCTTGCAGGACCGCGTCACCTTGCTGCTCAAGGATTACCGCGACCTCAGCGGCGAGTACGACAAACTGGTGTCGATCGAGATGATCGAAGCGGTCGGCCATCGGTTCCTGCCCACCTACTTCAAGCAATGCGCGCAGTTGCTCAAGAGCAACGGCCTGATGCTGCTCCAGGCGATCACCATTCGCGAACAACGCTACGAACAGGCCAAGCGCAGCGTCGACTTTATCCAGCGCTATATCTTTCCCGGTGGCGCCCTGCCCTCGGTGCACAAGATGCTCGATGTGGTCAGCCGCGAAACCGACATGAACCTGCTGCACATGGAAGATTTCGGCCTGCATTACGCCAAGACCCTGCGCCTGTGGCACGAGAACTTTCGCCTCGCCCACGGTCGCCTGAGCGAACTGGGCTACGACGATTATTTCCTGCGTTTGTGGGAGTTCTATCTGTGCTACTGCGAGGGCGGATTCCTCGAACGCACCATCGGCACCGCGCAATTGCTGCTGGCCAAACCGGCGGCGATGACCGCGCCGTTGCTCGGGCGCTTCGATGCGTGAGCAAATCGCCAATGCCGTGCTGTTTCAGCTCGGCTGGCTGGCCTGCGTGCTCGGCGGCAACAGTTTATGGCTGTTGCTGGCGCTGGCGGCTCTGGTGATTCATCTGCGCTGGATCAGCAGTTGGGCGGCAGAAGGACGTTTGATTCTGTGCGTGGTGATTGTCGGCACGGCGGTGGACAGTGTCCTGCGTTACCTCGACGTGTTCCGCTTTGCAGACGCGTCACCGCTGATTCCGCTGTGGCTGATGCTGCTGTGGGCGCTGCTCGCCACCACGTTGCGCCACTGCCTGGCCTGGAGCGCGCGGCCATGGTGGCTGGCCAGCGCACTTGGCGCGGTGGGCGGCGCATTGTCGTACTACGCTGGCGGACGCCTGGCGGGCGTGCAATTTCCCTATGGCGAGGCGGCGACGCTGATCGTTATCGGGCTGCTCTGGGCAGGCTTGTTCCCACTGTTGCATTTGATGGCGCGGCGTCTGGCGCCGTGAGCGTCCGTCAGCGCTTTCACACCCAAAGCGATCACTGCCTTACACTGCCGCTATGAAAACCATCCCTCACACCCAAATTGCCGAACCGGCGGTCACCTGCTCGACCTGTGCGGCGTGCTGCTGCCAGCTCGAAGTGATGCTGATCACCGACACCGGCGTGCCTGATCGCTTTATCGATACCGATGAATGGGGCGGTGAAGTGATGCTGCGTCTGGACGACGGCTGGTGCGCGGCACTGGATCGCGACAGCATGATGTGCACGATCTATGAACGACGCCCGCTGATTTGCCGCGAGTTTGAAATGGGCGCGCCGGAGTGCATCGAAGAGCGCCGGGGTATTGCGACAGCCTACCGCTGATTTCTTTGACAACGCAGAAACAACTGTGGGAGCGAGCCTGCTCGCGAAGGCGGTGTGTCAGCCACCATTTGAATTGACTGACACTCGGCTTTCGCGAGCAGGCTCGCTCCCACGTTGGTTCCGCGTAGCGGCGTGTTACAGCGGCATTGTGTAATGCAGCGCGTAGCTTTCTACACCATCGTTGTCGCTGGACAGGCCGGCGTTGGAGTAGTGCGTGGCGCGGATGCCGACTTCGTGTCCGCCGTTGAAGCGCAGGCCGAAACCGATACGGTCTTCGAACTGGAAGGAACCGCCCAGCTTGTTGCTCTCATATTCGGTGTTGGAGAAGAACGCCGCGCCGATACCCGCTTCAACGTACGGTTTGACCGACTGGCCGGCAAACTCGTAAACGAATACAGGCGAGAACGACAGGCTGTTGTTGCTGGAAGTCTTGTCACCTTCCCAGTACGTATAAGCACCGCTCCAGTAGCCGGTCAGGCGACCCACGTCGCTCTGCAGCCAGCTCTTGTCCCAGTCGAAATTCATGCCTAAGCGATACGTCATTGTCGAATCGCTGGTACCGCCGACGGCGAATTCAACGCCAGCGGCTTGTGCAGAAATGCTTTGCCCCATCAGTGCGGCCGCAATCGCGGCCAAGCAGAATAGTCGCTTCACTTTGAAACTTCCTTTTCCGGAACGATCGTTTGGTTTTTAGTTGCTGCTGTCGCTATAGAAATCCGCGCTTGGTCAGAAGTTCAGCGTTTTTTCAGTTATTTCACATTTTTTTTACAAGTCGAAGTTTTGCACATTCGACGCAGTTTGGCCCAGCAACGGTAGGATTTTTCTGAGGGACTGCGGATCGGCGCTGGTCCAGAACTTCACCGGCTGGCTCGGACATTGCGCCAGCAGATCACGCTCGGCGAGCAAACGCTGCAACTGCCGGGCCACGGCAGCTCCGGTATCGATCAGGCTGACATCGTCGGCGATCATCGATCTCAGTAACGGTTTCAGAAAGGGATAATGGGTGCAGCCCAGGATGATCGTGTCGCAGTTTTGCGCCAGCAATGGAGCGACGTAACCTTGCAATAAAGTGCGTAATTCGGCGCTGTGCAGATCACCCGTTTCGATCAGCTCGACCAGTCCCGGACATGGCTGGGTGATGACTTTTATGTCAACCGCGAAACGATCGAGCAACGCGGCAAACTTTGCGCTCTGCAATGTGCCTGTCGTGGCCAGGACGCCAACCACGCCGCTTCGCGTGGCCGCAGCGGCCGGTTTGACCGCCGGTTCCATGCCGACAATCGGCCATTCGGGAAAGTCGCGACGCAAGTCGGCAACACCGGCCACAGTCGCGGTATTGCACGCCAGCACCAAAGCCTTGGCACCCTGCTCGCGAAAAAACCCTGCCATCGCACTGCAACGCTGGCGGATGAATTCCGGGGTTTTCTCGCCGTAAGGAATGTGCCCGCAATCGGCGACATAAAGCAGCGATTCGTTGGGCAGCAAGCGCTGAATTTCGCCGAGAACCGACAAGCCGCCGACCCCGGAATCGAACACGCCGATCGGCGCTTCACGCATGGCGGGCGCCACAGACGCTGCAGCCCGGATCGCGCTTGACCCGCAGCTCACGGAAGCGCGAACCCAGAGCGTCGATCAGCAACAAACGCCCCACTAATGGCTCGCCAAAGCCGACCAGCAGTTTCAACGCTTCCAGCGCCTGCAAGCTGCCGACCAGACCGACCAGCGGCCCGACCACGCCGGCCTCGCTGCAGGTCAGTTCGGCTTCGCTGCCGTGTCCATACAGGCAGTGGTAGCAAGGGCTTTCGGCACGCCGTGGATCGAACACCGACAGCTGCCCTTCCAGACGAATCGCCGCGCCGCTGACCAATGGCTTGCGCGCGGCAACACAGGCGGCGTTGACTGCCTCACGGGTAGAGAAGTTGTCCGAGCAATCGAGCACCAGATCCGCCGCTGCCACCGCTGCGGAGAGGGCGTCGGCGTCCAGCGCCTGACGATGGGCGACCAGTTGAATCTCGGGGTTGATCGCGCCCAGGCGCTTGAGCGCCGAGTCGACCTTGGACATGCCGACACTGTCGGTGTCGTGAATGATCTGCCGTTGCAGGTTGGTCAGATCGACCGTGTCGAAATCCGCCAGATGCAACTCGCCGACGCCCGCTGCCGCCAGATACAACGCCACCGGCGCGCCGAGACCGCCAAGGCCGACGATCAGCACGCGGCTGGCCTTGAGCTTCAGCTGCCCGTCGATGTCGATGTGCTGCAGCAGAATCTGCCGGCTGTAGCGCAGCAATTCCTGATCATTCAGCACGGCAGGCGCCCCAGACTGATGCGTTGATGGCCGCCCAGATCGGTGCGGCTGTGGACTTCTGCAAAGCCACGAGTGAGCAGCAGATCACGCACGGCTTCGGCCTGATCATAGCCGTGTTCTAGCATCAGCCAGCCGCCGGCTTCAAGATGATCCGGCGCCTGCGCAACAATCAGGCGCAAATCGTCGAGGCCATCTTCACCGGCGATCAGCGCACTGGCCGGTTCGAAGCGTACATCGCCCTCGACCAGATGCGGATCGGTGGCGGCAATGTACGGCGGGTTGCTGATGATCAGCTGAAAGCGCTGGCCTGCAAGTGCGCTGAACCAATGGCTGCTCAGCACCGTGGCGTTGTTCAGGTGCAGACGCTGGCGGTTGCGTTCGGCCAGGGCCACGGCTTCGAGCACGCGATCCACAGCGGTGACTTTCCACGCCGGGCGCTCGCTGGCCAAGGCCAAAGCAATCGCGCCACTGCCGGTGCCCAGATCAAGAACCTTGGCCGGAGTTGCCGGCAGCAGCTCAAGGGCTGCCTCCACCAGCAATTCGGTGTCCGGGCGCGGAATCAGCGTGTGCGGCGCGACTTCCAGATCGAGTTTCCAGAAGCCCTGCTGGCCGAGAATATAGGCCACCGGTTCACCGCTACGCCGCCGTTGCAGATATTCGGCAAAGGTCAGCGCAGCCTCGCTCGGCACGATGCGCTCGGGCCAGGTGTGCAGGAAGCTGCGCGACTTGCCCAATGCGGCGGCCAGGAGCAATTCAGCGTCCAGACGCGCAGTCGGCGAGTCCGGCAACTCGGCAGCGCGCAACAGGCTGGCGATGATGGTCATTTATTCACCTATCGCTGCGAGTTGGTCAGCCTGATATTCGGCCAGCAACGGCTCGATCACGGCTTCAACGCCACCGGCGAGAATTTCATCCAGGGAATACAGGGTCAGGTTGACGCGATGGTCGGTGACCCGGCCCTGGGCGTAGTTGTAGGTGCGGATACGCTCGGAACGATCGCCGGAGCCGACCAGCAACTTGCGCTCACTGGCAATCGCGTTGGCCGCCGCTGCGTTCTGCTGATCGTTGAGCTTGGCCGACAGCCACGCCATCGCCCGGGCACGGTTCTTGTGCTGGGAGCGTTCTTCCTGACACTCGACGACGGTGCCGGTCGGGATGTGGGTAATGCGGATCGCCGAATCGGTGGTGTTGACGTGCTGACCACCAGCGCCGGAGGAACGGTAAGTGTCGACACGCAGATCCGCCGGGTTGATCTCGATGGCTTCGCGCTCGTCCGGCTCGGGCAACACCGCCACGGTGCACGCCGACGTGTGGATCCGGCCCTGGGATTCGGTGGCCGGTACGCGCTGGACGCGGTGTGCGCCGGACTCGAATTTCAACTTGCCGTAAACGTTGTCGCCTTCAATGCGCGCGATGACTTCTTTATAGCCACCGTGCTCGCCTTCGTTTTCCGAGAGGATCTCGACGCGCCAGCCACGCCGCTCGGCATAACGCGAGTACATGCGGAACAGGTCGCCGGAGAAGATCGCCGCCTCGTCGCCACCGGTGCCGGCGCGGATTTCGAGGAACACGTTGCGCCCGTCATTCGGATCTTTAGGCAGCAGCATGCGCTGCAGATCGGATTCCAGCGTGACCAGCAACTCCTTGGCTTCGCGAACTTCTTCCACGGCCATTTCGCGCATGTCCGGGTCGTTGTCCTTGAGCAGCGCCTGCGCGCCTTCAAGATCGCTTTGTACGCCGAGCAGCTTTTTATAGGCGGCCACTACCGGCTCGAGTTCGGCGTACTCCTTGGAATAGGCGCGGAATTTGGCCTGATCGGCAATGACTTCACCGTCGCCGAGCAGCGCGGTCAGTTCCTCGAAACGGTCCTGGAGAATGTCCAGCTTGTTGAGCAGTGACGCTTTCATTGCGGTTTTTTATCCGAAAAACTATCCGGTGAGCCCTCAAGGGCAAAGAGTTCCTGGGCCATGGCCAGCGCATCGAGGCGGCCTTCGGCAGACAGCTTTTTCAACTGCACGCTGGGCGCATGCAAGAGTTTGTTGGTCAGGCCACGGGCCAGTTGCCCGAGCACGTCTTCGGCGTTGCCGCCGTTGGCCAGCAGACGCAGGGCCTTCTGCAATTCTTCGTCTCGCAGGCGTTCGCTCTGTTGACGATAGGCCTTGAGCACATCGACCGCCGCCAGTTCGCGCAGGCGCACCATGAAATCGTCGGCGCCGACCGAAACCATTTCCTCCGCCGCTTGCGCAGCGCCCTGACGGCTCTTGAGGTTCTCGGCGACCACTTCGTGGAGATCGTCGACGCTGTACAGGTAAACGTCGTCGAGCTCGCCGACTTCCGGCTCGATATCGCGCGGTACCGCAATGTCGACCATGAAGATCGGCTTGTGCTTGCGCAGCTTCAGCGCACTTTCCACCGCACCCTTGCCGAGGATTGGCAACTGGCTGGCGGTCGAACTGATGACGATATCGCTGCGCACCAGCTCCGCCGGAATGTCCGAGAGCAGTACCGCGTGGGCGCCGAACTGCTCGGCCAACTGACTGGCGCGCTCCAGCGTGCGGTTGGCAACGACGATGCGCTTGACTCCCAGCTCATGCAAATGGCGCGCGACCAGCGTAATCGTCTCGCCGGCACCGATCAGCAGCGCCTGACTGCGTTGCAGATCGCTGAAAATCTGTTTCGCCAGGCTCACTGCGGCAAACGCCACCGACACCGGGTTCTCGCCGATCGCAGTATCGGTACGCACCTGCTTGGCGGCATTGAACGTCGCCTGAAACAGCCGCCCCAGCAGCGGGCCGATGGTGCCGGCCTCGCGGGCCACGGCGTAGGCCGATTTCATCTGGCCGAGAATCTGTGGTTCGCCCAGCACCAGCGAGTCAAGCCCGGAGGCGACGCGCATCATGTGACGAACAGCCGCATCGTCTTCATGCACATAGGCACTGGCGCGCAGTTCGTCGAGGCTCAGATGGTGATAATCGGCCAGCCAGCGCAGCACGACATCGGCCGACAGCTGATCCTGTTCTATATAAAGCTCACTGCGATTGCAGGTGGAGAGGATCGCGGCTTCGCGGCTGTCGGTCAGTCGGCAGAGCTGCTGCAAGGCCTCCACCAGCTGCTCAGGGGTAAAGGCCACGCGCTCGCGGACGTCTACTGAAGCAGTCTTGTGGTTGATACCGAGTGCAAGGAAGGCCATTCAAGGTCGCTGGTGGTGACGTGAAGCCGGCAATTGTCCTACTTCGAAAGATTCAGAACAACTACCGCTGACTATTGTCCCAATCGTCAGCCCCTATAATGGCCACAATTGAGTCTCGGTTATGTTTGGCCGAAGGCTTGTGTCATGATGATCCGACCGCAGGTTAGTCGTCCTCTTCCTATATGAATAGATCTTCCGCGTTGCTCCTCGCTTTTGTCTTCCTCAGCGGCTGCCAGGCCATGGCGCCCGTTGCGCCGGACGGCACCCCGCCGGTCGAAGACACCACGCCCGCACCTGAAAAGCCCAAGGTTTACGGCTCGTTCAGCGAGGAAACCGTGTTCAGTCTGCTGAGCGCCGAACTCGCTGGCCAGCGCAATCGTTTCGACATTGCCCTGGACAACTATGTGACCCAGGCCATCAACACTCAGGATCCGGGCGTTTCCGAGCGTGCGTTCCGCATCGCCGAATATCTGGGCGCCGATCAACCGGCCCTCGACACCGCGCTGATCTGGGCCCGCAATGCCCCGGACGATCTCGAAGCGCAACGCGCCGCTGCCGTGCAACTGGCTCGCGCCGGGCGCTACGACGACTCCATGGTCTACATGGAGAAAGTCCTGCAGGGCAAGGGCGACACCCATTTCGACTTCCTCGCACTGTCGGCCGCCGACACCGATCAGGAAACCCGCAACGGTCTGATGAAAAGCTTCGACCGTTTGCTTGAGCGCCACCCGAATAACAATCAGCTAATTTTCGGCAAGGCTCTGCTGCTCCAGCAAGACGGCGACAATCAAGGCGCGCTGACCCTGCTTGAAGACAACCCGCCGGAAGACGGCGAAATAGCACCGATCCTGTTGCGCGCGCGCCTGCTTCAATTGCTCAACCGTGGCGACGAAGCGCTACCGCTGTTGCAGAAAAGCATCAGGAAATACCCGGAAGACAAGCGCCTGCGCCTGACTTATGCGCGCATGCTGGTCGAACAGGACCGCATGGACGACGCCAAGGCCGAATTCTCCACCCTAGTTCAGCAATACCCGGAAGACGACGAATTGCGATATTCGCTGGCACTGGTGTGCCTGGAAGCCAAGGCGTGGGATGAGGCCAAAGGTTATCTGGAAGACCTGATCGCTCGCGAAAGCCACGTCGATTCGGCGCATCTGAACCTCGGCCGGATTGCCGAAGAGCGCAATGACCCACAAGGCGCGCTCATCGAATACGCCCAGGTCGGCCCGGGCAATGACTATCTGCCGGCACAGCTGCGTCAGGCCGATATCCTGATGAGCAACGGTAAAACCGCCGAAGCGCAGAGCAAGCTGGCGGCCGAGCGTGACGAGCAACCGGATTACGCGATTCAGCTGTATCTGATCGAGTCGGAAAGCCTGTCGGCCAACAAACAGGACGACAAGGCCTGGAAAGTTCTGCAACAAGCGCTGCAGAAATACCCGGACGATCTCAACTTGCTTTACACCCGCGCCATGCTCGCGGAGAAACGCAATGATCTGGCGCAAATGGAGAAAGACCTGCGCCTGATCATCAAGCGCGATCCGGACAATGCCATGGCGCTGAATGCGCTGGGCTACACCTTGTCCGATCGCACCACCCGCTACGCTGAAGCGAAAACGCTGATCGAGCAGGCGCACCAGATCAATCCGGAAGACCCGGCGGTTCTCGACAGCCTCGGCTGGGTAAACTATCGCCTGGGCAATCTGGACGACGCGGAGAAATACCTGCGCCAGGCGCTCGAGCGTTTCCCTGACCACGAAGTCGCCGCGCACCTTGGCGAAGTCCTCTGGGCCAAGGGCAATCAACGCGAAGCCAAACAAGTGTGGGGCAAGTTCCTCAAGGATCAGCCCGACAGCACCATTCTGCGCAGCACCATCAAGCGCCTGACCGGATCCGAGAATCTTTAAACCATGCTTTTGCGCCACGTTATTGTTTTCAGCTTCATCGCCCTGCTCGCCGGTTGCTCGGGTTTCGGCACTCGCGAATCGGTCGAGGGCCACGGCAGCCCGGCCCAATGGGCGGCAAACAAACAGCAATTGACCGGCCTTGATGGCTGGCAGATCGACGGCAAGATCGGCATCCGCGCGCCGAAGGATTCCGGCAGCGGCACGCTGTTCTGGCTGCAGCGTCAGGACTACTACGACATTCGCCTGTCCGGCCCGCTGGGTCGTGGCGCGGCGCGCCTGACCGGGCGTCCGGGCAAGGTGTCGCTGGAAGTCGCCAACCAGGGCCGCTACGAATCGCAGTCACCCGAAGCTCTGCTCGAAGAACAGCTGGGCTGGAAATTGCCGGTGTCGAATCTGGCCTGGTGGGTTCGTGGCCTGCCCGCGCCGGAAAGCAAAAGTCGCTTGAATCTGGACGCCGACAGTCGTCTGGCCAGCCTTGAGCAGGACGGCTGGAAAGTCGAATACACCGCCTACACCGAACAGAATGGTTATTGGCTGCCCGAGCGCATCAAGCTGCACGGCACCGACCTCGACGTGACGCTGGTGATCAAAACCTGGCAACCGCGCAAGTTGGGGCAATGACGCATGACCGCTGCACGCCTGACCCTGCCCTCGCCGGCCAAACTCAACTTGATGCTGCACATTCTCGGTCGCCGTGAAGACGGTTATCACGAATTGCAGACGCTGTTTCAATTCCTCGATTACGGCGATGAAATCACTTTCGCCGTACGCGATGACGGCGTGATCCAGCTGCACACCGAGTTCGCCGGCGTGCCCCACGACAGCAACCTGATCGTGCGCGCGGCGAAGATGTTGCAGCAACAGTCCGGTTGCGCGCTCGGCATCGACATCTGGATCGACAAAGTCCTGCCCATGGGCGGCGGCATTGGTGGCGGCAGTTCGAATGCGGCGACAACGTTGCTCGGGCTCAACCATTTGTGGCAACTGGGCTGGGATGAAGATCGCCTCGCCGCACTGGGCTTGTCACTCGGTGCCGACGTACCGGTGTTCGTCCGTGGCCATGCGGCGTTTGCCGAGGGCGTCGGCGAGAAACTGACCCCGGTCGACCCCGAAGAACCGTGGTATCTGGTGCTCGTGCCGCAAGTCGCTGTTAGTACGGCAGAAATTTTTTCCGATCCTTTGTTGACACGTAACACACCGCCCATTAAAGTGCGCCCCGTTCCCGAGGGAAACAGTCGAAATGACTGCTTGCCGGTGGTAGCAAGGCGTTATCCAGAGGTACGTAACGCATTGGATTTGTTAGGTAAATTTACCGAAGCAAAGCTCACCGGAACTGGAAGTTGTGTGTTTGGGGGCTTCCCAAGCAAAGCTGAAGCTGATAAAGTCTCGGCCCTTCTGACAGAGACCCTTACAGGGTTTGTAGCGAAAGGAAGCAACGTTTCGATGTTGCATCGCAAGCTGCAAAGTCTGCTCTAAAGGAATCAAGTGCCCGGCACTTGAAAGCAACAGATACAGGGGCGTCGCCAAGCGGTAAGGCAGCAGGTTTTGATCCTGCCATGCGTTGGTTCGAATCCAGCCGCCCCTGCCATTTTCTCTACTCATCCAGGTTACCCTCAGCCTCTAGGTACTGCGCGTGTCCAAGATGATGGTCTTTACGGGGAATGCCAACCCCGATCTGGCTCGGCGTGTCGTACGTCAGCTGCATATCCCTCTCGGTGACATCTCTGTCGGCAAGTTTTCCGACGGCGAAATCACAGCCGAGATCAATGAAAACGTTCGCGGTAAAGACGTCTTCATTATTCAGCCGACCTGCGCTCCGACCAACGATAACCTGATGGAACTGGTAGTGATGGCTGACGCCTTCCGCCGCTCCTCGGCTACTCGTATCACTGCTGTTATTCCTTATTTTGGTTATGCCCGTCAGGATCGCCGTCCGCGTTCCGCACGTGTGGCTATCAGCGCGAAAGTCGTTGCTGACATGCTTACCGTAGTCGGCATCGACCGTGTTCTCACGGTTGATCTGCATGCTGACCAGATTCAGGGCTTCTTCGATATTCCGGTAGATAACATCTACGGCTCCCCGGTTCTGGTGGATGACATCGAAGATCAGCGCTTCGAAAACCTGATGATAGTGTCCCCGGACATTGGTGGCGTCGTGCGTGCACGGGCTGTTGCCAAGTCGCTGGGCGTCGATCTCGGGATCATCGACAAACGCCGTGAGAAAGCCAATCACTCTGAAGTGATGCATATCATCGGTGATGTCGAAGGGCGTACCTGTATTCTCGTCGATGACATGGTCGATACCGCCGGCACTCTGTGCCACGCGGCCAAGGCCCTGAATGAGCATGGCGCAGCCAAGGTCTTTGCCTATTGCACACACCCTGTGCTGTCGGGCCGGGCCATCGAGAATATCGAAAATTCCGTGCTGGACGAGCTGGTGGTGACCAACACCATCCCGCTGTCCGCTGCAGCACAAGCCTGTGCACGTATCCGTCAACTGGATATCGCACCGGTTGTTGCCGAAGCGGTTCGCCGCATCAGCAATGAAGAATCGATCAGCGCGATGTTCCGTTAAGGGCCCTGCCCTTCGCGAAATGTCTCGTTGACGAAAAGCGCCCCGCCCCGGCATTCCTGTCGGGGCGGGGCTTTTTTGCCCATACCGTGTTCGGCGCTGGTCGCAAACGCCACTCGGTCATGGCTATTTTGGAGATACAAAATGAACGATTTTACTCTGAATGCTGAAGTGCGTTCCGACCTGGGGAAAGGTGCGAGCCGCCGCCTGCGTCGTCTCGCAAGCCTGGTTCCAGCTGTAGTTTACGGTGGCGACAAAGCCCCTGAATCCATCAGCATGCTGGCCAAAGAAGTTGCCAAACTGCTCGAAAACGAAGCGGCTTACAGCCACATCATCGAGCTGAACGTTGGTGGCACCAAGCAGAACGTAATCATCAAGGCTCTGCAGCGTCACCCGGCCAAAGGCCACGTGATGCACGCTGACTTCGTACGCGTTGTAGCTGGCCAGAAACTGACCGCTATCGTGCCTGTACACTTTGTTGGCGAAGAAGCTCCAGTGAAGAAAGGCGGCGAAGTTTCGCACGTTGTTGCTGAAATCGAAGTGACCTGCCTGCCAAAAGATCTGCCTGAGTTCATCGAAGTCGACCTGTCGAAAGCAGAAATCGGCACCATCATCCACCTGTCGGACCTCAAAGCTCCTAAAGGTGTTGAGTTCGTTGCTCTGGCACACGGCGATGACAAGGCTGTTGCCAACGTCCACGCTCCACGTGTTGCTGCAGAACCTACCGAAGAAGGCGCAGCAGAGTAATTCACTCTGTCATGCCGGAGTGAGCAAGTAACATCGCGGACTGGAACGTAGCGAGAAAGCGGGCGAGAACGCGGAGTTTACATCCATGGTAAATGAGCATTTTTCGTCCACTTTCGCCGCTTTCCCCGATCGCGGCAATGTTATCCACCACTCCAAGGAAGGGCCCCTATCGTGACTGCCATCAAACTGATCGTTGGCCTGGGAAATCCAGGCGCTGAATACGAACAGACCCGGCATAACGCAGGGGCCCTTTTTGTTGAGCGCATCGCCCACGCACAGAATGTGAATCTTGTGGCCGATCGCAAATATTTCGGCCTGACCGGGCGCTACTCGCATCAGGGTCAGGATGTTCGTCTGCTGATTCCCACCACCTACATGAACCGCAGCGGCCAGGCCGTGGCGGCACTCGCCGGTTTCTTCCGCATCAAGCCTGAAGAAATCCTCGTGGCGCATGACGAACTCGACTTGCCTCCGGGCGTTGCCAAGCTCAAGCAGGGCGGCGGCCATGGCGGTCACAACGGGTTGCGCGACATCATTGCGCAACTGGGCAATCAGAATACGTTCTACCGCCTGCGGCTTGGCATCGGCCACCCGGGCGTTGCCAGTATGGTTTCAAATTTCGTCCTGGGTCGTGCGCCACGCGCCGAACAGGAAAAACTCGATGCCAGCATCGACTTTGCCCTCGGCGTGCTGCCGGATATCCTCGCCGGGGAATGGAACCGCGCGATGAAAAACCTGCACAGCCAGAAGGCCTGACTTTTACCCGAGGGGAAACACCATGGGATTCAATTGCGGCATCGTCGGCCTGCCTAACGTCGGCAAGTCCACCCTGTTCAACGCCCTGACCAAATCCGGTATCGCGGCCGAGAACTTCCCCTTCTGCACCATCGAGCCGAACAGCGGCATCGTGCCGATGCCGGATCCGCGCCTGGAAGCTCTGGCGGCCATCGTCAATCCGAAGCGCATCCTGCCGACCACCATGGAATTCGTCGACATCGCCGGCCTCGTCGCCGGCGCCTCGAAAGGTGAAGGTCTGGGCAACAAGTTCCTGGCCAACATCCGTGAAACCGACGCTATCGCTCACGTGGTGCGCTGCTTCGAAGACGACAACGTGATCCACGTGTCCAACAGCGTCGACCCGAAACGCGACATCGAAATCATCGACCTGGAACTGATCTTTGCCGACCTCGACAGCTGCGAGAAGCAACTGCAGAAAGTCGCGCGCAACGCCAAGGGCGGTGACAAGGACGCCGTGGTTCAGAAGGCTCTGCTCGAGCAACTGATCGCGCACTTCACCGAAGCCAAGCCGGCACGCAGCCTGATGAAAAACATGAGCGCGGATGAGAAAGCCGTGATCAAGGGCTTCCACCTGCTGACCACCAAGCCGGTCATGTACATCGCCAACGTGGCTGAAGACGGCTTCGAGAACAACCCGCACTTGGACGTGGTCAAGGCCATCGCCGAAGAAGAAGGCGCCATGGTCGTTCCGGTGTGCAACAAGATCGAAGCGGAAATCGCCGAGCTCGACGACGGCGAAGAGAAGGACATGTTCCTCGAGGCCTTGGGCCTGGAAGAGCCTGGCCTGAACCGCGTGATCCGCGCCGGCTACGAAATGCTCCACCTGCAGACCTACTTCACCGCCGGTGTCGAAGAAGTCCGCGCCTGGACCGTCAAGGTCGGTGCCACCGCCCCACAGGCCGCTGGCGTGATCCACACCGACTTCGAAAAAGGCTTCATCCGTGCCGAAGTCATCGCCTACAACGACTTCATCCAGTACAAAGGCGAAGCCGGCGCCAAAGAAGCCGGCAAATGGCGTCTGGAAGGCAAGGATTACATCGTCAAGGACGGCGACGTGATGCACTTCCGTTTCAACGTCTAAGCAACAGCCGGGCAAGAAAAAGCCGCGTTTGATACGCGGCTTTTTTGTGCCTGAAATTCAGTGACTGAGTATATTTCCCCGTGGGAGCGAGCCTGCTCGCGAATGTGGCGTGTAAGCTAAGCATTCGTCAACTGACCCACCCATTCGCGAGCAGGCTCGCTCCCACAGTTCGATTCGTCTGTTCAGGCCTTTCTGGTACGCGGTAAAAAGATCGCCAACACACCAAACAACGGCAAGAACGAGCACAGGAAGTACACATACTCAATCCCGTGCACATCCGCCAGATGCCCGAGCAGCGCGGCACCAATCCCGCCGAAACCGAACATCAGGCCGAAGAAGATCCCGGCAATCATCCCGACATTGCCTGGCACCAGTTCCTGCGCGTACACCACGATCGCCGAGAATGCCGACGCCAGAATGAAGCCGATCACCACGCTGAGAATGCTGGTCCAGAACAGATCGACATGCGGCAGGATCAGGGTGAATGGCGCCACCCCCAGGATGGAAAACCAGATCACTGCCTTGCGCCCGATCTTGTCGCCAATCGGTCCACCGAAGAACGTACCCGCCGCCACTGCGCCCAGGAAAAGGAACAAGTGCAGCTGCGAGCTGGCCACCGACAGGTCGAACTTCTCGATCAGGTAGAAGGTGAAGTAGCTGGTGAAGCTGGCCATGTAGAAATACTTGGAGAACACCAGCAGCCCGAGCACCACAAGCGCACTGGTCACCCTGCCCTTCGACAAGCCGTGCGTCGCCGCTTGGCCGGCCTTGAGCTTGAATAGGTTGAGGTGGTTGGCGTACCAGCGGCTGATGCGGTACAGCACGAACAGCGCAAAAACCGCGAACAGGCCAAACCACGCCACATTGCCTTGGCCGAAGGGAATGATGATCGCCGCCGCCAGCAACGGGCCGAACGCGGAGCCGGCATTGCCGCCAACCTGAAAGGTCGATTGCGCCAGACCAAACCGGCCGCCCGAGGCCAGTCGCGCAACACGCGAGGCTTCCGGGTGAAAGGTCGACGAGCCGATACCAATCAGCGCCGCCGCCAGCAGAATCAATGGGAAGCTGCCGACCACCGACATCATCAGAATGCCGATCAACGTACACACCGTGCCCGCCGGCAACAGCCACGGTTTGGGGTGGCGATCAGTGTGATAACCGACCCACGGCTGCAACAGCGACGCGGTCAACTGGAAGGTCAAGGTGATCAGGCCGACCTGGGTGAAGGTCAGGCCATAGTTGGCTTTGAGCATCGGGTAGATCGACGGCAGCACCGACTGGATCAGGTCGTTGATCAAATGCGCCAGCGCCACCGCGCCGATGATGCGCATCACCAAGGGGCTGCTTTGCGGAGCAGCGGTCGCCGAGGCAGCGGCGGTCTGAACGTTGCTGATAGCCATGGCAAATTCCGGACAGCAGATGGGTGCCCGCAGGCAGGTGCGTCAATGTGCCATTTTTCGGTGCGCTCGCGCTATCCCCTTAGGCAGCTAACTAACTGACTGGTCGTCGAGCAAACGGTGATAGCGCAACGCCATGGTCTGAATCTTGCCTTGCTTCTGCCCTTGAACACGATCGCCTTACAAAGGCGCTCGACAATGGGAAGTTTCGCTACAGAGCCGGCCTACAGAGCGGGCACGGGTGAACTTTCGAGGCCTTTTAGAGGGCACAGTCGCAGCCGAAAGGTTCGCGATGCACGCCAATGGTGCGTGGTGTCCAGAGGAGTCATGAGGCATGCAGGCTTTCCTTTCACCGGGGATCAAATTGCTGGGGCGGTTTGGCTTCGCAGGTAAATTCCAATTGTTGTTTCTGCTGTTTATTCTGCCGCTGGCCGGCAGCCTGTTGATGATCGGCCATGACTATCGCGAGAAGCTCAATCTGATCTCCGGCGAACGTGCCGGTGTGCGTCAATTGCTCGCGCTGGATGCGCTGGACAACCTGCTCGCCGCGCAACGCGACCGCGCCGCCCGCTGGCGCGCCACCGAGACCAATCGTCAGCCGACACCGGCCACCCTCGCCGCCATGGCTGCCTTCGATGGCGTGCAACCGGCGGTGCTGCAAGCCACCACCGAGCTGGGCAATGCCCTGAACCAGCAAGGCGCCGACGGCGCAATCCTCGAGCGCTTTCAGGCGCTGCAAACCGCGCTCAATGGCCTTGATTCGAAAAGCCTCAGCAGTGTCGGCTGGTGGCCGGACGGTTATGACAGCTTCACCAATGCCCTGGGCGCGCTGCAAGCCTTGCGCGAGCAGATCGTCATGGACAATCGCCTGACCCTCGCGCCGTGGCTGGAAACCTACCTGCTGACGCAGATTTCCACGCAACACGCACCAGACCTGATCGAGCGGGTCGGGCGTCTCGCCGCGGTCGGCCAGGCTTCGGTGGTCTCCGGGCAGTTCACCCTGCAAAGCCGCTTGCAGTTGCGCGACCTGCGCAGTCGCATCGGGGACGCCCGCGAGCAACTGGTGAAAACCGCCGGCCTGCTGGAGGCGCGTTTGCCAGCCGAGCTGCAAGCCTGGGCCGGTCAGTATCACGACAGCCTGGAACACCTCGACAGCGGCCTGAAAGTCCTCGACGACGGTGTGTTTGGCGGCAGCATCAACCTCAAGCCAGAGGACTTCGAACGCAGCCTCGACGCGCTGCTCACCGACCTCGCTTCCCTGCGCCAGCAATCCCTGGTCGCGCTGGATCAGCGGCTCGATGCGTATTACAGCTCGGCGATCCGCCAGTTCATTGTTGTCGCCGCAATCTTCGGTTGCCTGCTGCTGGCCGCGTTGTACCTGTTCGTCTGCCTGCAAGCCTCGATCCGCCGCAGTGCCAGCGGCATCACCTTGCTCGCTGAGGCCTTGCGCGACGGCAACCTGAGCCTGCAAGTGCCGGTGGTGGGGCGCGATGAGCTGGCGGCGATCAGCACCGCGCTCAACGTCGCCGTGGTGCAACTGCGCAGCAGCATGCTCGGCGTCGACCACGAGACCTCGCAGTTGAGCAACGCGGTACGCAGCCTCAACCAACACTCCAGCGGCGCCCTCGGTGAAGTTGAGGCGCAGCAGTTGCAGATCAGCCAGATCGCCGCTGCCGCCACGCAATTGGCCGCCACCTCGCAAGGCGTCGCGCAGAGTTGCGAACAGGCCTCCGGCAGCGCCCAGCAAACCCGGCGCATCGCCGCCGACAGCAGCCGCGACAGCCAACGCACCACGGCCAGCATTCAGCAGCTCAATCAGCGCCTGAACGACACCGCCGCCGCGCTCGGCCGGGTCAGCGAGCAAGGCCAGCAGATTCAACTGGTCGTGGACACCATTCGCGGCGTCGCCGAGCAGACCAACCTGCTCGCACTCAACGCCGCCATCGAAGCCGCCCGCGCCGGCGAACAGGGTCGCGGTTTTGCCGTGGTCGCCGACGAGGTGCGCAGCCTCTCGCAACGCACGCAATCGTCCACCGCGCAGATCGCCGGTACCGTCGACAGCCTGCGCGCCACGGTCAACGAAGCGGTGAACCTGATGGAGGCCGCCTGTGGTCAGGCGCAATCGGATGCCGAGGCGGTCACCGGACTCGGCGAACGCCTGGGAGAAATCGCCAGCGCCGTACAGAGCGTCACCGACACCCTGGCGCAAATCGCCACGGCGGTTGAAGAACAGGCCAGCACCGCCGACGAAGTCAGCGGCAATATCCAGCAGGTCGATCAAGCGGCGGTGCGTTTGCTTGAAGGCGCACGTGCGGTGAACCTCGCGGCCGACACCTTGAGCCAGGGCAGCGAAGCCCTGAGCGCCAATACCGCCAGATTCCAATTGCGCTGACGCCCTCCCCGGCCCCGATTTTCGGGGCCCGAGGATAAGCGGTTGAAAACAGGAAGAAATATTTTCGATTTACGCTTGACGCTTTGCCATTTCAGGGGAATAATGCGCGCCACTTGGCTACATAGCTCAGTTGGTTAGAGCATAGCATTCATAATGCTGGGGTCCGGGGTTCAAGTCCCTGTGTAGCCACCAAGTACTAAAAACGGCTTACCGAAAGGTAGGCCGTTTTTTTATGCTTGCAATAATCCCCCCTTCGGTTCCCCACCTACAGAAGGTCTATCTTCAGCCCTTCGATTGGATCAGTGGGTTCGCAGTCGCTCATCCGTCAGACTTTTCTTACAGTTTGCACTTCGCCTTTTTTACATAAGCCAATATCAAATTCAAGATAATGCCTTCCTCACAACCAGGCTTTTAGCCAGGTATTACAGGCCCCGCCCGCCATAAAATTCAAGATAATCAAAAGCGCTATTTGAGAAAAAACGCCGCTATCCCGTGAGGGTTAGCGGCGTTTTTCCTACGCAAATAGCGTTGCGGCTTTACGTGGACGATTCATCTATTCCGCTGTAATCACCAGACACCCTTTCATCACACGCACTTTGACGCTCTCGTTTACCTCGAATCCTGCCTGCCGCAACCACAGTCCGCGAAGCCTGATCCATGGCACCGGTTTGGCGGGGCTATAGGATTTTTCCTTTGTGTGTAGGGGGTGAAAATCAGCGGCGATTTTCAGCCGGCGTTCAGTGATGGGGGTTGATGTCGTATGATTGGTTTTAGCCATGGTTCAGCTCCTTTTAAGCTGCTTTGTGGTTAGCGGGGCCGGGGTGTTCGTGCACCTTGGCTCCGCGTTCTCTGCGTTACTTCAAACTTCTTTTTCTTCGTTGCTCGTTTTGGTCGCTGCCTGTGCAATCAGCGCGTCAAGCATCTGCGCAATTACCTTCTGTTGGACCTTCGAAAGCTCATTGATGGACTGCAGTCGTCGATACCACGTCGAGGTCAAGCTGCGTCTGGGCGTCTCCGTGTACGAGGGAACCCCGAGCAGGTCTTCAACAGGCACGCGCAGCGCAAATGCTATCTTCACCAGTGTCGTGACCGGCATGCTGCGCGTGCCCTCCTCGTAACCCTGAAAGGTCTGCCGGGAAAGACCTAAAGCCCTTGCAAACCGCGTCTGCGTTATCTCGTGCACCGTGCGTAAGTGAGCAATGCGACTGCCCATCGCCACCAGAAAATCGCGGTCCTCATTGGAAATGCTCATGACAATGGCCGGCTGAAAATAAAATCGAATGGCAACGGACTCATCCTCTTCATCTGATATTTATCCTGGAAAAACTACAGAAAACATCCTCAGGCAGCGGCGCGTAGGTTGTCGACCTGAATAATCTGTAAGAGAAATCCGGCGTAGTCAGCGATTCAAAGGAAAAGACTACAGGCGCGACCGACAATGGTTTTGCCCGAATCAGGCGCAAAACCGCTGGACTGAGATAGCCCTGTAGGAAGCAGGCTTTGCTCACGTAAGAACTGGATTTTTCATCACTTCAAGCACCCGCCGCTCTCTCCCTGAATTGCCCTTCGACCGACAAGCTCCCCTGGCTCGATTCAGCGCCATGCAGGGAGTTGGCATGCCTCAATACAAATACCTTCTCGATGATGACTGGTTATTAAATCCGTATAGCGGTGGCAGGGCCTGGTTTACTTTGCTTCCACCGAAAGCGCCGGAGCCGGTGTACATCGAGAAGGATGAGTGGCCTGCGCCCAAGCCACGCGAAGACAGGGTATTTGCCAAGTCCTGCACGCCGGACAACTGGTGTCGCGCGGACGCTGGCACTGCCGAGGAGCCAGCCAGCAACTTCGGCAAGATCATGGTCGCCGGCGCCATGCTCATGCCATCCGCCAGCACCGCGATCGCGACGGCAATAGGCGCCGACCTGGCTTTGGGGCGTCTGGCCGGCGGCGGGATTTTGCAACAGCGCCTGAACTGGGCCATCCGTGGCGCCGGCGGGCCGGCAAGCGTGTTTGTGCTGGGAATGCTGCCGAGCAAAATGGCCGACGGCACGCTTCACACGACTAAGAACTACGCCGCATGAGCCGCGCCACCACGCGCGTGCGTTTCCAGTTTCGTCGTGATGCCGAAGGTGTTCTGCGGGTCTACGGCATCCACTCCGGCGCCTCTGGCGACGACGCCGTACGCACGGTGAACGTCAAGTGGAACGCCGACAAGACCGCCATGGAGGCCAAGCTCAACGGCATCACCATCTCTGGACGCCGCAGCGCGGGCCGTTGGGGTCGATGCCTCCGCTGGTTTATCCCGACCATGGTGAGGCACTCGACCCGATCCTCGTCCACCCGATCCCGGACAACACCGATAGCCAGATTGAGGGACTGCCGGGCGAGGATGTAACGGCCGAGGATTGTATTCTGGTGTTCCCGGCGGACACCGGGCTGAAGTCGTTATATGTGGTTTATTCGAGGCCGGCGAGGCAGACGCCGGGGATCGTTACGGGGGTGGGTGAGGATGTGGGCGGTATTTGGCTTGACCATGCTCAAGCTCAGGGTGGCGCCCCTATTCCGACCAGCATCGCCGATAAACTCAGAGGGAGCGAATATTCTAGTTTTGATTCGTTTAGGCGGGCTTTTTGGGCCGTTGCCTCAAAAGACAGCGCAGTGGCACAACAGGTCAGCGAAGATAATCTACGACGTATGCGCAACGGAAATGCGCCCCGCGCCCGCTTAGGTGATGCAGCAGGGAAAAGGATCTCTCATGAGATTCATCATGTGGAACCGATATCCGAAGGTGGTGATATCTACAACGTAGATAACCTAAGGGTCTACACACCCAAAAACCATGTCGACGTACACCGTAAATAAGGGCATACCATGAGCGACCCATTCATCAAAAGCAGCTTTTCCGACTATACCGAGCAGGATTTCATTGATCTCATAGATGAAATAAGAAAGGAAGATATAGCGCCGACAGATCTCCGTGCAGATGCATTGATACTGCACTTCAACAAGATAGTAGGACATCCGAGCGGGATGGATCTGATCTACTACCCCGAGCCCGGAGCAGATACAACATCTGCCGGAATAGCTCGTACAGTCATGGCATGGCGCGAAGCGAATCGACTACCCGGGTTCAAGACATGAATCCTGCCGCCCGTTTCATTTGAACTGTGGAACTTCAACTTGAGGACGTTATGACTAACATATCCGACTACACCGAAGCAGAATTCTTGAAATTTGTGCAATCTGTTCTTGCAGCCAACACAAGCCCAGACAAGATTCTCGATCCCCTGTTGTTTGAATTTGTACGTCTGTGTGAGCACCCAGCGGGCACTGACCTTATCTATTGGCCCGAGGATATGAAACAACAAACAGCCGAGGGCATTACCGAAATCGTGAAAAGGTGGCGCTGTACCCATGGTCTACCTGGCTTCAAGCAATAAGTTTCTGACTCACTAACCCTGCATCACTCTCAAGAAGATCGCATCGCCTGAGTTACCGCTTTCGCGAGCAGGCTCGCTCCCACAAGGGCATCGTTTTCGGCCAATCGATTGGCGCGGCCGCTGAGCGGGAGGGCTGTAATCCTCACGCGGTTTGCACCCCGCCGGCCCGCTCGATAAAGTCCCCCAAGACTTCTACCCCACGGACGGAGAGCCCGCGTGTTTCCAGCCCAGCCTTTGAAGCGCTTTCGCCTGCCAGCCCTGACACTGCTTGTCAGCGCTCTGACCCTCACCGCATGCAACGCCCCGCCCTCTTCTTCTTTGCCACTGGCACCGGAAGCTGCATCCGGTTACCGCACTGATCTGCAAACCCGACACGCCAATAAACACATGGCCGCTGCTGCCAATCCACTCGCGGCCGAAGCCGGGCGGGAGATGTTGCGTCAGGGTGGTTCGGCGATTGATGCGGCGATTGCGATGCAGGCGGTGTTGACGCTGGTTGAGCCGCAGTCTTCCGGGATCGGTGGCGGGGCGATGATTGTGTTGTGGGATGGCAAGCAGGTGCGCACCTATGACGGCCGCGAAACGGCGCCGGCCGGGGCCACCGAGAAGCTGTTCCTGAAGGCTGACGGTAAACCGATGGCCTTTACGCAAGCGCAGATCGGCGGGCGCTCGGTCGGTACGCCCGGGGTATTGCGCGCGCTGGAGCTGGCGCATCGGCAACACGGTCGCTTGCCATGGGCGAAGCTGTTTGAGCCGGCGATCAAACTGGCCGAACAAGGCTTTGCGATTTCCCCGCGCCTGCATTCGCTGCTGACTGCCGATCCTCTGATACGCCAGTCGCCAGACATGGCTGCGTACTTCCTGAATGACGATGGCAGCGTCAAAGCCGTCGGCACGCGCCTGCAAAACCCGAAGTTGGCCGCCGTGTTCAAACGCATCGCCAGCGAAGGTGCCGATGCGCTGTACAAAGGTCCGATCGCCGAAGAGATCGTCTCCAGGGTTCAACAGCACGCCAACCCCGGCAGCCTGTCGCTGACCGATTTGCAGCGTTATCAGGCCAAGGAGCGCGCGCCGCTGTGTACCGACTACAAGCGTTGGCAGGTCTGCGGCATGCCGCCACCGTCGTCGGGCGGGATCGCCGTGGCGCAGATTCTCGGCACGTTGCAGGCGCTGGAGACTCGCGATCCACGCCTGTCGCTGACCCCGCTCAAACCAGTGAACAGCAATAGGCCGGCCGGCATCGAACCGGCGCCGCAAGCGGTGCATCTGATCGCCGAGGCTGAACGTCTGGCCTATGCCGATCGCGCGCAATACGTGGCCGACACCGACTTCGTCCCGGTGCCGATCAAAGGGTTGCTCGATCCTGCCTACCTGGCCAGCCGCGCCAGCCTGATCGGCGAGCGCAGCATGGGCAGCGCCAAACCGGGCACACCGCCGGGCGTACAGGTTGCCTACGCACCGGACCGCTCGCCGTTGCGCATCTCGACCTCGCAAGTGGTCGCGGTGGATGACCTCGGCGGCGCCGTGTCGATGACCACCACCATCGAAGCCGCCTTCGGCTCGCACCTGATGGTTCAGGGCTTTCTGTTGAACAACCAGATGACCGACTTCTCCTTCATCCCTGAAGAGAACGGGCAGAAAGTCGCCAACCGCGTCGAACCGGGCAAACGCCCACGCTCGTCGATGGCGCCGACGCTGATCTTTGATCGCAACACTGGTGAATTCGTCGCCACAGTCGGCTCGCCCGGCGGCTCGCAAATCATCGAATACGTGGCGAAAACCACCATCGGCCTGCTCGACTGGAACCTCGATGCACAAAGTGCGATCAACCTGCCCAACTTCGGCAGCCGCAATGGCCCCACCGAACTGGAACAGGGACAGTTCAGCGCGGCGCTGATTCAGGCGCTCAAGGACAAGGGCCACACGCTCAGCGAAATCGACATGACCAGCGGCACCCAAGCGATCGTGCGGGTGAAGGATGCGCAGGGCAAAGCGACATTGACGGGGGGTGCCGACCCTCGCCGTGAGGGAGAAGCGTTGGGGGATTGAGTATTACGAAGTGGGCAGAAAAGGCTTACCGGGAGGTAGGCCTTTTTTTGCGCACAGCGATTGCTCTCATTGATCAGCGATTCGCCACCAAATGCACCCCAAACAACAAATAGCACCCACCTGCCAACCGATCCAGCCACTGGCGTGACCGCTCGTAGACACCGGCAACCCGGCGGCTGGCGAAGAACAGAGCGACGCTGCAATACCAGCTGAACGACAGCGTGGCCATGGTCAGCACGGCCAGCGCCAGCAGTAGCGGCGGCACGTGGGGCGGCATGGCGGTGGCGAAGATGGTGGCGACAAAGAGTGCCGATTTCGGATTAGTCATGTTGCCGAGGAAACCGCGAGCGTAGACGCCGAAATAAGTCTGCCGGGGCGCAGCCGATGCACCGGGGGCAATCGCAGCCTTGCGCTTGAATTGCTTCAGCCCCAGATAAATCAGGTAGCAACCGCCGGCAATCTTGAAGCCCAGATAGAGGGTCGGCGCGGCGCTGAACAGCGTCTTGATTCCCAAGCCGCCGGCAAGGCCCCACAGCACCGTGCCGGTGGCCACACCCAGCGCAGCCACCACGCCATGTCGGCGCGAGTGACTGGCCGCTAGTTGCGCGATGTTGAAGAAATTTGGCCCGGGCGTGACCACCGCCACTGTCCACAACAGCGCCAGCGAGAGCAACGGGGCAAGATAACCGGCAACAGAAACGTCCATGAGCGTTGCGCCTGAGCAGTGGAATGAAGCTTCTACCTTGCTACATCCGCTGACGGTTTTCCATCAACGTCATTTAAACCGCCAACGTCTTGCCATCCACCCCATCCCCAATCTTCAGGAAATGCCCGCCCGCAACGTGATGCAGCGTGCGCAAGCCGTCATGCCCCTCGAAATGCCAGCGCCCATCGCTGAACACACGCTCATCGGCCTGGGCAGCAATGACTTCGGCAAGGAACAGGTCGTATTGCTCGTGATTGCGCGGCTCCGGCAGCAGACGGCATTCGAGCCAGGCGACACAGCCCTCAAGCAGCGGCGCTTCAATCTGTTCGCCAGCGAAGGTTTGCAGGCCGTACGCCTGAAACTTGTCCTGACCTTGGTTGCGGGTGATTTCCAGGCCGGAGGTGTTGCCGACGGTTTGCACGATATCGGCCTGATTGACGCAAGGCACATTCAGCACAAAAGTGCCGGAGGCTTCGAGCAACTGGCGAGTCCAGGTGGATTTGTCGAGGACGACGGCGACTTTCGGTGGTTCGAAATCCAGCGGCATGGCCCAGGCGGCGGCCATGATGTTGCGCTGGCCGTCGTGAGCGGCGCTGACCAGCACGGTCGGCCCGTGGTTGAGCAGGCGGTAGGCTTTGTTCAGGGGCACCGGACGGCGGTGGGAGACGCTCATGGGATCTGCTCCGGAGGAAAAGGAGCCGATTGTAGCGCTGTCACTGGAGAAACACAGAACCTGTGGGAGCGAGCAGATGCGGCGCTGCCCCTCGGTGATCGTTCCCACGCGCTGCGCGGGAATGCATCCTGTGACGCTCTGCGTCACGCCAGTGAAGGAACGCGGAGCGTCCCGGGCGGCATTCCCACGCAGAGCGTGGGAACGATCAGTGCGGTGTCAGTGAGAGAGCTGATTGGCAAACTGGCCGACCGCATCCACCACTTTCTGCGCACCGTCCTGAATCTCGACGATCACCGTGCCCGCCTCCGCCGCCAGCGCCAGGCCCTGTTCAGCCTGGAGCTTGCCGTCGGTCATCAGTGCCACGGCATTGCGGGCCATTTCCTGGTTCTGCCGTACCACGCCGACGATTTCGTCCGTCGCCTGGCTGGTGCGCGAGGCCAGTTGCCGGACCTCGTCCGCGACCACGGCAAAACCACGGCCCTGCTCGCCGGCCCGGGCGGCTTCGATCGCGGCGTTGAGCGCCAGCAGGTTGGTCTGTTCGGCAATGCCGCTGATGGTTTTGACGATCGTGCCGATCACCAGCGACTGCTCGTTGAGCGCCTCGATACCTTCGCCAGCGGCTTGCATGTGCCGCGACAAATCACGCATCACGTTCACCGCTTCGGTGACGACCGTGGTGCCCCGTTGCGCGGTGCTGTCGGTTTGTTGCGAGGTGCTGTAAGCGATGCTGGCCGCATCGGCAACCGCCTGCTCGCGGTTGACCTGATCGGTGATCACCGTGGCGAATTTCACCACTTTGTACAGTTTGTCGTTGGCATCGACCACCGGGTTGTAGGACGCTTCCAGCCACACCGTACGACCATGGCTGTCGATACGTTTAAAGCGGCCTGCGACGAATTCACCGCTGTTCAAGCGCCGCCAGAAGTTCTGGTACTCGGCGCTGTTGTACTCATCCGGGGCGCAGAAGGTGCGGTGATGTTTGCCTTTGATCTGCGCCAAGCTGTAACCCATGCCGTTGAGGAAGCGATCATTGGCGCTGAGCACATTGCCGTTGAGGTCGAACTCGATCACGGCGGTGGAGCGCACCAGCGCGCCGATCAGGTTCTCATGCTCGCGGGAGGCTTCGATGGTGCGGGTCAGGTCGCTGGCGTAGAAGGAAATGTGTCTGATCCGGCCATCGGACGAGCGCACCGGTTGCACGATGGAACGCAGCCACGCCTCGTCGCCATTGCCGCGCAACAGGCGCACGGCGCCGGCGAAATGCTCGCCACGGCTCATCGAGTTCTTGAAGCGCTGATGGAATTCGTCGGTTTTGACGTGGGCCGGGACGATGTCTTCAATTGCCCGGCCGACCAGGTCCTGGCTCTTGTAGAGCATTTCATCGAGAAAATTCTGGTTGACCGAACGAATCCGCCCGTCGGGCTCAAGGGTCAGCGCGAGCATTTCGCTTTCCAGGCTTTCCTTCACTTGTACAAGGCTGGAGAGTTCTTCGCGCAGAGCGGCCAGCTCTTGTTTCAAGCGTTTATTGAACATGGGAAAGCACCGATGGCAGGGTAGTTAGCGGATACAACCTAGCCATCGGCCTTGCGCAGCTTTTCTGAAGCCAGCGCCAGACCCGTCAGTCGAAAATAATCCGGCGCTTGCGGCTCAGGCAGCGCCGGCCGCCTGACACGGTCCGGTACGTGGCATGCGCGCACCGAAATACGCCGCCGTCACAATCCCCACAGCGCCCATCACGGCACAAAAGATCACGCAGATCCATGGGCTCCACGGCATCAGACCAATCAGCAACAGCGGTGTGATACTTGCCCAGGCGGCGTAGGCAATGTTGTAGGTGAAGGAAATGCCCGACACTCGAATCCGCGCCGGAAAAAGCCCGACCATCACCGAAGGCACGGCACCCACTACCCCGCAAGCCAGGCCGGCGACCGCATAGGCCATGCCGATCCACTGCCCGCCCATGATCAGGCAGCCATACAACACGCCAATGCCTAGCGGCAGCAACAAGCTGTAGAGCATGACCGTGCGCCAGGCGCCGATGCGGTCGACCAGCAGACCGGCGATCACGCAGCCAATGTTGAGAAAGACGATGCCCAAGGCACTGAGGCCGAAGGTGTAGCTGGCGGTCATGCCGAAGGTTTTCTGCATCATGGTCGGGGTGATGACCACGAAGACCACCACCGCCGAGGTGAGTACGCAGGTGAGCAACATGGCCGGGAGCATGGCAAGACGATGCTCACGCAACACCGTGCGCAGCGGCAGTTCGACCCGCGCCTCGCGTTGCGCTTCCATGGCCATGAACACCGGCGTTTCGCTGAGCCAGCGGCGCAGATAAACGCCCACCACGCCGAACACGCCGCCGAGCAGAAACGGATAGCGCCAGGCGTAATCGAGAATTTCGGCAGGCGTGAAAACCTGCGCCAGGAAGGTCGCCGTGAGTGCGCCGATCAAGTAACCGAAGGTCAGGCCGGCCTGCAGAAATCCCAAGGCGTAACCACGATGGCCGACAGGCGCATGCTCGGCGACGAACACCCAGGCACTTGGCACTTCACCACCCACCGCCGCGCCTTGCAGGATGCGCAGCGCCAACAACAATAACGGGGCGAAATAGCCGATCTGTGCGTAAGTCGGCATGATCCCGATCAGCAGACACGGCAGGGCCATCATCAGGATGCTCAGGCTGAACACCTTTTTGCGGCCCAGACGGTCGGCGAAATGCGCCATAAGAATCCCGCCCAGCGGCCGCGCCAGATAACCGGTGACGAAGATGCCGAAACTCTGCAGCAAACGCAGCCACTCGGGCATTTCCGGCGGGAAGAACAACTGACTCAGGGTCAGTGCGAAGAATACGAAGATGATGAAATCGTAGATTTCCAGCGCCCCGCCGAGCGCGGCAAGGCCGAGGGTCTTGTAGTCGGAGCGGCTGAACGGCGCCGGTCGGGCTGAAGAATGGGCAGTCATGACAAAGAACTCAGGCATCGGCAAAAACCAAGGCGCTCATGGTCTACGCAAAAGCGCGGATCGACAACCCGTCAGACCATAGTCTCGGTTTGCGAAAACCTGCTCAACAAAAGGGCGGCGCTTGATTTACTGTTAGTGCCTGTCTGCTGGGCCACAGCTTACAAAGCACGATGAATCCCTGTGGGAGCGAGCTTGCTCGCGAAGAGGCCGGTACATTCAACATCACTGTTGACTGACCTGACGCCTTCGCGAGCGAGCTCGCTCCCACAAGGTACGGTGACAATGCTGAAATTGTGGCCAGAGACCAAAATAACCATAAAAAATCAGAGGTACTTCCCGTGGCCGTTGATATCGAAGATAGCCGCTCCGCGCGCTTTGCCCTGCGCTGTTCCAGTTTTGCCGAACGCTGGTTTCCCGACTCCTGGGTATTCGCCGCGTTGGCCGTGATCATCGTTGCGCTGGCCACGTTGGCCATGGGCGCCAAACCCACCGCTGCAGCGATGGCCTTCGGCGACGGCTTCTGGAGCCTGATCCCGTTCACCATGCAGATGGCCTTCGTGGTGATCGGCGGTTATGTCGTCGCCAGCTCTCCGCCCGCAGTCAAACTGATCGACAAACTGGCACGCATCCCGAAGAACGGCCGCTCCGCCGTGGCCTGGGTGGCGTTGATCTCGATGGTCGCATCGCTGCTCAATTGGGGTCTGTCGCTGGTATTCGGCGGGTTGCTGGTACGCGCCCTCGCCCGCCGCACCGATCTGAAAATGGATTACCGCGCCGCCGGTGCTGCGGCATACCTGGGACTTGGCGCGGTGTGGGCGCTGGGCTTGTCATCGTCCGCCGCGCAGTTGCAGGCCAACCCGGGCAGCCTGCCGCCGTCGATCCTGTCGATCACTGGCGTCATCCCGTTCACCGAAACCATTTTTCTCTGGCAGTCCGGGGTCATGCTGCTGGCACTGATCGTGATTTCGATCATCATCGCCTACGCCACCGCGCCCGGGCCGAATTCGGCACGCGACGCCAAGGCCTGTGGCATCGACCCGGCGTTCAACCTGCCGCCGCTGCAACCGCGCACGCGCCCCGGCGAATGGCTGGAACACAGCCCGTTGCTGATCATCGTGTTGGTGCTGCTGGCGGCGGGATGGCTGTTTCACGAGTTTTCGACCAAACCGGCGATTACCGCGATTTCCGGCCTGAACACCTATAACTTCCTGTTCATCATGCTCGGCGCGCTGCTGCACTGGCGCCCGCGCAGCTTCCTTGATGCGGTGGCCCGTGCGGTGCCGACCACCACCGGCGTATTGATCCAGTTCCCGTTGTACGGCTCGATCGCCGCGCTGATGACCACGGTCAAAGGCGCCGATGCGCAAACCCTCGCGCATCACATCTCGACTTTCTTTGTCAGCATCGCCTCCCACGACACCTATGCGCTGCTGATGGGCGTCTATTCGGCGATTCTCGGTTTCTTCATCCCGTCCGGCGGCGGCAAGTGGATCATCGAAGCGCCGTACGTGATGCAAGTCGCCAATGACCTGCAATACCATCTCGGCTGGGCAGTGCAGATCTACAATGCCGCCGAAGCCCTGCCGAACCTGATCAACCCGTTCTACATGCTGCCGCTGCTTGGCGTGCTCGGGTTGAAGGCGCGGGATCTGATCGGCTTCTCGTTCGTGCAATTGCTGGTGCACACGCCACTGGTGCTGCTGTTGTTGTGGGCGCTGGGGACGACATTGGCGTATACGCCGCCGGTGATGCCGTAGGTAGACTTTAATACGCCTGTCTTCGGACAGGCGTATTCAACCTTGAGCGGTCGGAAGGGACTTCAACAGTGCAGGTATCGCAACCTGAACGGTTTCCCAGACAACGTCCAGATTGATATCGAAATAACCGTGAGCAATTCGATTACGCATCCCACGCATGCTGCGCCACGGCACCTGCGCGTTTTCAACAGTGAACTCAGGGTAACGATCCATGATCTTGGTCGCTGCCTCTCCAATGATGATCAGGCTCATGATCACCGCTTGCTGCGTTCTCTTATCTTCAGCGAATTCATCTTTGTTCAGGCCCTCGACGAAGATAAGCGCATCGCTCGCGGCCTGACGAATATGTTCAAGATAATCATCTCGCCGGTTCTCGTTCATACGGGGCGCGCCTGATCAAGCACCTGCTGACGAAATTTCACTGGCAGGTCGCCGGGGGTCAGCACCTCGACCGCAACACCCAGCAGGTCTTCAAGCTCAACCTGAAGTCCGCCCAGATCAAAAAGCGTCGTGCCGGGCAGCGGGTCAACCAGCAGATCGAGATCGCTACCGTCCAGATCCGTCCCCAGCAATGCTGAACCAAATACACGCGGGTTGGCCACACGAAAGCGCCCGATCACTTCGCGGACGGCGGACCTTTGCATGTCGAGAGCAGTAGAAGGCTTCATGAATCACCCGTGAAAAAATCAATGTCGCTGCAGTCTAGCAGTGCGGACGCGCACCAGGCAGCGTGCTTGTTGGCACAGCCGTAACAATATGTGCGCTGCTTGGGTAATACCGCATTCAGGCAAGAATCCACACTCAACCGCTTTTCTGTCAGACACCACTGATCCACTATGAAGCGCCCCCAAACCGAGGGGAACGCACGCTGAAAAGGATCTGAGCATGTCCAAACTCGCAGGACTTACCCTCGTTGCACTGACGTTAAGCGCCGCCGCTCACGCCGATGTCGACGTGAAACTGGGCAGCACCGAGCGCGTCACCCGCCTCTTCGCCTACCCCAACAACTGTAGCGTGATCTGCTTTCGCAAATGGACGCTGGAGCAGACCGTCGCTCATTACTTGAGCCAGAGCGTACAGCGCGACGGTTACGCCGATGCCAAGGTGCTGGTGAAGACCGACAACGATCAGATCTACGCCGAGATCAGCGGTGTCCCCGACGGCTATGACAAGCCGCTGTCAGCGTTGCTCGACGCCGGCGATCTGGCTTATGCCGGCGCCAGCAAGCTCAATGCCGATGGCAAATGGGCCTATAGCTGGTATCTGTTCCTGCCGTTGGGCATGGCCCTGGAGAATCGCAAGAGCGTCGAGTTGCTGCACTTCCCGCCTGACTACTCGCTGACCCAGGCGCAGGACTATCTGCGCTCGAACACCACCGATCGCTGGGCGACTTTGCTGACCGATAACGGCATCCCTGCCGGGCAGACGCCGGCTTACCAGACCATCATCGACATCGCCCCGATCGCCGCGCCGTCCAATGCCGGCGGTGATCTGGAAGACGTCTACGACTACTTCAAGGATTACCAGACCACGCTGGTCAAGCAGTTCAGCCAGACCGCCAGCGGCACGACGCTGCCGATGGTTGCGTTCGGGGCGCCGGTGCGCAACTGGATCAAGGAGCAATATGGGCCGACAGTTGGCGTATTGGGGCTGGCGAGCATCAGTCCGAGCGAAGGGGTGAATGTGCCGGTGCTCGGTTCGAATCACCCGAGTTACATCTGGTACGCCGCCGACCCAAAGAGCTACACCGGCGACGACGCCCAGGCCAAGGCCGACGCGGCGGGCCTGAAAGTCATGGGCCAGGATTTGAGTGCTGCCTGCTGGCAGGCTGGTATGGGCAGTAAACCGGGCAGCGATGCGCAGGCCACACTGAACAGTTGCACGCAAACATGGCAGGTGACGCAAAAGGTCAAAACCTGTGAGCTGTTCTACACCTCAATCCGCGATCTAAGCGCCGAAGAAGCGGCTGCCAAGTGCGCCACGCCGCCGGTCAAGACGCAACTGCAACAGCTGAAAGCGCCACTGCCTGCCGCCACAGTGCCCGCACCAGCGCTGTAAGCGCTGCCGGAGCAAACCCCGTGTCAGCCAATGCTGACGCGGGATAACGGCGAACGCGCCTGTCAGGTTTGACAGTAGACTCGATGTTGCAATTGCGCGACGCTTGGATCCAATCATGCGTCGCGAAACGACGCATGGGCACAACCCGGAGGCAACACCTACCAACAGGGATCGTTATGAACAATCAAGCCATGGGCCGGCACCCGCCGCGTGATACCAAAGGCATTTATCCCTTCGCCGGACTCCCCGTGCGACTGGGATTCCCATCCTGCGACGACTTCCAGATCATCCACGACGAACAGGGCATGGCCACGGCAGTGGTCGCGCGCCGCGAGTTTCTGCGTATCAGCCGAATGTGCCGGGTTTCCGGGCAATTGCTGCCCTACCGCTGCCGACATACTCTCCAGTTGCAAACCGGCATCCACGTATACGATCCGCGTTTTTGCGGGGTGCTGAAACACGCGTGTGATCCGAATGCATTCCTGGACATGACTGAGTTGTGGCTGTGGGCGTTGAAAGATATCCACAGCGGCGAACATCTGAGCATCGATTACGCATCGACCGAAGACAAACTGCTACGCCAGTTCGCCTGCGATTGCGGCTCGTCGCGCTGCCGTGGCTGGATCACCGGTTACGACGACCCACCCACGCCTGAAGGCCAGCGCTTTTTACAGCGCTGGCGTCATCCAGGCCGAAGCTGAAAGCTGCGGTTACGGCGCGCCGACCGGACGCAAAAGGTATTGCGGCGGCAGTTGCTCGAAACCGCTGATGGTGGTGTTCAGACTTTTCCAGCGGCCATCCTTGATGCCGTAAATGCAGCCGTGGATCGACAGCGGCTGCCCGCGGTGCCAGGCATTCTGAATGATGCTGGTGTGTGCGACGTTGGCCACTTGCTGGATCACGTTGAGTTCGCACATGCGATCGACCTGCTCTTCCTCGGTTGCCAGCTTGGCCAGTTCTTCGCGCTTTTCGTAGTACAGATCGCGGATCGAGCGGAGCCAGCCATCGATCAGGCCGAATTGGCGATCCTGCATCGACGCGCGCACACCGCCGCAGCCGTAGTGGCCGGTGACGAGGATGTGTTTGACCTTGAGCACATCAACCGCGTACTGGATCACGGACAGGCAGTTGAGGTCGGTGTGCAGCACGACATTGGCCACGTTGCGGTGCACGAACAGATCGCCCGGCAGCATGCCGACGATTTCGTTGGCCGGTACGCGTGCGTCGGAGCAGCCGATCCATAGATATTCCGGAGTCTGCTGGCGCGCCAGTTTGGCGAAGAAATCCGGGTCTTCCTTGGTGATCGCGTCAGCCCAACGCTCGTTGTTATCAATCAGGTCTTGTAGATCGTGCATGGATAAGGCCTCAAGAAAGATGCGCAGGTTTGATAGACGACCACCCGTCGAAGTCACGCCGCCAGCGCAAAGTGTTTTCGTTGGAATTCTCGCGCGCCCGGTGAGTCCACTCAGTAAGGCCCACACTATGAGGAATTGCCATGACTGATTCACGACGCCCTTATGATGCGGTGCAACCGGAACCCATCGATGATAACGAAGACCGCATGGGCTCGGTGCACGAGCTGGACTTTGACGACGAAGAGCCCAGCGCGAAGATCGGCGATGAGCTGCCCGAGCGTGAACGTGAACAATTGATGCCTGCTGAGCGAGTGCGTGAGGCGGGTATGACCGGGGCCTCGGTGGACGATCACCAGCCGACTGACGATGACCTGAGCCCGGAAACGTTGATTCGCGAGGATGGTGCGCGCGATGCCGAGGAAGTCGGCGAGGGTAATCAGGCGGATTGGGATCTGAGCGTGGTCGATGAAAATGACATCGGCGGCGGTGACGGGCTGGATGAAGCGGAACTGGCGGATCTGGATCCGCTGGATGGCAAGCGGAGATAAGAGGCGCCTGATCTGACGCGTTCGCGAGCAGGCTCGCTCCCACAGGGTTCAGGGATGGTCACAAAATCCAATGTGGGAGCGAGCCTGCTCGCGAAGCTTTCAAGGTCGATCAGTCAACCAGGGTACAAGCCATCACCACCGCATCCTCACGCCCACCCACCGCCGGATAATAATCACGACGCCGGCCAATCTCGTTGAAGCCATAACGCTCATACAACCTGAACGCAGCCGTATTGCTGTCGCGCACTTCGAGAAAGCATTCCCGAGCCTCAGCCGCATACGCACGCGACATCAAATGCTCAAGCAATGTCAGCCCCAACCCGCGCCCCTGATTTTCCGGCTTGACGGTGATATTGAGCAGGTGCGCCTCATCAAGAATGATCTGCACCACACCGTGGCCCACCTGCTGCTGCCCTTCGAACATCAGCCAGATCTGGTATTTGCCCAAGCCATCGAGAAAGATGCCCCGGGTCCACGGATGGCTGTACGCGGCGTATTCGATCTTCAACACAGCGTCCAGATCCGCCTCGGTCATCGGGCGAAAGGTTACAGCCTCACTCATCGGATTGTTTCCAGCGCGCCATCAGCCGACGCATGGCTTGCCACACAGCGGCCTTGCGCTGTGGCTCTTCCATTAACAGTTCCAGACCGGGAATCGCCCAGGCCAGGCCCAGACCTTCGATCTGCAATTCACTATTGAACGCTTCGGCGTCCGCTTCCCCGGCAAATTTCACCGCCGGCAGGCCGATCAGCCACAGACAGGCGCAGGGCGCCGCTTCCATCTGCACCGAGAGGAAGCCTTGCACGAAGTCGCGCGCCGCTTCCGGGCCTTGATCCAACGTGCCGCGATTGAGCCACGGCCAGCGCACAGGTTCGCCGACGATCTGCGGAGCATCCGGCAGACCGGCGGCGCGCAGCATGTCCTTGAGCAGCAGGTAGGCCGGATCGCGACTCTGAAACGCTTCGCCTGTGGGTAACTCGACCAGCAGCAGGCAGCGCCCGGCGCGCAGCAGTTGCAGGGCGAACCGTGGCGGCGGCACTGGCGCTGGCTTGACCACCATCGGCGTGTCGTCGACTTCCTCCACCGGTTTCGCGCCGTTGCGGGTACTGGCCAGCGACGGACGCGGCACCTCAATTTTCGGCCGCTCGACCTGACGCGCGGCAGGCTGCGCCGGTGCTTCGGCCTGAGGCGCCGGAGCAACCGGCACCTCAAGCTCAGGCTCGGGCATCTCCAGCAGCTCGGGCCGCGACGGTGCGGCGAAAGGCAGTTCGGTGCGCGGCAGCCAGTTGACCACCTGCATGGCGTTCAAATAGGCGCGGCGGCGGGACTCGATAAGCAAAGGTCGGCCACTTGTGGATAACGGAAAGTGCGCTGATTCTACCGCCCTTCGCACAAGATCGCTCGCTGTTGATCGATACCCCGCGCTGCGCTGCGCCGCTGCCCTTTGGGCAAAGAATGCGACAGCCCGTCCCGAGAGTGAATCGCCGCGCCTGTGATGCAGTACAATCGCCGCTTTTAATCGCCAACCAGCCGGCCATTCCGATGATCGAACCCAAGCGCGTCTTGCGCGCCCTCGCTGAACACTGGGCACTTCTGGAGCCACTGTGCGAGCACTTCGACCAAGGCACCCTGAGCCTCAACGAACTGCGCACGCAACTGGCCGCCCAACAACTCGACAGCACGCCGCAGGACATCACCAGCCTGCTCGACGTGTGGATTCGCCTCGATATTCTGGTTCCGGTGGCGAAAAGCCCGAACCGTTTCGAGCTCAACGCGCAGATCCACGACTTCCTCGCCTACCTGCGCCGCGAACACCGCCTCGGTCTATGCCTGGAAATCGAAGCCTACCTGCGTCACCTTGAGCGTCTGGCCGGTTATATCCAGGACGCTTTCGACGTTCGTGACGGCAACGATCTGGCGCGCCAGCTGCGCTTGCTCGACATGCGCGTGCGCGACGTACTGAAGAAACTCGACAACGATGAACAGGCCCTGGTGGCAGTCGCCGAACGGGCGAAGACCAGCGACCGGCAGATTCCGCTGCGTCAGCGTTACGCCGAAGTCCTGGCGACGTGGGACGAATACGTCGAGCCGATGATCGATCTGGTCAACGCCGACGGTGCCTTCGAGCAAGGCGTGCGCAAGGTCGAAACGGTGCTGCTGAAGATGCTCAGCGAACAGCAGCGCCTCGGCCACCTGGTCGATGACGACATGCTCCTGCGCACCCACGCGCGCATCCTCGAAATGCAGACCAGCGCGCAATTGACCCTGCGCCATGCCCGCGAGCTGCTGCTGCCGTTGCGTGAAGAAGCACGTCGGCACAATGCCGTCACTCGCGGCGCCGCACTGGCGCTGGCGGCGATCCGGCGTAAAGGCATCGACGCCGTACCGCAAGCGGCGATGCCGCTGTTCACCCGCCCACAGAGCACTTTCCTGGGCAGCGCCAGTCAGGTCGAAGCCTACGTCTACGCGCTGGCGCGTTTCGAGCCGAAACCGGCGCGCTTCCCCAAGGCGCACAAAACCCAGAAAGCGGGCGACGCTCCACGTGCACCGCGCACCGTGCGCGAGATGGTCGATCGGTGCGAAGAATCCCTGCCGATGCCGGATCTGATGACCTGGCTGCTGGAGCAGGAACCGGACGGCGCCACCGACGAATTGCTTTACTGGTTCTCGCGCCTGTCGCGGGAAAAACGCTTCAAGCGCGAGCGTCTGGAACGCCGCGAATACCACACTCACGAGCACCAGGTCAGCCTGCGCTCCTTCGCCCTGCTCTCGGCCAGCGATACCGCCGCCGAGGATTCTGCGAGCATCCCAAATGCATCTTGATCTTTCCGAACTGTCGCAACTGGCGCCGATTTTCCGCGAGTTGTTCAAGGGTTACCACGTCAGCCGCCGTGATCCTGAGCTGTATGCACAACTGTCGAATTTCCAGGACCAGTACCGCACGCTGTTCAAGGCGTTGGGCTTTGAACTGGTCTGCGACACCCGTGGTTTCTACTACTTCGTGCCGGACATGGCCGCCGCAGCGGTGAACAAGACCGCCCAGCGTCTGGCGCTGTTCACCTTCATCCTCGTCGAGCACCTGGCCGATCAGGGCCGCGATCCGATTGCCGTGCTCGATGGCGGCAGCCTCGGCCGCGAAGAATTGCCGTCGCTGCTGGATAAATACCGCGACCTGTTCATTCAGGCCGAAGTGCAGACCGTCGAAGAGCTCGAAGAAAAAATCATGCGCCGCATGACCCAGCTCGGTTTCGCCGGCGAAGAAAACGGTGTCTACCGCTTCCTGCCGCCGATGCACCGTTTCCTCGACGTGTGCCTGTCGGTACAACAGGACCGCGACCTGGCAGCCAGCGTCCACAGCGTTCTGCCGCTGCCGGCGCCGGTGCTGATCGACGAAGAAGCCGAAGCGAAATTCCTCGAAACCGACGATCCGCTCGATCTTTCCGAATTTGAAGAAGAAAGCGAAGAAGACGCACTGGCCCGCGCCATTGCCGAAGAACAGGAGTCCGATGCATGAGCCAGGAACGCTACGGCATCCGCCGCTTTGCCCTTTTGAACACCGCCGGTTACAGCCTCGGTCTGTTCCCGCTGGAAGAACCGTTGTCGGTTTACGGCGCGAACAACCTCGGTAAATCAGCGTCGATCAACGCCTTGCAGTTCCCGATTCTGGCGCGCATGTCGGACATGAGTTTCGGCAAGTACAGCCTGGAACAATCGCGGCGCTTCTACTTCGCCTCCGACACCAGTTACATCCTCGTCGAAGTCAACCTGCCCCACGGCCCGCACGTGATCGGCGTGGTCGGTCGCGGCCCGGGTGGCGGTTTCGGTCACCAGTTCTTCGCCTATGCCGGCAAGCTCGATCTGGCCCATTACCAGAAAAACGACACCTGCCTGCGCCAGAAAGAACTGTTCAGCAACCTCGAAAAAGAAGGCCTGAAAGCCTACGAACTCAAGCCGGATGAACTGCGCCGCTTGCTGGTTGGCGGCCATACGTCGATCCCGCTCGACCTGACCCTGATCCCGCTGCGCTCCACCAGCGAGCAGAGCCTGAAGACCTTCCGCGCACTGTTCATCAACCTGCTGCACATGCGCGAAATCACCGCGGCCAAGCTCAAGCAACTGTTCCTCGATGCCTTCGAACACAGCCTGCGTTCCGGCAGCGTCGATTACATCGCCGCGTGCGAAGAAGCCTTCCGCGACGTGCGGCGCATGGAGCAGGACTACAACTCGCTGGTCGCCGCCGGCCCATTGGTTGAAGCGCTGGCCAACGGCGTGAAACAGCGCGATGTGCTGCGCGGCAAACTGCATCGCCTGTCGCCGCTGCTCGATTCCCTGCTCGGCACCTGGTCGGATTACGCCACGGCGCGCAAGGAAGAGCTGACCATCCAGGCCGAGCACTACCGTCGCGAGCAGGACGATCTGCAGAACGATCAGCGCGGCGGCACTCAGGAACTGATGCGTCTGGAGCGGGAAATTTCCGGCATCCAGCGCTGGCTCGGTGAGCTGTCGGTATTGAAGAATCGCTTCGCCCTGGTCGATGACGTCAAAGTGCTCGAGCAACAATTGCTCGCCGCCAAGGATGCTCACGATGAACTGGCCGGTGCCCTGGCGCAGTCGCGTCAGTTCAGCGCCGAAGATCTCGAAGAGCGTCTGCGCGATCTGGAAAAACGCCTGAAGTCGGTGAAGCAGCAACTCGATCACGCTGACAACAACAGCTACGCCCGTCTGCGCGAAGAGTTCTCGCAACAGGACGTCGAACGCCTGATGCGCCTGTTCAACAGCGCGCTGTTCAGCCTGCCGCTGGGCGAGCACGGCATCACCCTCGACGAAAACGGCGAGTGGGTCAAATCCGTGGAGCTGATACTTGATTGCTTCAAGGGCGAGCGCTTCGAAGTGCCGGGCCTGTCGATCGACATCTCGCACATCGAGCCGCCGGCCCTGCAAGCGCTGGCCGACCGCGCCGCGTTGCGCGATCAGAAGGAGCGTCTGGAAAAAGAGCTCAAGCAACTGAAAACCCAGCAAGCCGTGGCCGCCGACCGCGCCGCGAGCAAGACCCAGACCGAGGCGCTGTATCAGCAGGTACTGGACGCGCAGAAGGCGCTGGAAGATTTCCGTCGCACCCAGACGCTGAGCGCCGAAGAAAGCGACAAACTCGAACAACTGGCGCAGATGGAAGCCGCGCAGGACGAACTCAAGCGCTCCAGCGATGCCTTCACCGAGCGCGTCCAGCAACTGTCGGCCAAGCTGCAACTGGTCGGCCGGCAGATCGCCGACATGGAAGCCAAGCAGCGCACCCTCGACGACGCGCTGCGCCGTCGTCAGTTGCTGCCAGCGGACCTGCCGTTCGGAACGCCGTTCATGGATCCGGTCGATGACTCGATGGACAACCTGCTGCCGCTGCTCAACGACTATCAGGACAGCTGGCAGGGTCTGCTGCGCGCCGATGGGCAGATCGAGGCGCTGTACGCGCAGGTGCGTCTGAAAGGTGTGGCCAAGTTCGACAGCGAAGACGACATGGAGCGGCGTCTGTCGCTGCTGATCAACGCTTACGCACACCGCACCGATGAAGCGCTGACCTTGGGCAAGGCGCGGCGCGCGGCGGTCACCGACATCGCCCGCACCCTGCGCAACATCCGCAGCGACTACGACAGCCTCGAGCATCAACTGGCGCTGTTCAACCGCGAGATCAACAAGCGTCAGGTTTCCAACCTGCAGAGCTTCCGCATCGTCCTCGCACCGAACAAGGAAGCGCTCAAGCACATCGACCAGATCATCCACAGCGCCGGCCAGTATGAGGAAGGCGAAACACTGTCGGTGTTTGACCTCAGCCAGAGCGCCGAGCAGGACAACAAGAACGAAGAGGCCAAGGAATATCTGGCGCGGCTGGTGGCGGCGAACCACAACCAGCTCGGCCTCAAGGACTTGTTCGAACTGGCCTTCGAGATCACCAAGGTCAACGGCCAACCGGTGATCCACACCGATATCGACGGCGCGGCGTCCAACGGTACGACCATGACCATCAAGGCGCTGACCAACATGTACTTGTTGCTGCACTTGATGGATCGCGATCTGGCCGGCCGCGTGCGTTTGCCGTACTACCTCGACGAGGCGGCGGACATCGACGAGAAGAACCAGGCGGCGCTGCTGGAAACCAGTCTGCAACTGGGCTTCGTGCCGATTCTGGCGAGTGTGAAGCCGCAAGTCTGCGCCAGTGTCGCAATCGACCTGGAAGGCGGCAGCGGCCCGGCAGGCATCTACATTGATGAGGCGGACTGGAAGTACATCCGTCGCCATGATGTGGTCAAGGCCACGCTGAATGTGCAGGCCGATGAGCCGGAGCTGGATGCGGTTTGATCGGCGGTAGCTGAAGCAAAAAAAGGGCCGCGATCTGATGAGATCGCGGCCCTTTTTTATCGCCTGGATTTGTGTTGATTTGGCTGGCCCCTTCGCGAGCAGGCTCGCTCCCACAGTTGGAATGCGTTCCCCTGTGGGAGCGAGCCTGCTCGAAGGCTATTCGACAGGCGCCACTACTTACCGAGCTGAATCTTCGGCGCCCAGGTCAGCCATTCATCCTCGAACTTGTCGAACAACGGGAACGTCTGCTCGGCCCGAGCCGGATTGCCCATGCGTTCACCGTCCGGGGTGGCGAAGGCAATCCCGCCCTGAATCAGTGTCTCCAGCGACTCGGTGCGCACCGTCACGCCTTTGAACAACCCATAATCGAAGCCCACGCCGCTGGTGTTCCAGAAGCGGCTGCCGCTACGCACCAGTGGCGCGTACTTCGGCTCGATCAGGATGTGCACCAACACACGGTCAGCTGTCTGGCCCAATTCATAACCGGTCACCTTTCCGACGGTGATCTCACGGTAGGTCACTGGTACGCCAGGCTTAAGCGAACCACGACGTGCGGCGCTCAACACCAGACTCAGACCCGCTTCTTGCTTGGTGACTTCCGGCGCCTCGGCCAAGGCAACGAAGTTCTTCTGCGGGCCGAGATTCTTTGCCGCCGGCTGGACTTCGATGTATTTACCGGTGACCAGCGTTTCCAGATTCTGCGTCTTGATCAGGCCCAGTTCCGGCTTGACCACCCAGAACTGACTGCCGACCCGGGCGATCTTTTCCGGTACTTCGGTGATGCGTGCGGTGAGGATTACCGACTGCATGTCATCGGTCAGATCGACGCTTTCAATCTTGCCGACATCCAGCCCCTTGAAACGTACCGGTGTACCGCTGCTCAAGCCGTCAGCGCGATCAACCTTGATCGTCACTACCGCGCCTTTCTTGTTCGCCTCATCGTGGTCGGCGAACAGACGGAAGCGCGGTATGCGTTTCTTCAACGGCGCATTGGCTTGCGGCGTTTCGAACGCGATACCGCCGGCCATCAGGGTTTGCAAAGATTCACTCTTGACCTGAATGCCGCCGGTCAAGCCACCCGTGAGGGTAATGCCGCTGACATTCCAGAAACGCGTCGAGGCGTTGACCAGGTTTTCGTATTCCTTCTCGATGTGCACGCCGATGACCAGCTGCTTCTTGGTTCGGGAGAACTGGTAGCTCTGCACCGAACCGACCTTGACCTGCTTGTACAGAATAGGACTGCCGACATCGATCGAACCCAGCGAATCGGTAAACAACACCAGATGCAGGCCCGGCGAACGCAGATCCAGCGGCGGTGCTTTCGGTCGCGCCTCGAATTCGCGTTTCGGCGCAGCGCCTTTGTCGCCCGGACGCACGGCGATGTAGTTACCTTTCACCAGCGCTTCCAGGCCGGTAATACCCGCCAGGGAAATCGACGGTTTGACCACCCAGAACTGCGTGCCCTCAACCAGATAGTCTTCGGCCAACGGATCAAGGGTCAGCTCGGCGGTTGCACTGTTCAGGTCCGGATCGACTTTGAGCGCTTTCAGGTTGCCGACCTGAATGCCTTTGTACATCACCGGTGTGCGACCGGCCTGCAGGCCCTCGAAATCGCTGAGCTTGACCTTCACGCGAATTCCGGCAGCGGCGGCGTCGAAGTCTTCATAGAGACGGAACGGCAGGCTCGGATCGGTCGCTGGGCTGTCCTTGCGATTCTCCGGCGTGGCGAAGGCGATACCACCGGCGACGATGCTGGCCAGGGATTCGCTACGGACTTTCACGCCGGACAGGTTGGCGTCGATGCTGATGCCGCTGGCGTTCCAGAAACGTGTGTGTTTGCGCACCAGTTTGGCGTAGGTCGGCTCGATGAACACCTTCAGTTCAACGGTGCTCTGATCCTCGGAAAGCACGTAGCTTTTGACCTGACCGACCTTGATCTGCTTGTAGAACACCGGGCTGCCGCGATTCAGCGAGCCGAGGCGATCGGCCTTGATGGTCAGGTGCAGACCGGGCTTGGCGTCAGACAGTGGCGGCTCTTCGGCCAAAGCCTTGAACTTGCGAACCGGCTCGCCTTCACCGGGACTGATCGCGACATAGTTACCCGAGACCAGCGTTTCCAGACCAGTGATACCGGCCAGGGTCACGCTCGGTTTGACCAGCCAGAACCGCGTGCTGGTCTTCAGGTACTGTTCCACGTCCTTGTTCATTTCGATGGTCGCGATCACCCCTTTCGAGTTGCCTTCATCGTCGAGCTTGAGCGTCTTGACCTTGCCGACCGGCATGCCTTTGTAGACCACTTCGGTCTTGTTGGCCTGGATGCCTTCGCCGCTTTCGAAGCGCACCTGAATCTCTATACCGGTCTCGGAATAAGCACGCCAGCCGAGCCAGCCGCCGATGATCAGCGCGATCAGAGGCAGCACCCAAATGGCCGACCAGTTCGAAGCCGGTCGGGTTTTCGCTACAGGCAAATCAGTCATGGTCGTCGTCCGACTCCGTGTTATCCCAAATCAGTCGGGGATCGAAAGTTACTGCGGCGAGCATCGTCAGAATCACCACAGAGGCGAAGGCAACGGCGCCCAGATTGGCTTCGACACTGGCTATACGGCCGAAGTTGACGACCGCCACGAGAATGGCGATCACAAAAATATCGAGCATCGACCAGCGGCCAATGAATTCGATGAAACGGTACATCCAGATACGCTGACGGGCCGACAATGGCTGCCGGCGCTGCACGGAAAACAGCAACAACGCGATGCCGACCAGTTTGAACGTGGGCACCAGAATACTGGCGATGAACACCACGCTCGCGATTGGAATCATGCCGTGCTGCACCAGTTCAATCACCCCGGACATGATGGTGCTCGGCTCACCCTGGCCCAAAGAGCTGACCGTCATGATCGGCAAGACATTCGCCGGAATATAGATAATGGCCGCCGTGATCAACAGCGCCCAGGTGCGGGTCAGGCTGTTGGGGCGGCGAGCGTGCACCTGCGCGCCGCAGCGGGTACAGCTTTGCTCGTCGACGTCAGCTTCCTGCTTGTTCAGTTCGTGGCATTCGGTGCACACCAGAATGCCCGCATCAATCGCCCGCATGGGCATCCTCTCCTGATAATGCCTGCCAGATCTGATGCGGTGACATCACCACCTCCAGCCAGACTTGTACCAACAACAAGCCAATGAAACATGCCAGCCCGAGGCCGACGGTGATTGCTGCCATATCCGCCAGCTTCACGATCGCGACAAGGACGCCCATGAGGTAGACCTCGAGCATGCCCCAGTCTCTGAGGTGGTGGTAAATACGATAGAGCAGCAAACCGTAGCTTCGGCCGACATCGAAACGAATCGTCAGTAACACGAACAGCTGGCACAGCAACTTGAGCAACGGTATCGCCATACTGCAGAGGAAGACGACAATCGACACTCCTTGCATGTCGGTATTGAACAGACCGACCACGCCACTCCAGACAGTATCCTGCGAAGATTGCCCGAGGATATTGAGTTGCATGATGGGTAAAAAGTTTGCCGGTACGTAAAGTAATAACGCGGCGATTACCAGGGCGAGGCTGCGCTGCACCACGTTATGGCGGTGGGCGTACAACTCATAACCACAACGCGGGCATAGGGCCTTTTCACCATGGGCAAGTGTCGGCTTGCGCATCAGCAAGTCGCACTCGTGGCAGGCTATCAAGTCTTCCAGCGGTAAATCTGACAGCCCGGGGGCGTCAACCGATTCTGACATACAGGCTCTGACTCCGATAAAGATGGGGCTATTCTAGTGTTCTGATTCGAAAATAACTGTGCAATTTTGTTCGCCATAGCGCTGAAAACTTTCTCGCAGGCAAAACAAAACCCCAACTGCTTTCGCAATTGGGGTTTCGGAATTTAATCTTGACGATGACCTACTCTCACATGGGGAAACCCCACACTACCATCGGCGATGCATCGTTTCACTGCTGAGTTCGGGATGGGATCAGGTGGTTCCAACGCTCTATGGTCGTCAAGAAATTCGGGTACTGACTCGTGACCAGATGGTCTCGCTTCAGCAAATTGGGTATGTGACAGCTGGTGTTTGTGCGTTTCGAACTTTCGGTTCGTTTCGTCTTCACACACCGCAATCTGGCCTTTCGACGCAAATTGCTTGGGTGTTATATGGTCAAGCCTCACGGGCAATTAGTATTGGTTAGCTCAACGCCTCACAGCGCTTACACACCCAACCTATCAACGTCGTAGTCTTCGACGGCCCTTCAGGGAACTCAAGGTTCCAGTGAGATCTCATCTTGAGGCAAGTTTCCCGCTTAGATGCTTTCAGCGGTTATCTTTCCCGAACATAGCTACCCGGCAATGCCACTGGCGTGACAACCGGAACACCAGAGGTTCGTCCACTCCGGTCCTCTCGTACTAGGAGCAGCCCCTCTCAAATCTCAAACGTCCACGGCAGATAGGGACCGAACTGTCTCACGACGTTCTAAACCCAGCTCGCGTACCACTTTAAATGGCGAACAGCCATACCCTTGGGACCGGCTTCAGCCCCAGGATGTGATGAGCCGACATCGAGGTGCCAAACACCGCCGTCGATATGAACTCTTGGGCGGTATCAGCCTGTTATCCCCGGAGTACCTTTTATCCGTTGAGCGATGGCCCTTCCATACAGAACCACCGGATCACTAAGACCTACTTTCGTACCTGCTCGACGTGTCTGTCTCGCAGTCAAGCGCGCTTTTGCCTTTATACTCTACGACCGATTTCCGACCGGTCTGAGCGCACCTTCGTACTCCTCCGTTACTCTTTAGGAGGAGACCGCCCCAGTCAAACTACCCACCATACACTGTCCTCGATCCGGATAACGGACCTGAGTTAGAACCTCAAAGTTGCCAGGGTGGTATTTCAAGGATGGCTCCACGCGAACTGGCGTCCACGCTTCAAAGCCTCCCACCTATCCTACACAAGCAAATTCAAAGTCCAGTGCAAAGCTATAGTAAAGGTTCACGGGGTCTTTCCGTCTAGCCGCGGATACACTGCATCTTCACAGCGATTTCAATTTCACTGAGTCTCGGGTGGAGACAGCGCCGCCATCGTTACGCCATTCGTGCAGGTCGGAACTTACCCGACAAGGAATTTCGCTACCTTAGGACCGTTATAGTTACGGCCGCCGTTTACCGGGGCTTCGATCAAGAGCTTCGCGTTAGCTAACCCCATCAATTAACCTTCCGGCACCGGGCAGGCGTCACACCCTATACGTCCACTTTCGTGTTTGCAGAGTGCTGTGTTTTTAATAAACAGTCGCAGCGGCCTGGTATCTTCGACCGGCATGAGCTTACGGAGCAAGTCCTTCACCCTCACCGGCGCACCTTCTCCCGAAGTTACGGTGCCATTTTGCCTAGTTCCTTCACCCGAGTTCTCTCAAGCGCCTTGGTATTCTCTACCCAACCACCTGTGTCGGTTTGGGGTACGGTTCCTGGTTACCTGAAGCTTAGAAGCTTTTCTTGGAAGCATGGCATCAACCACTTCGTCACCCAAAGGGTAACTCGTCATCAGCTCTCGGCCTTAAGATCCCGGATTTACCTAAGATCTCAGCCTACCACCTTAAACTTGGACAACCAACGCCAAGCTGGCCTAGCCTTCTCCGTCCCTCCATCGCAATAACCAGAAGTACAGGAATATTAACCTGTTTTCCATCGACTACGCTTTTCAGCCTCGCCTTAGGGACCGACTAACCCTGCGTCGATTAACGTTGCGCAGGAAACCTTGGTCTTTCGGCGTGGGTGTTTTTCACACCCATTGTCGTTACTCATGTCAGCATTCGCACTTCTGATACCTCCAGCAAGCTTCTCAACTCACCTTCACAGGCTTACAGAACGCTCCTCTACCGCATCACCCGAAGGTGATACCCGTAGCTTCGGTGTATGGTTTGAGCCCCGTTACATCTTCCGCGCAGGCCGACTCGACTAGTGAGCTATTACGCTTTCTTTAAAGGGTGGCTGCTTCTAAGCCAACCTCCTAGCTGTCTAAGCCTTCCCACATCGTTTCCCACTTAACCATAACTTTGGGACCTTAGCTGACGGTCTGGGTTGTTTCCCTTTTCACGACGGACGTTAGCACCCGCCGTGTGTCTCCCATGCTCGGCACTTGTAGGTATTCGGAGTTTGCATCGGTTTGGTAAGTCGGGATGACCCCCTAGCCGAAACAGTGCTCTACCCCCTACAGTGATACATGAGGCGCTACCTAAATAGCTTTCGAGGAGAACCAGCTATCTCCGAGCTTGATTAGCCTTTCACTCCGATCCACAGGTCATCCGCTAACTTTTCAACGGTAGTCGGTTCGGTCCTCCAGTCAGTGTTACCTAACCTTCAACCTGCCCATGGATAGATCGCCCGGTTTCGGGTCTATTCCCAGCGACTAGACGCCCTATTAAGACTCGCTTTCGCTACGCCTCCCCTATTCGGTTAAGCTCGCCACTGAAAATAAGTCGCTGACCCATTATACAAAAGGTACGCAGTCACAGAACAAAGTCTGCTCCCACTGCTTGTACGCATACGGTTTCAGGATCTATTTCACTCCCCTCTCCGGGGTTCTTTTCGCCTTTCCCTCACGGTACTAGTTCACTATCGGTCAGTCAGTAGTATTTAGCCTTGGAGGATGGTCCCCCCATATTCAGACAAAGTTTCTCGTGCTCCGTCCTACTCGATTTCATTGATAAGAGATTTTCGCGTACAGGGCTATCACCCACTATGGCCGCACTTTCCAGAGCGTTCCGCTAATCTCAAATCAACTTAAGGGCTAGTCCCCGTTCGCTCGCCACTACTAAGGGAATCTCGGTTGATTTCTTTTCCTCAGGGTACTTAGATGTTTCAGTTCCCCTGGTTCGCCTCTTGCACCTATGTATTCAGTACAAGATAACCATCTTATGATGGCTGGGTTCCCCCATTCAGACATCTCCGGATCAAAGTCTGTTTGCCGACTCCCCGAAGCTTTTCGCAGGCTACCACGTCTTTCATCGCCTCTGACTGCCAAGGCATCCACCGTATGCGCTTCTTCACTTGACCATATAACCCCAAGCAATCTGGTTATACTGTGAAGACGACATTCGCCGAAAATTCGAATTTCTCAACTAAGAGAACTCACAAATTTTACCTTAGCCTGATCCGTTACCAGTGAAAGTAACGTTCAGTCTATCTTTCTATCACATACCCAAATTTTTAAAGAACGATCTAGTCAAAGACTAGAAATCAACATTCATCACCATACCGGTGGAATGCTCATTTCTAAGCTTTCAAACTTCAGAAGCAGTAGTGGTGGAGCCAAGCGGGATCGAACCGCTGACCTCCTGCGTGCAAGGCAGGCGCTCTC